>CAYWZF010000020.1:0-36124 GCA_964461555.1 uncultured Robiginitalea sp. | reverse complement strand
CAGGTAGGGATCTCCTGCAGAACTGCCCACATCATTGCAGACCTGGCAAGGGAAAAGCGGCTGCTTTGCTCTTTTGACAACAGCTGGGCCCGGCCGGCGCGGGATTGATAATTTGTGAGATCTTTCCACATATTATGCCTGTTATGCAATTTTTTCCTCGTTTCTTTGTTATGAAATTACCCCCGGAAAAGAATTCTGACCCAAAAACAACCTGACCCGTCATGAAACCGGCAGAACTTTCCAAAATCAGTGCCCTGATCATTACCTACAATGAGATGGGCTACATCGAGCAGTGCCTCGATTCCATCGCCTTTGCCGATGAGATCATCGTGGTGGATTCCTTCAGCACCGATGGCACATACGAGTACCTGCTGGGGCGGCCCGGGGTAAAGGTCATCCAGCACCCCTTTGAGAATTTCACCCGGCAAAAGTCCTTTGCGCTGAGCCAGGCCACCCATGACTGGATTTTGTTCCTGGACGCCGACGAGGTGGTCCCCGAAGCGCTGCAGCAGGAAATCGTCGATACGGTGGGGAGCGGCACGGAACATGACGCCTTCTGGTTTTACCGCCAGTTCATGTATGAAAACCAGCCCCTGCGTTACAGCGGCTGGCAAACCGACAAGAATTACCGGCTTTTCCGCAAGAGCAAAGCCCGGTTCACCGACCGGAAAATCGTGCACGAAACCCTGGAGGTCGAGGGCACCTCGGGCATCCTGAACGAGAAACTGATCCACTACTGCTTCAAGAACTACGACGATTACCGGTGCAAGATGCTGCATTACGGCCGCCTGAAGGCCCTGGAAGATTTCTACAAGGAAAACCCGTTCACCTACCTCCTGATGACGGTGAAACCCCTCTGGAAGTTCGCCAACCACTACCTGCTGCGCCTTGGGATCCTCGACGGCAAAAAGGGGATGGTGATCTGCTACCTGAACGCCCTGGGGGTTCTGGAGCGGTACCGGGAACTCAGAAAACTGGAAAAGAAAAACGCGCTGGCGTACTATTTGGTAATGCCGTAATGCGTCCAGACCTGCTTGTTCTTGCGGGTATCTCGCCTGATGGCCGCATTCTTGGCCAGTGACTCGGGGGTCTTGTAGCCCCGCTTGTGGTCGAGGTGCACACAGACTGCGCTGTAACGGAGTTGTTTGGATTTGATCCCGAAGTTGAAAAGGCGCTCGCCCAGCTCCCGGTCTTGCCCGCCATATTGCATCCGCTCGTCAAAACCATTCACATTCAGGATGTCCTTTTTCCAACCCGAGCTGTTGTGCCCGTTCCAGCTGGCATTGGTCGGGGTAACGGTATTCAGGAATTTGGAAATGAAGCCCCGGGCGGTGAGCTTGCTGTTCTTGAAGGTATTGGGGATACCCTCTTCCCTGAGCCAGTTGATGTCAAAACAGCGCTGGGATTCGATGTCGGCGCGGGTGATGCGGTGTGAGATGTTCATGGGGAGCATGTAATACCCGCCAGAAATAAAATAGCCCTTCTCCTTGTTGATCTGGTGCACCTGCACAAAATCGTTCCGGGGAATGCAGTCCCCGTCGGTCATGATGATATAGTCGGCCCTGCAGGCCAGGATGGCCTTGTTCAGGATGCGCGATTTTTGAAAACCCTCATCTTCCTGCCAGACGTGCACGATGTCGAAGAACACCTCCTGCCGCATGCGGTCGATGAGCTCGCGGGTGGCAGGCCCAGAGCCATCGTCGGCAATGACCACTTCAAAATCCTTGAAAAGCTGGCAATTATAGCCGTACAGGACTTTTTCGAGCCAGGCCTCAGCATTGTAGGTGCTGATGATTACCGAAATAACGGGTTGTTCGAATTCCCTTTTCACGGCTACAAAAGTATGAAAGTCTTCTTGCTTATCTTTGGGCAGAACTGAAAATGTGAAGCTTTGAAAAGAGTGCTGCTGGGCGTGGCGAAGAGGCTGAAATTCCTCCCGCCTCCCTTATACGTGCGGGTCTATTACGAATACTATACGGGCAAGAAGCTCAACCTGAAGTCGCCCAGGGAATTCAACGAGAAAATTCAGTGGCTCAAGGTTTTCTACAAAGACCCCCGCCTGACCCAACTGGTCGATAAATACGCCGTGCGGGCATATGTAAGGGAGAAGGTTGGAGAAAAATACCTCAACGAACTGCTCGGGGTGTACGACCGGGTGGGGGAAGTGGATTTCAGCAGGCTGCCTGACCGGTTCGTGATCAAAGGGGTGCATGGGTGCCATTTCAACCTGATTGTTTCAGACCGAAGCCAGCTCGTCCCCTGGAAGGCACGGCTGAAACTCCGAAAATGGATGTCCAAAAACCAGTATTACCGGGGCGGTCTGGAATGGGCCTATAAAAACGTACCTCCCCGGCTCATGGCAGAGGCCTACCTCGAAGAGATGGGCAAAAAAATAATCAATGACTATAAATTTTTCTGCTTTGACGGACAACCCCTTTTCCTTCAGATAGACCTTGACAGGGGGGAGATGGACTACCGGTGCTATTACGACCTCAATTGGACGAAGCTGCCTTTCACCACCGAACGGAATACCTTTTATGAAGGAGAGGTTCCCCGCCCTGAAAATTTTGAGGAAATGGTGTCGGTCGCAACGCGGCTTGCCGCTGATTTTCCATTCGTAAGGGTAGACCTTTACAACATTGACGGACGGGTGCTCTTTGGAGAGATGACCTTCTACCCGGCAGATGGGCGGAAGGAATTCATTCCGCAGGAATACAACCGCATCATTGGGGATTACCTGAAGTTACCGGAACCCAGAACTTAAACAGACAGGACCCTGCCTCCCTGATTATGAAAAACATCCTTGAAAATGCCCTTTCCGTCCTGGAGGCGGGCGGCACGATCCTGTATCCGACTGAAACCGGGTGGGCCATCGGCTGCGACGCCACCCATGAGGCTGCAGTTGCCCGAATCTGCTCCCTCAAAAACCAACCGGGCCCGAGGTCGCTCTACTGCCTGGTGGGCACCGACCGCCAGCTGGAGCAGCTAATCCCCCAGTTCCCCGAGGTGGCCTGGGACCTGATCGACCTCTCTGACAAACCCCTGGTGATCGTCTACGACCAGCCGAAAGGCGTGGCCCCGAACCTGGTATCGGAAGAAAACACGCTCGGGGTGTGCCTGACCTCCCACCCTTTTTGCCGGGAGCTGCTCAGGCGGCTGCGCAAACCCCTGGTCTTCGCCCCGCCCCACAAGCGGGGGGCACCTGCCCCAGGGCAGTTTTCAGAAATAGACCCGGCTATTTTAAATGCTGTGGACTATGTGGTACCTTTGGAGCAGGAAAGCCTGAAGAGCAGGCCCCCGACCCTCATAAAGCTGAAGGCCGACGGGCAGGTTCGGGTGATCAGACCCTGATATGGCCCAGAGGTACTACAAAGAAGCCCTTTCTAACCCCATTTTCCGGCATGTGAGCCAGGCCGCCCGGGAACTCTCCCTGGAGTCGTATGTGATCGGGGGGTTTGTGCGCGATTTCCTCCTCAAGCGGGGGCAACCCGTTGATATCGATTTCGTGGCCGTGGGCAGCGGCATTGCCCTGGCCAAAAAAGTGGCCGCCTCCCTGCCGGGCAACCCCAAAGTGAATGTCTTCAAGAACTTCGGCACCGCCATGGTGCGGCACGAAGACCTGCAGCTCGAATTCGTCGGGGCCCGGCGCGAAAGCTACAACCGCGACAGCCGCAAACCGGTGGTGGAAGACGGCTCCCTGGAAGACGACCAGAGGCGGCGCGACTTCACCATCAACGCCCTGGCCCTCTCCCTCAACCCCGACGACTTCGGGCGCCTGCTCGACCCGTTCGGGGGCATGGAAGACCTGGAACAGGGCATCATCCGCACGCCCCTGGAGCCAGAGGCCACCTATTCTGACGACCCGTTGCGCATGATCAGGGCCATCCGCTTTGCCGCCCAGCTGGGCTTTCGCATCGAGCGCGATTCCCTGAACGCCATCGCGCGCCAGCACGCGCGCATCCGCATCGTTTCGAGCGAGCGCATCGTGGAGGAATTGCACAAGATTTTGATGACCGACGTGCCCTCGGTGGGCCTGGGCCTGCTGTACCAGACGGGCCTGCTGGCCGAATTCCTGCCCGAGCTGGTCGCCCTGCAGGGCATACAGGAGATCGAAGGGCAGCGGCACAAAGACAACTTCTGGCACACCCTTGAAGTGGTCGACAACATCGCCCGCCAGACCGACGACCTCTGGCTGCGCTGGGCCGCCCTGCTCCACGACATCGGCAAGGCCCCGACCAAGAGGTTCGACCCAAAGGCGGGGTGGACCTTCCACAACCACGAACTGGTGGGCTCCAGAATGGTCTACCGCATTTTCAAGCGCCTGCGCCTGCCGCTGAACGAAAAGATGAAATACGTCCAGAAACTGGTGCTGATGAGCTCGCGCCCCATCATTTTGTCGAATGATTTCGTCACCGATTCGGCGGTGCGCCGCCTGGTCTTCGACGCCGGAAACGAGGTGGACGACCTGATGACCCTCTGCGAGGCCGACATCACCACCAAGAACCCGAAAAAACAACAGCGGTACCTCCGCAACTTTGCCCTGGTGCGCCAGAAGATGGCCGAGGTGGAAGAGCGCGACCGCATCCGCAATTTCCAGCCCCCGGTAAGCGGGGAAACGATCATGGAAACCTTTGGGCTGAAGCCCTCGCCCCAGATCGGGACCATCAAGGAGGCGATCAAGGAGGCCATTCTGGAAGGTGTCATCCCGAACGAGGCCGATGCGGCCCGGGCCTTTATGCTCAAAAAGGGCCGCGAACTGGGCCTGGCCCCGGTACAGGGCCCCGCCCATCCTAAAAACTGATCCGATGAGAGAACGCATGAAAAAAGGGTATGAACGCCTGGCACGCCTGTCGCTGGTGCTGGTCTACCTGGTTATTCTGGCAGGGGCCGTGGTGCGCATGACCGGGAGCGGGATGGGGTGCCCCGACTGGCCAAAGTGCTTCGGCTACTACATTCCCCCCACCGAAGAGACCGAACTGATCTACACCCCGGGCCGGGCCTATAAAAAAGGGCAGGTCATCATCAAAGATGAAGGCCTGTTGCTGGCCCGCACCGATTTCACGGCGGGGACGGCCTTCGAGCCCGGCAACTGGGAGCCCTATACCCGGCACGACTACGCCCTGTTCAACGCGGCCCACACCTGGACCGAATACATCAACCGCCTGCTGGGCGCCCTGTCTGGATTGAGCATACTGGCCATGGCCATCTTTTCCCTGGCCTGGTGGAAGGAGCGAAAATGGAAGGTGCTGGCAGCCTGGGTGGCCGTGGTCGCCATCGGCTTCCAGGCATGGCTGGGCGCCACCGTGGTCTATTCCGTGCTGGCGCCGGTGCGCATCACCCTGCACATGGTGATGGCCCTGCTGATCGTGGCCCTGCTGGCCTGGATCGTTTTCCGGAATTCCCGGCCCGACCCGGGGCACCGCCCCGACGGGCCCACCTACCGCATCTGGGGGGTGACCCTCCTGCTAACCCTGGTACAAATTACCTTAGGCACCCAGGTGCGGCAGTTTGTGGACCAGCAGGCAGAAAGCCTGGGCGAGGCGGGGCGCAGCCTCTGGCTCCAGGACCCCACCCCTTTGTTCTACCTCCACCGTTCGTTCTCCATCGTGCTGGTGCTGCTCCATCTCTGGGCCGCCTTCAGGGTATACCGGCTCGGGCTGGGCTATGGCAAGATGGGGGCCGCCCTGGGGGCGCTGCTGCTGATCCTCTTCAGCGGAATCGCCATGAACTACCTGGGTTTTCCCTTTGGCAGCCAGCCCCTGCACCTGGCGATGGCGGCCATCCTGTTCGGGTTACAATGGTACCTGCTGCTGGAGTTGCGCCATGCATGGGTTACACGCATTTCTTCGTAACTTTGCCGCGATTCAACACCCCCTGCCATGATCTATAAGATCCGAATAATCCTCGATGCCCAGGAAGACATTTTCAGGGACCTGGAAATAGAAGCCGACAGCACCCTGGAAGAGTTGCACAATGCCATTACCCAGTCATTCGGATTTCTGGGGGAAGAGATGGCCTCCTTTTATACCTGCGATGAGAACTGGGTGCAAGACGAGGAGATCCCGCTTTTCGACATCCGGGAAGGCGACGGGCAGAGCCGCCTGATGCGCGATACGGCCCTTTCGGAGGTCCTTAGCGGGGAGCATCCCAAACTGCTTTACGTGTACGACTTCCTGAATATGTGGACTTTTTTCGTGGAGCTGGCCGACATCGCCGAAAAAGAAGACGGACGCAGCTATCCCAACCTTTTATTTGGCTTTGGGGAACTCCCGGAATCGCCCCCGGAAAAACATTTTGAAGCCGACCCATCCGATGCCGACTACGACCTCGACGAGCCCTTTGACAGCTACGACGACATGGACTTCGACGAGAACTGGAACTGATCGCCCCCTTATTGAATTTCGAACCCCCTGAATAGAACCTATATCAGATGCTGAACCTGTATGCCTCCCAGATCGAATCAGTTTCCCTCCACCGCGTGGGCAACAAGCACCGGGGGGAACCGCTTTTCCTCTCCGAAACTCCCTGCCGCCTCAACGACGAGCAAACCGGCCTGCTGAAGGAATATTTCCAGAAACCCTTCCGCGAAAAAGAAGAAAACTACTTCTGCTTCCACCACGAGGCCGCCCTGGAATTCCACCCGGTCTATGAAGCGGCCGCGGCCGTTTTTGACAACCCCTCGCGCCTGCACGAAGTTTCGCGCGAGCTGGCGCGCCACCTGTACGCCAGGTCAAACCACCCCCATATCAAGAGCGGGGAATGCTACGTGGCCTACTTTACCGATGTGATGCTCGACAATGAGCGCACCCAGGCCCTGGGCATCTTCAAAAGCGAGGTGAAACAGGATTTCCTGCAGTTCGAAGAGAAGGGCCCCAACCTCGACCTGCTCGTGCAGCAGGGGGTGAACCTGCACAAGCTCGACAAGGGCTGCCTGATCTTCAACCGAGAGAAGGAAGCCGGGTACAAGGTGCTCTCGATCGACAGCAACCGGTACGATGCCAAATACTGGCTCGAGGAATTCCTCGGGCTGGCCCCGCTTACCGACGACAACTTCTACACGCGCAATTACCTGAAGTTTTGCCAGGGGTTTGCCCGGGATGTGGTGCTGCCGGCTGAAGACAAACAGCAGGAAGTGCTCTTCATGAACCGGGCGGTGAACCACTTCGCCAAAAACGACGCCTTCGAGGAAAGCCAGTTTTTGAACGAGGTGCTCGAAAACCCCGAACTGATCCCCGAATTCAAGCACTACAAGACCGAAAAAGGCCCGAAGTACAGCATTGAGGACGTCTCGAACTTCCCGATCGCCAACAAGGCGGTAAGCGACACGCGCAAGAAGATCCGCAACGTGATTGACCTGGATACCAACATCCAGATCAAGCTGAACTTCATCAACCCCGAATCGGCCGAAAAGTTTGTGGAAAAAGGCTGGGACGAGGAGCGGCAGATGTACTATTACCTGGTGTATTTCAACCGGGAGCAGAAGAGCTGACCGGAAGGCCCCGTGCGAAGTTGGCCTCAAAATCCTATATTCGCCTGAACCAAAATACGCTCCCGTGAAAGGAAGGAACCTCCGCTACCTGCTGATTGGCCTCCTGTGGGCCTGGAACCCCCTGCTTGGGCAGGCCCCTGCATCTGCGGCCGAAACCGTCGAAAAACAAACCCTGGCCTTTGCCCAGCGCGATTCCACCCTCTACCTGGATTTTTACCAGCTGAAAGGGGATACCCAGCCGAAACCCTGCGTAATCTTCATTTTCGGGGGAGGTTTCGCCTCCGGCCAACGCGATGCCCCCTTCTACACCTCCTATTTCCAGAGCCTCGTCCAAAGCGGGCTCAAGGTGGCCTCGATCGACTACCGCCTGGGCCTCAGGGGCATATACGACCAGGTAGGCATCTTTAACACCCGGCCTCTGAAAGACGCCATCGACCTGGCCGTGGAAGACCTGTACCAGGCCACTGCCTTTTTGGTATCCAGGGCCGGCGAATTGCAGATCGACCCGTCCCGTATTATTGTTTCCGGCTCCAGCGCCGGGGCGATCACCAGCCTCCACGGCGACTGGTACAACCAGAACCGGCATGAGCTGGCCCGGATTTTGCCCAAAGGGTTCCAGTACGCCGGGGTCATCGCCTTTGCGGGGGCCATTTTCAGTTACGAAGGCAAACCCCGATATGCCCATGCCCCGGCCCCCACGCTCTTCTTCCATGGGTCAGACGACAAGGTGGTGCCCTACAACAAAAGGAGGCTGCTGAACAAGGGCTTTTTCGGTTCCAATTTCCTGGCGCGACAGTTTGCCCGGAACAAGTACCTCTTCCACTACTTCAGGCAGGTCGGCGCCGGGCACGAAATGGCGGTAAACCCCATGAACGAACGGATGGAGGAAATCCTGTACTTTATCCGTTCCACGGCCCTGGGCAAAGCCTCCTTTCAGGAAGAAACCACCCTGGTCCCCCTGGAAAAATAGGGGCCGCAAGTGGCATGTAATTGCCGGGGGCCAATGCAGGAGAGCCGGGCCCTTTCAGGTTTTTTGGGGGTGCTTGATTTTTGCAGGGTGCGGGTGTATCTTCTTGCCAGGGGCGGGAGGATGTTTCCCCCTTTATAGTGATACCGGCCCGCAATTTTTACTGGGTCCCGCAATGCCTCCTGCCCGCTCCGGCAAAGGCCGGCATTTTCCCTGCCATCCTGGCCCGAGACCTGCGAGGGGAGCTATTCTGTTTCTGGTTCCGCCGGGGGGTCTACCACCACGTAATCGTACTGGATCTGCCAGCCCCCATCTGTTCTTTTCCATAGCACCATGTAATTGCCAACCAGTTGCATGGAAGGGATGGGGCTGTTTTCATTGGCCGTGAAGGTCTGTACGCCCCTGCCGCGCTCTACCGCGTAATCTCCGAAATATTCAAAATTGAGCACTTCCAGCTCCAGGTTCCAGTCGCCAATCTCCGCCGCCTGTTTCTGGGCAGCAATCCAGGCCTCCCGGCCCTCGATCTTGGGTTGCCCGGAAATGAACTGTATCACATCCGGCGCAAAATAGGCGCCGGCTTCTTCGAATCGCCCCTCGCGGTTCAGCGTGTTTATGGCCAGGTTCGCTGCCTCGATCTCAGCCAGGGCGGCTGCGCGCTGCTGTTCCTGCCCGGCCGCCTCAAGGGCCTCCTCAGTTTGTTTGTTTGCAGGTTGCTGGCAGGCCGCGAGCAATAGTACGCTCAGGGTCAGTAAAAGAGAATTTCTCATGATTCCGATGGTTTTGATTGCTTTCATGTGATAGCCTGAGGCCTCCCTCGCCTGGTTCCTGGCTGCCTCATATCTGGATGCGTTTCTCGATAATCTGCTTCATGCTCACCCCCTCGTAGTTGCGCCTCACGAAATCAAGGGCCAGGGCGAGAATTTCCCCCATGCTTTGGCAGCGCTTGAAATTTACGTCCTTTACCAGTTCGAAAATCTCCTTTTTAAGCTGCTCCACGTTTTCAGGAAAGGAGAGCGTATCCTTCTTGGCGATTTCGACCAACTGAATAATGCGTTCCCCTGAGCTGAGGATGCGCTTGGCCATGATGGAGCGCTCCTCCACCTTGTACTGGTCAATCGAATCGGGAAGCAGCTTGCTGCGCACCAGGTTCACCATGGCGTTGTTTTCCTTGAAGAACTGCGGGCGGTAGACCTTCAGTTTGCCTTCAAAAAACTGCTGGTCAAAATCGATCGCCCGTATCTTGTAAACCACCTGGTCAAAATCGTGGAGGGGGATCACCACGTAGTTGTACGACCGCATATCGCCCAGCAGCCGTATCATGCACCGCTCGTTGAACTTCACGAATTCCTTGGCCAGCTGGGCCTTTTCCGACTCGGAACAGGCCGGCAGCAGCTCCTTGATAAAGACATCTCCCGGGATGCCTGCAATATGTTCTTCGATGAGGGTATTCTTGTTTACCAGGAAGTTCAGGTTGTAAGGGGAGAGGATGTCTTCGAGCTCCAAGCCGTAGATGCGCGAGGCATCGGCCTTCTTGACGTAAAAATAAGTGAAGTTGTCGTTGAGGATATTGCGCACCTTGATGCGGAAGGGCTTTGAATTCCCAAAGGTGCAGTAGTCCACCGCATCCACGTTGAGGTACTGGAATATGCGGTCGCTCCCGTCTGAATGCAGCATGGAATACACCCGCTTGAGGCTACGGTCGATCTCGCGGCGCTCCGAATCGGAATAATAGACCCGCACCCAAAGGGTGTCCTGGCCGTGGGAGTCGTACACCACCACCGACCCGGCAAAGCGCAGCAGGTCTTCGTAAAAGATGGGCAGCTCGATCTTACGGCTGTATTGCTCCAGATAGGCGTCCAGGGCTTCGCTTACCGGGTAGGCCGGCTTCTTTCGCGACATCAGTTTCTCTTCAGACATGGGGACGGATTTTCCAGGGTTTGTAACAAATTACGCATTTCTTCGTCAAGTAGGGAAAGTGACCTGTAAAATCACCCTGCTTGGAGACCATCCTGACCGTTACCAACCTCACCAAAAAATTCGGCCTGCTCACGGCCGTGAAGAACCTGTCGTTCACCATTGAAAAGGGGAACGTTTACGGCATCCTTGGGCCGAACGGGAGCGGGAAGTCGACCACCCTGGGCATGGTCCTCAACGTGGTAAACCCAACCTCGGGTTCCTTTTCCTGGTTTGAGGGGAATGCCTCAACCCACCAGGCGCTCAAGAAGGTGGGGGCCATTATCGAACGGCCCAACTTCTACCCCTATATGTCGGCCGTGCAAAACCTGAAACTGGTCTGCAAGATCAAAGAAGTGCCGGAATCGCGCATTCAGGAGAAACTCGAGCTGGTCGGTCTTTGGGAGCGGCGCGACAGCAAGTTCCGCACCTATTCCCTGGGGATGAAGCAGCGCCTGGCCATCGCCTCGGCCCTGCTCAACAACCCCGAGATCCTGATCCTGGACGAACCCACCAACGGGCTCGACCCCCAGGGCATCCACCAGATCAGGGAGCTGATCAAGCTGATCGCCTCCCAGGGCACCACCATTCTGCTGGCCTCCCACCTGCTCGACGAGGTCGAGAAGGTCTGCAGCCATGTGATCATCCTCCGAAAAGGGGAAAACCTGTATACGGGCAAGGTAGACGGCATGCTGGCCAGCCACGGCTACTTCGAGCTGAAGGCGGCCGACCTCGGGGCCCTGAAGGCCTTCCTCGAAAAACAACCGGGCCTGGAGCACATCGTGGAAGAAAACGGCATGCTCACCGCCTACCCCGACCGCCCCATGGAAGCCGACACCCTGAACGAGCTCTGCTTCTCGCACGGCATCAGGCTTTCCCACCTGGTCAAGCGCAAAGAAAGCCTCGAACAGCAATTCCTGGCCATCACCAATAACCAACCCCCCGCCGGGCGATAATCGGGCCGACCCATGAAGCGACTGCTGCAAATAGAATTCATCAAACTCTGGAACAACCGGGCAAGCCGGGTGCTCATCCTGTCGTATTTCATCCTGCTGACCTCCATTGCGCTGATCGCGGCGATCAAGTTCGACATCGGGCCCATCGAATTCCACCTGGCCGAGCAGGGGATATTCAACTTCCCCTACATCTGGCATTTCAACACTTATGTAACCGCCATCTTCAAGCTGTTCCTGGCCATCGTGATCGTTTCCATGATGTCGAACGAATACAGCAACAAGACCATCAAGCAGAACCTGATCGACGGCCTTTCCAAACAGGAATTCATCGCCTCGAAATTCCTCACGGTGCTGAGCTTTGCCGGAATTTCGACGGTTTTCGTCTTTGTGGTGTCCATGATTCTGGGGCTTGTTTACTCCGACTACAACGAACCGTCCATCATTTTCTCAGATCTGGTCTTTCTGGTGGCCTTCTTCGTGAAGCTGGTGGCCTTCTTCAGCTTCTGCCTCTTCCTGGGCATTTTGGTCAAGCGCTCGGCCTTTGCCCTGGGTTTCCTGATCCTCTGGGCCATTTTCGAACAGGCCCTGTTTGGCATCCTGGGCTGGAAGTTCGTCAGCTGGCCCACGGCCAACGCGATCAAGGACTTTTTCCCCCTCGAAGCCATGGCCAACCTGATCAAGGAGCCATTCACCCGCCTGGGGGCCGTACAATCGGTGGCTGAGCAGGTCGGGGAGACCCTCGAGCTCAACTACATGGTGCACTGGTACGAGTTTGCCATCGCCCTGGCCTGGACCGCCCTGTTCGTCTACTGGTCGTACGCCCTGCTAAGGCGGCGCGACCTCTGAGCCCGCCACCCCCGGGCAGGCAGCTAACCCGTTCACCCTCAAAGAATACCCCCTTGTCGGTTCCCGGGCCGGGATTCAGGAATATTTCGTATTTTCCCTCTCCTGGACCGATGAAAATGATCAAAAAATTGCTATGGATCGCCGGGCTGCTTTCTGCGCTCTGCACGGTAGCCCAGCAATGCCCGGAACCTGCCTATCCCCTGGATGGAGCCTCCAATATTCCCGTGGATGCGACCATCCGGTGGACGCCGGTTTTGGGGGTTACCGCCTACCAGATCACCATAGGCACCACCCCGGGGGGTACTGAGGTAGTCACCCTGTCTTCGGCCGGACCGAATACCTTCTTTACTCCACCCAGAGGACTTCCCGACAATCGCACGATATACGTTACCATTTACCTGTTCAACCTCTCCCAGGGAAATATCGAATGCACCAGTTTCTCATTTGAGACCGAAGATATCACCACCCCACCCGGGTGCGGGGCCGGGCTGCTGAGCCCCGCCAGCGGAGCCACCAATGTTCCCGTCTCCGCCAGTGTGCGCTGGGCGTACAGCCCCACGGCCACCGGGTACCGGGTTTCTGCGGGGACCACCCCGGGGGGTTCTGACATCCAGCCCGAATTGGATATCACCGATGCCCTGGAATGGAACCCGGCCATGGACCTGCCCGAGGAAACCACGATCTATGTCAGGATCGTCCCGTACAATGAAAACGGGGATGCGACCGGTTGCAGCGAATTTCAGTTTACCACGGGCCCCCTGGCCACCCTGCCCGACTGCCCCACGCTCCTGTACCCGGTCGACGGCACCATCAATGTGCCCCTGTCTCCCATCATTTCATGGGCTCCTGTGGCCGGGGCAGAAGGTTATATCATCTCCCTGGGGTCTACCCCAACGGATAATGACATCCTCGACAATGCCGACCTGCGCGGGCTCACGCAAACGGGCGTCCTGAATTTCGACCCCAACCGGATCTACTACATGACCCTTACCGCCTACAACAGCGCCGGTATTTCCATAGGGTGCCGCCAGACCACTTTCTCTACGATAGGGGGCTGCGGGCCCTATTTTGACAGCCTGGGCGAACTCATAGACCTGCGGCCCCAGGTGACCTTCCCGGAATCCGTCGGCATCTGCACCGGTCAGTCGTCCGGTAGGGTGAGCGCCACCGACATCGCAGACGGGTACCGCTGGTATCTGGTCGAAACCGGGGGGCGCGAGCGCCTGCTGGCAGAAACGGCCGATTTTGACATCCCCGGCACAGGGACCTACCGCCACGAAATCTACTACAACTATTCCGGGCCCGGGGGCGATTTCGAATGTGCCGCCTCTCAGGTGTTCGAAGTCATTGTTTCAGAAGCCCCTGAAATCGAGCGGGTTGACGCCCAGCTGCGGGTAGGCACGTTGGACATCACCGTGACGGTCAGCGGGAACGGAGACTATGAATACGCCCTGAATGACCCGGGCGGGCCCTACCAGGCCTCGAACCGGTTTACGGGCCTCCCCCCCGATACCTACCGGGTCTATGTGCGCGACAAAAACGGGTGCGGCACGGCCGAGGTGCTGGTAGAACCCGACCTGACCCTGGAAGGCTTCCCCCGTTTTTTCACCCCGAACGGGGACGGGGCGAACGATACCTGGAACTACATCGAGCCCCTGTCGGGGGATTCCACCGTGGTGGAGATAGCGATCTTTGACCGGTACGGGAACCTGGTTTCCGTGCTGGATCCGAACAAGGCGGGCTGGGATGGCACCTTCGGGGGCCGGCCCATGCCCCCCAGCGATTACTGGTTTAGGGCGGTAGACCGGACCGGGGCCGTGGTACAGGGTCATTTTACGCTGAAAAGGTGAAGAAATGATGAAGTGGCTTAGATACAGTTTCCTGCTCCTCCTGGCCGGCCTTGGGGCCCCGGCCTGGGGGCAGACCTGCCCCACGCTGATCTCTCCGGCCCCGGAATCCCAGGATATTCCGGTAGACAGCCCCATCTCCTGGACCTCTCCGGGGGATAATATCACGGGGTTTATCGTGTCGATCGGCACCACCCCGGGCGGGGTGGATATCCTGACCAACCGGACCTCCTCCCCCATCACCGGCTATACGCCCGAACTGGGCCTGCCCGAAGACCGCTGGATCTACGTGAGCTTTATCCTGATACGGATAGATGGCTCCCAGATTGAGTGCCCCGGCTTCCGGTTCCGCACGGCGCCCTTTGACCGCCCCCCCGGGTGCACCCGCCTGACCACCCCCCGAAACGGGGCCGAAGACGTGGCCCTGGGCGAGGAGCTCCGCTGGGAATACACGCCGAGGGCCACCGGTTACCGGGTCGAGGTGAGGGCACAGGGGGAAATTATCTACAGCAACGATGTTGGGAATGTTTTATTTGTAAACCCCCCCGGATTGTGGCCTTCCAGCACGGAGCTCACCGTAACAGTCACGCCGTACAACCGCCTGGGGACCAACCCGGCGCCCTGCCCGCCGGAGCGATTCACTACCGGGGCCTCCCGCATTGACTGCGACCCGCACCGGCCGGCAATCAGCTCCGTGCCCGAAGTGGTGGGGCTGTGCCTGGACCAGGGCTTTGCTGAGCTGATGGCAACCGAAATTGCAGACGGGTATAACTGGTACCGGATCGGCCCCGACGGGCAGGAGACCCTGCTGGGCTCTGACAGGCAGATCCGGCTGGCCGAAACGGGCCCGTACCGGCTGGAGGTGTACAACCGGGTGGGTTCCATCAATGAATTCACCCTCTGCAGCAGTTTCCGGGAATTCCGGGTGGTCGAAGCCGGCATGCCCGTCATCGGAAACATTCAGGTAGATCGCGACGCCGACGGGCTGAACATTCTGGTGCAGACCGAAGGCGACCTGGCCTACGAATATTCCCTGAGCCCGGATACAGGCTTCCAGGATTCCCCCTACTTCCAGGGCCTCCCCCTGCAGGCCTATACGATGTATGTGCGCGACCCGTTCGGGTGCGGCATGGCAGAACAACAGGTCGCCCGCAACCTCAGCCCGGCCGACTTCCCGGCCTTCTTTACGCCCAACAGCGACGGGATCAACGATTTCTGGAAGTTCGAGCCCCCGCCCGACCTGTCAGACGCCTATGTGGAAACCATCCGCATCTTCGACCGGTACGGGAATTTCCTGGCCCAGCTCGGCACCGATTCGCCCGGGTGGGACGGGAATTTCAACGGGAGGCCCCTGCCGCCTTCGGTCTACTGGTTTGAGGCCATCTCCCTTCGCAGCGAGGTGATCAGGGGGTATTTTGCCCTGAAGCGATAGAAACAGCAGACCTGTTCTGCAAGCTGTAAGTGCCTTTCGTACCTTTGCCCCATGAAATTCAAAGTTGTTTCCGATTTCGAACCCACAGGCGACCAGCCCGAAGCGATCGCCCAGCTCAGCCAGGGGATCGGCGAGGGGGAACCCTTCCAGACCCTGCTGGGGGTCACGGGCTCCGGAAAGACCTTCACGGTGGCCAAGGTGGTGGAAACGGTGCAGCGCCCCACCCTGGTGCTGGCCCACAACAAAACCCTGGCGGCCCAGCTCTATTCGGAGTTCAAGCTGTTCTTCCCCGAAAACGCCGTGGAGTATTTCGTCTCCTATTACGACTACTACCAGCCGGAGGCCTACATCCCCACCAGCGGATTGTACATCGAAAAGGACCTCTCCATCAACGAAGACATCGAGAAATTGCGGCTGAGCGCCACGTCTTCCCTCCTCTCGGGCCGGCGCGACGTACTGGTGGTGGCCTCGGTTTCGTGCCTGTACGGCATCGGCAACCCGATCGAGTTCAAGAAGAACGTGATCCGCCTGCACAAAGACCAGGTACTCTCGCGCACCAAGCTGCTGCACATGCTGGTGCAGAGCCTCTATGCCCGTACCACGGCCGATTTCCGGAACGGTAATTTCCGGGTCAGGGGCGACGTGGTGGATGTCTTCCCGGGGTATGCCGACCACGCCTTCCGCATCCACTTCTTCGGGGACGAGATCGAGGAAATCGAGGCCTTCGACCCCTACAACAACAACGTGCTGCAGGCCTATGACACCCTGCACATCTACCCGGCCAATATGTTCGTGACCTCCCCCGACATTTTACAGCAGGCCATTTACCAGATCCAGGACGACCTGACCCGGCAGGTAGCTTACTTCAAGGAGATAGGCAAGCCCCTGGAAGCCAAGCGCCTGGAGGAACGGACCAATTTCGACCTGGAGATGATCCGCGAGCTGGGCTATTGCTCGGGCATCGAGAATTACTCCCGCTACCTCGACGGGCGCGAACCGGGCACCCGGCCCTTCTGCCTGCTGGATTACTTCCCCGACGACTACCTGATGGTGGTCGACGAGAGCCACGTGACCATCCCTCAGGTGCACGCCATGTACGGGGGCGACCGCTCCCGGAAGGAAAACCTGGTGGATTACGGCTTCCGCCTGCCGGCGGCCCTTGACAACCGCCCCCTGAAATTCGAGGAATTCGAGGCCCTGCAAAACCAGGTGATCTACGTGAGCGCCACCCCGGCCGACTACGAGCTCCAGAAAAGCGGGGGCGTCTACGTGGAGCAGGTCATCCGCCCTACCGGGCTGCTCGACCCCGAGATTGAGGTGCGCCCCAGCAAGAACCAGATCGACGACCTGGTCGAGGAGATCCAGCAACGGGTACAGCGCGACGAGCGCACCCTGGTGACTACCCTGACCAAGCGCATGGCCGAGGAGCTTACCAAATACCTCACCCGCATCGACGTTCGCTGCCGGTACATCCACAGCGACGTGGACACCCTCGAGCGGGTGGAGATCATGCAAGACCTGCGCAAGGGGCTGTTCGACGTGCTGGTCGGGGTGAACCTGCTGCGGGAAGGGCTTGACCTGCCCGAGGTATCGCTGGTGGCCATCATCGACGCCGACAAGGAAGGGTTCCTGCGCAGCAACCGCTCCCTGACCCAGACCGTGGGCCGGGCGGCCCGCCACCTGCGCGGGAAGGCTATCATGTACGCCGATACCATTACCGAGAGCATGCAAAAGACCATTGACGAGACCAACTACCGGCGCGAAAAACAACAGGCCTACAACAAGGAGCACGGCATTACGCCCACGGCCCTGAAAAAAGGGCTCGACAACGTGCTGGCAAAAAATTCGGCCTCTACCTTCCATTTTGAGAAGAAGGCGCGGGAGGCGAAGGAGCCCGACCCGGCCTACCTGACCGGTGCCCAGAAAGAAGACCTGATCAGGCAGAAGCGCAAGGCGATGGAGCAGGCGGCAAAGGAGCTCGACTTTATGCAGGCCGCCCGGCTGCGGGACGAAATCAGGATGCTCCAGGAGAAGGAATAAGCGGGAAAAACTCCAGATACCCCATAAAAAAAGCGCCCCGGATTCCCGGGGCGCTTCCCTAACTAACCAACTAAACAAACCAACCATTATGAGGCCCGTTAGGAGGGCCAACCATAAACTCGTTATTTCCCTACTTCGATCAGCCTTTTGGGCTTGGGAAGTGCTTCTTGTTTTTTCGGAAGGCTGAAGCGGAGGATGCCGTCTTTGTACTGGGCCTCAATGGCATCTTCGTTCACGGTTTCAGGCAGGGTAAAAGCCCTCTTGAAATTCGTGTACTTGAATTCCCTGCGGGTGTATCCGCTGTCGCTTTCCTCGTGCTCGTCCTTGCGCTCCATGGAGATGGTCAGCACGTTGTCGTCTACTTCAATATTGAAATCTTCTCTTTTCATGCCGGGAACTGCCAGTTCCAGGACAAACTCTTTTTCTTCTTCCCGAATATTCACTGCCGGCAGGGTGGGGTTGAACCGGTCAACGCCTCCGAACCAGTCAGGGGTCAGCACATCGCTCCATAAAGTCGGGAACAATCCGGTGTTTCTGCGTATCAAACTCATGGCTTTTGAAGTTTTAGGTTCTACAATTACACCCTACCTCTAGCAAAGGGTGTACCGCATCCAAAAAACTGCCGTTCTGTCGCAATAACGCAGGCTTTGGGTGTCAATATGTCACCGCAGGTCGCAGGAAAAGTCCCCTTTACCCAGCGTACCCGGGCAGGGAACAGGCCTTTTCAGTTGTAGTGGGCTTTGAAGATGCCGATCAGCACCTCAGGGGGGACGACCTTGTCCGGATACCGGTGCATGACCATCAGCACCTGATCGATGGCATTCATGGAGAGCCCCATGGCCAGACCAATGTTGTGAAGTTTCCGTATTTCCTCGGGGTGGCGGTTCCGGTCCACATTCATCAGGAGCACCAAACGGTGGAACTGCAGGATGCGCTCGGCCTCCGATTTGGGCAGCACGTGTTCCGCTTCAGCTTCCAGCAGCCTTTCAAAGTCTTCCTGTACCACCCCCAACTGTTCCGAAACGCCCAGCAAAAACCAGTATTCGGCATCTTTTATAGGCTGGTCTGCCCGGGCAAAGGCAATCATTTCGGAAAGGATGCTGAGTTTTTCCTTGTAGCTGCTCATAGGAGTGGTTTGGGGGTCTCCTACTACAACTCAAAAATCGCCGTTTTCGTATATCCCGGCCCCCATGCGGCTAAAAAGACCGAAGCCCCCGGAATGCCATTCCTGGCTTTCGGGGGCTTCGGATCAGGATCCCGATGCAGGCCGACTTGCCTAGCTGGTAAAGCGGATCGGCACTTCAAATACTTCCCCGGGGAGCACATCGGTGTTGGCCACGGAGTGGTAGTTGAGCTTGGCCTTTACAAACCGCTCCAAAACCTCGTCGTCGGTTCGAACCGTGAGCACCACGATCTCACGTTCCTCATTCACGGTAAAGCGAACCCATGCGCTTACTTCGTCCTGTTCGCCCAGGGCGATGTTGTTGTTTTTCAAAAGGGCGCCGATCTCCGTGCAGATTTTGGACTTGGGTTCGGCATTCACGGTTTTGCCCTCTGTTGCCAGCGCGGAAGCTGAAACCAACAGGGCGGCCACTACAGGTAATACACTCCATTTTCTCATGACTTTGTTTGTTTTGATGATTGATGATGATTTATGTCTAAAGAGACGATACTTCGCAACAGATGTTACATGCTTTTATGTTTTTAACAATATTTTAATCTGTTTAATGCCAATTTTGAAATTCCGCCCTGCATTTTCTGAGTCAAAGGTCCATCCGGAAAGGCAGGAAAACAAGCAGGCGACCCTCATTTAATCGAAAATTAATACGCGCCGGCCGGGTATGAAAAAAGGGTTATGCCAGTGTGACATAACCCTTATCTGATTGGATCCTTAAAGGAAAGGTCGGCTCAGGAAAGCACGGCCTTGACCTTGTCGGCGGCCTCCTGGAACTGCACCGCAGAATGCACCGCCAGCCCGGAATTGTCAAGGATTTCCTTGGCCAGTTCGGCATTGGTGCCCTGCAGGCGCACGATGATGGGCACCTTGATGGCGTCTCCCATATTCTTGTAGGCGTCCACCACGCCCTGGGCTACCCGGTCGCAGCGCACGATGCCGCCGAAGATGTTGATCAATATGGCCTTGACATTCGGGTCTTTGAGGATGATCCGGAAGGCCTCCTCTACCCGCTTGGCGTCGGCTGTGCCGCCCACATCGAGGAAGTTCGCGGGCTCGCCCCCGGCCATTTTAATGAGGTCCATGGTGGCCATGGCCAGGCCGGCCCCGTTTACCATGCACCCGACGTTCCCGTCGAGGTCCACGTAGTTGAGGCCCACGGCCCGGGCTTCCACCTCGATCGGGTTCTCTTCGCGCAGGTCGCGCATCTCTGCGTATTTCGGCCGGCGGTACAGGGCGTTGTCGTCGAGGGTCACCTTGGCGTCAACGGCCAGGATCTTGTCGTCGGAGGTCTTCAGCACCGGGTTGATCTCGAACAGGCTGGCATCGCTCTGCTCATAGGCCTTGTAGAGGGCCGCCACGAATTTGGTCATTTCCTTGAAGGCTGCGCCCGACAACCCCAGGTTGAAGGCAATCTTCCGCGCCTGGAAGGGCAGCAGGCCCACCGCGGGGTCGATCTCCTCGGTGAAGATCAGGTGGGGGGTCTTCTCGGCCACTTCCTCGATATCCATCCCGCCCTCGGGGGAATACATCAGCATGACCCGGGCACGGGCGCGGTTGAGCAGCACCGACATATAGAATTCGCTGGTTTCGCTCGGGCCCGGATAGTATACGTCTTCAGCCACCAGTACCTGGTGCACCTTCTTGCCCCCGGGGGGCGTCTGGGGGGTCACCAGGTTCATCCCGATGATCTTCCCGGCGATCTCTTCCACCTCCTTCAGGTTTTTCGCCAGCTTTACCCCACCTCCTTTCCCGCGGCCTCCCGCGTGGATCTGGGCTTTGATAACATGCCAGCTGGTGCCGGTTTCCTGGGTGAGCCGCTTGGCCGCCTCTACGGCCTCCTGTGCGTTGTGGGCCACAAGGCCCCGCTGCACGCGGACGCCGAAGCTGGCCAGGATCTCTTTGCCTTGGTATTCGTGTAAATTCATGTCGGTTGCATCTGAAGTTGGATGCAAAAATAGGAAACGAGGGCGATTTCCCCTAACGGAATCCCGCCGGGCTTACTGCAATCGGTAATCTTTGAAATCAAGGGGGTCGAAATTCCGGAAATGCCCGTTCATCTCGATGCGTTCGCGGGTGCGGTTGACCTCTTCGAGCACGCGGCTGGTCTCTTCCAGGTGGTTCAAAATAAATTGCAGGCGCCGGGTCTCGTCGGGGATCTGCAACAGGCTGTACTCCTGTTGGAACGACAACCCCATCTTGTGGGCCAGGGTAAAACTATTGAACACCTCCCGCTTGATGGGCCCAAAGGGTACGTCCATCAGCACATAAAGCCTTTTGCAAGCATCAAGGACCGCTTCGGTGAGTTCGGCAGGGGCCCGGTTATCCGATTCCAGGAAGCGCACCTCCCCGCCCGGGTACAGACGGTCGCCCATCACGGGCTCAAATGTCACTACCTCGAAAACCTGCCGCGCCACGCATACCACGTCCATGGAGCCGTCTGCGTAGGTGTTCACCACATCGCGGAGCTGCACCTCGGTGCCATAGGCAAGCGACTGGTTGATATAGACCGGGATGCCAAAAGTCTGGGCTTCGGCCCGGCAATCTGCGACCAGTTGCCTGTAGCGTTCTTCAAAGACGTGGAGGGGTACGGTCTCCCCCGGGAAGAAAACGGTTTGGAGCGGAAAAAGGGGAATTCTCACAATGCATAATTTCCTTAAAGCTACAAAGGTCCGGGCAGATGATCAAATCCCTGAGCAGAGAGGGTTTGTGTCATTTATAACATTTTGTTTAATATTTAAACGCGCTGTCGATTTCTTTTGGGCAGGATGGGAAAGTGAACTAGTTTTGCCCAAATTCAAATATCCATGGAAGCGAAGGAACTGCTTCAGATTGCCGATACCTACGGCGCACCTGTTTACGTATACGACGCCGGTAAAATCCGGTCTCAGTTCAACCGGCTCACGGAGGCCTTCCGCACCGTGCCCCGCGTCAGGCTGAATTATGCAGCCAAAGCCCTGTCAAACCTGGCCATCCTGCGGCTGATGAACCACCTCGGCAGCGGGCTCGATACCGTTTCCATACAGGAAGTGCAGTTGGGGCTGCTGGCCGGGTTCCGGCCCGAAGACATCATCTTCACCCCCAACGGGGTTTCTTTGGAAGAGATCGAGGAAGCGGCCAGCCTGGGGGTGCAAATCAACATTGACAACCTCTCCATCCTGGAGCAATTCGGCAGCAAGCACCCTGACATCCCGGTCTGCATCCGCATCAACCCCCATGTCATGGCGGGCGGGAACACCAAGATCTCGGTGGGCCATATCGATTCCAAATTCGGGATCAGCATCCACCAGATCCCCCACCTGCTGCGCATCGTGGAACTCACCAAAATGAAGGTCAACGGGATCCATATGCACACGGGCAGCGACATCCTCGACATCGATGTCTTTTTGTACGCCAGCGAGATCCTCTTTGATACGGCCATGCATTTCAAAAACCTGGAATTCCTGGATTTCGGCAGCGGGTTCAAGGTGCCCTATAAAAAGAACGATATCCAGACCAATGTGGAAGAACTGGGCGAGAAACTGGGCGGGCGTTTCAACGAATTCTGCACCCAGTATGGCCGCCCCCTCACCCTGGCCTTCGAGCCCGGGAAATTCCTGGTGAGCGAAGCCGGCTTCTTCCTGGCCCGGGTCAACGTGGTCAAGCAAACCACCTCCACGGTCTTCGCAGGGGTCGATTCGGGCTTCAACCACCTGATCCGCCCCATGCTCTACGGGGCCAGCCACGAAATCGAGAACCTCTCCAACCCCGACGGCAAGGAGCGGTACTACTCCGTGGTGGGCTATATCTGCGAAACGGACACCTTTGCGAGCAACCGCCGGATCCGCGAAATCACGGAGGGAGACATCCTCTGCTTCCGCAATGCCGGGGCCTACTGCTTCACCATGGCCAGCAATTACAATTCTCGCTACCGGCCGGCAGAAGTGCTCTGGATGGACGGGAAGGCCCACCTGATCAGGGAGCGGGAGACCTTCGAGGACCTCATCCGCGGGCAGGTAGACGCGGCTGCCCTCTTTGAGCGGCAGAAAGCCCCTACCAAGTGAAATAAATGCGGGTTCGGGCCGTTAGGAATAGAACAGGATTCTGACTAACTTCGCCAAAAGACGGTTTATGAAAAAGAAGGTTTTATTCCCGGCCCTGCTGCTGGTGCTTTTCGCCCTGAGCGGCCTGAAGGCACAGGAAATCAAATGGATGAGCTGGGATGAGGCCGTGGCACTGGCCTCGAGCGATAAAAACCCGAAAAAGGTCTTTATCGATGTCTACACCGACTGGTGCGGATGGTGCAAGCGGATGGATGCGGATACGTTCCAGAACCCGGAGGTAGCCGCCTACATGAGCGCTAATTTCTATATGGTCAAGTTAGACGGGGAACAGAAAGACCCCATCGAGTACAAGGGCAAAACCTATACCTTCGTGCCCCAGGGCCGAAACGGATACCACCAGCTGGCAGCCGCCCTGTTGCAGGGCCGCCTGAGCTACCCCACCGTGGTCTTTCTCGATGAGGCCATGCAGATGCTTTCCCCCGTGCCCGGCTACCAGAAGCCGGACGCCTTTCTGAAGGTCGCCCGCTACTTTGGCGAAAATATCTATAAGGAAAAAGACTGGGAAAGCTACAGCCAGAGCCGGTAACACGAATAAACATATCGGTTCTGAGATGCTGCGAACCCATGAGGTGGCACGCCGTCTTAGCCTTTCCCGTTAACCGCCTGCATGCCGTGCCCGCGATCTTCAGGGATCATCGCCTGCGGATCAGATCGCGCTGCTCGTCAGGGTCACGCAGGTAAGAAACCGTCGTTTTCCGGGTTTCCAGCTCGGCCAGGTCTGCGGCGGTGAAGGGCCGCCCCGGGTCAGGGTACGAGATACGCCAGATACGCCCTACCGTGGAATCGATCACATACAGGCTGCCGTCGGGCCCCTCGGCCAGCCCCATGGGCCTGAAGCTGGCATCTTCGTGGGTGCGCAGCAGGTCGGCCCGGGCAAACCCGTCGGCAAACACCTCCCAACTCCCTGTCGGCTTTCCGTTTTCGAAGGGCACAAAGACCACCACATACCCCGCCTGGGGATAGGGGTTCCGGTTCATGGAGCCGTGAAAGGCAATAAATGCGCCCTGTCTGTAGCGCTCTGGGAAATGGGTCCCCTGGTAGAACAGCAGGTCGTTCGGGGCCCAGTGGGCAGGCAGGGCCAGGAGCGGCTCGGAGTATCCCTTGGCCTCTTTTTTGCCGTCGCCCCCGTACTCGGGTGCCAGCATGCGCTTGTTCTGGTAGGGGTCGTAATACGTGTACGGCCAGCCATAGTCGTCCCCTTCCCGTATTTGAATAAACTCTTCGGCGGGAAGCACGGCATCGTGCCAGGGCCTGTAGTACATGGGGGCGTGGTTGTAAAGGTAGTCGCGCCCGTGGATCACTGCATAGAGCGACCGGGTCTGGGGGTTCCAGGTCATGCCCACCACGCTGCGGATGCCGGTGGCAATGCGTTTGCCGTCGGCCAGTTGCTGTTCGGTCTTGTTGGCATCAAAGCGCCAGACCCCCCCCAGTATGTCGAGTTGGGAACAGGGGTTCTCGCCCCGTACGATGCCCCGTGGGTCTTGCTGGGTGAGCACCGCGTCTTCACAGGCGTTGGTCGGGGCGCTGAAGGTGACATACAGCCCACCCGCATCGTCAAAGGCCACCACCTTGGCATTGTGCCAGCGGATCGGATAGGGGTCGAGCACCACGCGCTCTTCCTTTCCGTCGGGAACGAGCTTGCCCGGTTCCAGCTTCTGGCGGTAGACCACCAGTTCCGAACTGTAATACAGGTACCCGTTGTGGATGCGCATTTCGGTGGCGAAGGCCCCGTCGTTGAGGTAATTCCCAAAGCGGACGATGCTGTCGGCACGGCCATCCCCATCCACATCCCTCAGGGCCACATTGCCCAGGCCCACCTTCTCGGGGGGTTGCTTGAGCTTTACATAGATATCGCCATTGTCATTTACGGCAAGGTGGCGCGATGCGCCCAGGCTGTCGGCCACCACCAGGGACTGGAAGCCCCCGGGCAGGATAAGCCTGTCTTCGGTCTTCAGCGGGGTAGCGGCCTGTTCTTCAGCAGCAGGTTCGGCCGGGGCGGCGGTCGGGGAAGTTTCCCGGCATTGCCAAAACAGCATGGATACTGTCAGCAGGCCAACCATGCCCGGCATTGAGCTGGCCGCCCGGTACTGACCCCAAGCTTTTCCCGCCCCGTTCATCGGCTGTAGTTAGGGGCCTCTTTGGTGATGGTCACATTGTGGGGGTGGCTTTCGTGGATGCCGCTGGCCGTGATCTTCACAAAGCGCGCCTGCTCCTGCAGGGTGGCGATGTCTTTCGCCCCGCAGTAGCCCATCCCGGCCCGCAGCCCGCCCACGAACTGGTGGATACTCTCAAACAGGTCGCCCTTGTAGGGCACGCGCCCCACGATGCCTTCGGGCACCAGCTTCTTGATATCGTCTTCCACATCCTGGAAATAACGGTCCTTGCTGCCTTCCTTCATGGCTTCCACCGAGCCCATGCCCCGGTAGGATTTGAATTTCCGGCCTTCGTAGATGATGGTCTCCCCTGGGGATTCCTTGGTGCCGGCAAGCAACGAGCCGAGCATGACAGAATCGGCACCGGCGGCCAGGGCCTTGGGGATATCGCCCGTATACCGGATGCCCCCGTCGGCGATCACGGGCACGCCGCTGCCTTTGATGGCGGCGGCCACCTCGAGCACGGCTGAGAATTGCGGGAAGCCTACCCCGGCCACCACGCGGGTGGTACAGATAGAGCCCGGCCCGATCCCCACCTTGACGGCATCGGCCCCGGCGCTGACCAGGTAACGGGCCGCCTCGGCCGTGGCGATGTTCCCCACGATAACTTCAAGAGCAGGGAAAACCTTTTTGAGTTCCTTCAGGATGCCGACCACCCCTTTGGTGTGGCCGTGGGCGGTATCGATGACCACGGCATCGACCCCGGCCCCCACCAGGGCTTCGGCCCGGGCCAGCGCATCGGCTGTAACCCCGATCGCGGCGGCCACGCGGAGCCGGCCAAAGGTATCCTTGTTGGCGATAGGTTTCTGGGTGAGCTTGGTGATGTCGCGGTAGGTAATGAGCCCGATAAGCTTGTTGCTGGCATCGACCACAGGCAGTTTTTCAATCTTGCTTTCCTGCAGGATCTCTTCTGCCTCGGCCATGGAGGTCCCTTCCCGCGTGGTGACCAGGTTCTCGGAGGTCATGACCTCCGAAATAGGGCGGTCGTTGTTCTTTTCAAAGCGCAGGTCGCGGTTGGTGACAATCCCGATCAGGTGCCCTGCGTCATCCACAATCGGGATGCCCCCGATGCTGTGCTCCTTCATGCTGGCCTTCGCATCGCGTACCAGGGCATTCTTCGGAAGTGTAACCGGGTCGAGGATCATCCCGCTTTCGGCCCGCTTGACCTTGCGCACCTTCAGGGCCTGCTGTTCAATGGTCATATTCTTGTGCAGCACGCCAATGCCCCCTTCCCGGGCCATGGCAATAGCCATGCTCGACTCGGTAACCGTGTCCATGGCGGCCGAGACGATCGGGATGTTGATGCGGATGTTGCGGGTAAACTGGGTGGTGATGTCGACCTCCCTGGGAAGGATTTCGGAATAGGCGGGAACCAGCAGAACGTCGTCGTAGGTAAGGCCTTCCCCCAGGATCTTGGCGTGGTGGGCTTCCATGGCAATTAGCGATTAATTGCGTGCAAATATACGCTTTTTATCGGTGACGGGATGGGGTTTCCAAAGAAGTTTGGGAAGGGGGAAGCATTTTGAAAATTATTTTTAATTATTCTAAATAAATTTTGTTTTTCAGGATTTAGGGGGTATTTTTACTCCACTAATTATATTCAGTCTAAATAAACCAATGAAACCACTTATTGCCCTCCTACTTGCCTGCACGGCCTTCTCTGCCCAGGCCCAGCAACCCGATACTACCCAGACAGGAACCCAAATCGACCTGGATGAGGTAGTACTGGAAGCCAAAGTCATCTTTGGGAGCAAATTTGAAGCCCGTAACAGGACCGGATCTTCTTATTACATCTCGCCCCAGGAAATTCAGAAATTCAATTATACGGACATAAACCGTACCCTGCGCATGGTGCCCGGGGTAAACGTCTACGAGGAGGATGGTTTCGGGCTCCGGCCCAACATCAGCCTGCGGGGCACTTCGCCCGAACGCAGCGCCAAAATCACCCTGATGGAAGACGGGGTACTGATCGCACCTGCCCCGTACAGTGCGCCGGCCGCCTATTACTTCCCCACCATTGCCCGGATGCAGGCCATAGAGGTTCTCAAAGGGAGCAGCCAGGTCCAGTTCGGGCCCTTTACCACCGGGGGTGCCATCAACATGATAAGCACGGAGGTGCCTGAAAAATTCGGGGCTTTCCTCCGCACCAGCTACGGGAGCTTCCAGAGCGGGCAGCTGCACACCCAGGTTGGGGACAGCCGCAAGTACTTTGGGTACTCCGTGGAATTCCTCAACTATAATTCAAATGGATTTAAAGACCTCGACGGGGGGGGAGACACAGGCTTCGACAAGAACGACCTGGTCGCGAAGTTCCGGGTCAACCTGAACCCCGACGGTCAGGTTCGCCAGGCCCTGGAACTGAAATTCCAGTACGCAGATGAAGATTCTGAAGAGACCTACCTGGGGCTAACCCAGGCCGATTTTGAGGCCAGCCCCTTCCGCCGGTATGTGGCCTCGAGTCAGGACAACATGGCCACGGAGCACACCCAGTTCATGCTGACCCATGTGGTGGACTTTACTTCAAATTTCCGCATCACCACCACCGGGTACCGCAACCGGTTCGAACGCAACTGGTACAAACTGAATGACCTGACCCTGGAAGGCCAGCGC
Source organism: uncultured Robiginitalea sp. (assembly GCA_964461555.1). Classification (GTDB taxonomy): domain Bacteria; phylum Bacteroidota; class Bacteroidia; order Flavobacteriales; family Flavobacteriaceae; genus Robiginitalea. The sequence goes on along the minus strand of CAYWZF010000020.1, from coordinate 8,554 downwards.
GTGGGCATTGCCGACATCATGGAAGACCCGGTGACCTTTGGCTCCTATTACGACGTGGTGCGGGGCGCTTCCGACAGCCCGGCCGACGCCCTGGCCGTGAAGGCCAACAACCGGGAGTACCTATCGACCGGAATTCAAACCAAGGTCGATATACACTGGAAAGGGGAGAATACTTTCCACGACCTGGAGGTAGGCCTAAGGTATCACTATGACGAGGAAGACCGCTTCCAGTGGGTAGATGGCTATTCCATGCTCAATGGCCGGATGAACCTTACCTCAGCAGGAACCCCTGGCACCGACGCCAACCGGATCAGCGATGCCAATGCCTTTGCCGGCTTTGCCATGTATAAGTTCAAAACCGGTGAGCTGACCCTGACCCCAGGCCTTCGATACGAGAATATCAGGCTTGGGCGCGAAGACTACGGCACCTCAGACCCGGGGCGGACCGCAGCGAACCTCAGCACACGCGAAAACCGGGTCGATGTCTGGATCCCGGGGATGGGATTCAACTACAATATTGAGAATGTCTCGGTGTTCGGGGGAGTGCACAAGGGCTTTTCACCTCCTGGCAACGAGGAAGGCCAGGAGCCGGAAACAAGCACCAACTACGAGCTGGGCACACGTTTCAGCTATGCCGGGTTCAGCGGCGAACTGGTCGGCTTTTACAATGACTATAGCAACCTGCTGGGAAGCGACCTGGCGGCTACCGGGGGGACTGGTTCTCTCGACCAGTTCAATGCCGGGGAAGTCCGGGTGAGCGGGCTGGAAGTTTTGCTCAACTACAACCTGCTGCCCAATAGTGAGCGTTTTATTTTGCCCGTTACCTTCGGGTACACCTTTACCGATACCGAATTCCTCAACAGCTTTGGAAGTGAGGATGAACTTTGGGGCGAGGTAACGGCGGGTGACCAGATGCCATATATTTCGCCCAACCAGTGGAATGCCTCGATAAGCCTGGAGCACAAGGCCTTTGAACTCAACCTGAACGCCCGCTATTCCGGGGAGTTCAGGACCAAGGCCGGTTCAGGCCCCATCCCCGGCAGCGAAAGGGTCGACTCGAATTTTGTACTCGATTTCGCCGGAAAATACCACCTGAATGAGCATGTCACCTTTACCGGCAACATCCTGAACCTGTTGGATGAAACCTATGCCGTGGCACGGGTGCCTGCCGGCCTGAGGCCCGGGCATCCCTTTGGGGTGTACGCCGGTATCGCCCTTAGGTATTGATTTCTGATTGTTGCAATAACAAAAGCCCCGGACCTTCAAGGCCGGGGCTTTCAGTAATAGGCAGAAAACAGCTCCGTAGCCTTGTTGTAGGCTGCCTCAAAGGCCATCCATTTCACCCCGGTGGCTACCTGCCGGGAGGTAAAATACGAGAGCATTTTCTCGGTGGGCATGTTGCCCGTAAGCTCATCCTTGGCCATGGGGCACCCGCCAAAACCCTGTACAGCCCCGTCAAAACGGCGGCACCCGGCCCCGAAGGCGGCGTCGACTTTCTCGAACCAGCTGCGGGGATGGGTGTGCAGGTGGGCCCCGAACTCGACCGATGGGTAGCGGGGGATGAGCTCCCGGAACAGGTAGGAGATGGTCTCAGGGGTGGAGCTGCCAATCGTATCAGACAGGGAGAGGATGGATATCCCCATATCGGCAAGCCGCTGGGTCCAGCCCGCCACGATGTCTACGTCCCAGGGGTCCCCGTACGGGTTGCCGAAACCCATGGAGATGTAGACCACCACTTCCTTGCCCCGGGCCGAGGCCACTTCGAGGATCTCGGCAAGAAGGTCTATAGACTCCGAAATGGTCTTATGCGTATTGCGCATCTGGAAATTCTCGGAGATCGAAAAGGGATACCCCAGGTAGGTGATCTCCGGAAAGGAAACCGCCTCTTCAGCGCCCCGCAAATTGGCGACAATGGCCAGCAGCTTGCTTTGGGTGCGGCTCAGGTCAAGCCGGGCCAGAACCTCTGGGGTGTCGGCCATCTGGGGGATGGCCTTGGGGGAAACAAAACTGCCGAAGTCGAGGGTGTCAAACCCGCAGTTGAGCAACGCCTGCAGATAGCGCACCTTTTCTTCCGTCGGGATGAAAGCCCTGATCCCCTGCATGGCGTCGCGGGGGCACTCGATGATTTTGACGGTTTCAGGCATGGCAGGTTGTTTGCCCCGTAAAACTACTATTTATTCTTGCATATTATAAGGTTTGCCAGAGACCTGTGCACCCCGTAGCATGGTTTTTGAACATAAAAAAGCCCCGTTTCCGGGGCTTTTTAGCGTGAGTGATAGTTGGCCTATACGCCTCCCTTGAGAACTTCCTGCCATCTTTCCAGTTCCTTCCACTCCCCGAGTTCGGCGAGCTTGGCCTGGGCAGGCCAGGTACCGGTCATGCCGCGGTGGGTCGCGAAATTCGGCCCCTGATCGTGGATCAGTTGCTCCAGGAAAGACACCGATGTATTGGCGAGTTGGCGATAGCTCTTGATCCCCTTGCCGTTTAGTACGGCCTCTATCTTAGGTCCGATTCCCTCAATTTTGGTGAGGTCCTGTTTCGGCTCGGGTCCGGAACTTGCTGCTGCGGCTCCGCCCCCGAAGAGTTGTTTGAGGAGCCAGCCCAGGATCAGACCCAGGATAAAGGCCCCAAGGAGCCAGAGGAGCCAGGGCCAGAACACATCAGACCCGTCGCAGGCTATGGTACTTACTTGCAATGCTTTCATAATGATAGTTTTTCAATTAGTGGTTCGTTATTCGATGATATGGATTTCTACCCGGCGGTTCATCTGCTTGTTCTCCGGGGTGTCATTCGGACGGATCGGCTCGCTCTCCCCTTTCGACTCGGTATCGAGTTTGGAGGGGTCAACTCCCAGGCTGACCAGGTGGGCCTTGTATTCCTCGGCCCGTTTCAGGCCAAGCTCCATATTGTAGGCATCCTCCCCGTCGGAATCGGTGTGGCCGGTAATCAGTGCGCGGTCTCCCGTGCGTTTCAGGAACTCGGATAGTTCGTTGAAGTACGGTTCCACATTGGGTGTTTTGACCTCGATGTCTGAGTCGTACTTGTAGAATACCAGGGTCCGGTCGAGGTCCTGAATGATGTTCTCGTTCCGGAACACCCAACCATACCGGAGTTCGTGCAGCATGTTGGTCTTGGTAGCCTCACAATCACCCCCGAATCGCGTATCAGTCACGATCATGTCGGGTTCGAGCTCGGTGAACAGGGCCTTGACGGCTTCGGCACGCGCCGTACCCATGGAGGGGTCTTCTGAGCCGAAGTAAGGGCCGACCAGGAGCAATTTCTTGCCTGCCTGCCGGGCATTGAGAATTTCCCGTTTCTTTTCGGGCCAGCCTTCGCTGGTGATCACGCCGGTCCCGTCACATTCAAAAATGAGCGGTCCGTAGACCACGGCCGCCGGTGCTTCCGGGCAACAAACCACGGTGTCTTTGTACCAGCCCCAGGAGAGCCAGACAAGCAACAGGAAGAGCAGGAAGATTACTAAAGCGAGTAGTTTTTTCATTCCATAAAGTTTAATGGTTTCGATTTTTTTTGGTTGAATACTGATCCCTTCTGCTATCAGGCCTTAAATTCCCAGTAAATCGCCCTCTGTATTTCTTTGCCCGATGAGCAAGGCTGAAGGGATTTGCCTGCCCGTCCTGACAGAATTTGAGAGCCCGGGAAAATTCTCGGGCCATTAAAAAATGTCCGTGAATTTAAATATTTTTAATAATTCATTGAATGATTGTTATCATTTTTCTTAATTTTTTCCCTCCAAAGGCCGTGGTTCCCCCCAATGCCTCCCACCCGGGCCAGGCCCTGTTAAATTGCGATCATGGCAGTACCGCTCCCTAATAAATTACTCAGACTGACCGGCAAAATATTGCTGGGGGTTGCCGTTTTCCTGCTGGCCGCCATGTTGCTCATCCCGGGTATTTTCCATGACCTGATCGCGGATACGCTCCGGGACTACTCCAAAAAATACCTGACCAGCGAGCTGCGGTTTGCCGACTCCCGGCTTTCTTTTTTCAGGCATTTCCCCGCCCTGACCCTCTCCCTTGACTCGGTTGCCCTCTTTGGCTCCGAACCCTTTACGGATTCCGAGCTGCTCCGGGCCCGGGAGGTATCCCTTTCCCTGAACATCTGGCTGCTCCTGCTGAGCAAGCACGTGCAGATCGACGGTGTCTACCTGACCTCAGGCGATGTTCGTATCCGGGTAGACGCAGCCGGGAATGCCAATTACAACGTCTATCGCACCGATAGCACCGAAACCGGGTCGTCTTCTGAAACACTTGTGGATATCGACCACATCCGGATCAGCGACACCCGCCTGACCTATTCGGATGTCCTGCGGGGGCTGCAGTTCCGGACCAAGGGGCTCAATTACCGGGGGTCGGGAAGCTTCCATGGAGATCGGATCCAGATCGGTTCGGCCCTCGACGTTGACAGTGCCGATGTCGAAATCGAGGGCATCCCCTATCTGGAAGGCAAATCCCTGAATGCGCAGGTGGCCCTTGCCTACGACTCCCAGACCCTTCTCCTCGATTTCGGGAGGAATTCCCTTTCCATCAATGATCTCGATCTCGAATTCCAGGGTCAGGTACGGGCCAACCCGGATGCAACGGAATATGACCTTCAGGTGGAGCTTCACGACGGGAAGCTCAGCGATGTGATCTCTGCCCTGCCGCCGGAATACGTCGCCTGGAATAAACAGCTCACCACCTCGGGGCGCGTGGATGCCAGCGTGCACCTGATCCGTTCCCTCTTAACCGGGGCCGATACCTCCCGGGTCGAAGACCAGGTGGATTTCACGGTTAACCTGCACGACGGGCGCATCCAACACCGGAGCGTGCCGCTTCCCGTGGAACACATGCGCCTGGTGGCATCAGGCAGTGTTGCGCCCAAGGGGCTAAGGCTCGATCTGGATACCCTGAATTTCGACATAGGCGGGGAATTCTCAAGGGCAAAACTGCACCTGGCAGGCCGGAAGGACTCCCTTGAGGTACAGGCCCTGCTCCATGCCAACCTCGACCTGGGTACTCTTAGCGAGAGCCTGAAATTGCCGGACCTGGCTTTCAGGGGGCGTTTCCGGGGGGACCTTACTTCGAAAGGCACATATCAGCCGGCGGCAGACCGCTTCCCGAGGAGCCAGGGCGCCCTGACCCTGACCGAGGGTTATGTGAAAACCAGCTTTCCGGAGCCTTTTAAGGACATACAGCTTGACATGCGATTGCAGAACGGGGACGGGACCCTGAGCGGAACCTCCCTTGATTTCGGGCGACTGTCTTTCAATTTTGTCGACAACCCGTTTGAAATGACGGCCTCCTTCGACAATTTCAAGACCCCCCAGATCGACCTGAAGGCAAAGGGTTCGATGGACCTCACCAGCCTGAGCGAGATCTACCCCTTCCCGGGCTTCTCGGCCGATGGCTTCGTGCGGCTTGACGCCTCCATCAAGGGGGGGCTCGTAAGGGCGAAGGCAGAAGGGGAAACAGACCACTGGGAGTTTCAGGAGCAATCGGGAACCCTTTTCCTCGAGGGCAACACGATCAATTCGAAGTACCTGCCCAGGCCTTTGCGGATAATCTCCGGCGATTTCACCTTCCAGTTGGGCAGGCTCGACTTCCGGAATTTCCTGTTGCAATACGACACCAATTATTCTGAAATCAACGGTTACTTCAAAAATTACCTGCCCTACCTTCTCCTGCCCGATGGAATCCTGGCCGGGGAATTTACTTTTGCCTCTGAACGCATCGATGTCGACAAACTGCTGCCCACCCAATCATCTTCTGCACCCGGATCGCCTGATACCGTGGCCCTGGCAGTGGCTGATTCCAGCAATATTCGGGAGCAGGTGGCCGGGGTGATACAGGTACCCCCCAGGATCAACTTCCAGCTGACCATGGCGGTAGACACCCTGCGCTATTTTGACCTCGAAGTCCATGAGGTTTCAGGGGAACTCACCATTGCCGAGGCCGGCCTGCTCCTGAAAAAAGGAGGGTTCCAATTGGTCGGTGGGCAGGCAGCTCTGGAAGGATATTACAATCCGGTCAGGGCCGATGAAGCTTTATTCTCGTTCCGGATTCGGGCAGAAAACCTGGATATTCAGCGGGCCTATAATGAGATCGAGCTCTTCCGCAACCTGGTGCCGGCTGCGGAGAAGGCACATGGCCTGGTAGGTTTCGACTACGAACTTTCCGGCGTGCTCGACGGGAAAATGTACCCGGTATTACCTTCCCTGGAAGGGAGCGGAACGGTCAACGCCCGCGATATAGCCTTCAAGGGCTACCGGCTCTTCGGGACGGTTAGCCGGCAGACTTCCATCGGCGCCCTGAACGATCCCAAACTGAAGGAAATTGCCTTCAAATCGACCATCGACAGCAACCTCATCGATATCGAACGCTTTAAGTTCAAGGTACCGCCCTTCCGGCTCCGGATGGAGGGGCAGACCAGCCTGGATGGAAAACTCAACCTGCAGATGCGGGTGGGGCTTCCGCCTTTTGGGATTATCGGCATCCCCGTCCGGATCACCGGGGAGGGGGGTGAAATGGACGTCAAGCTTGGGCGCCGGACACGGGAACTGGAAGGCCTCGATTTTGAGGAAGACGAAATGACCGAGGAAGAACGCCTGCGTTTTGGGATGCTCCGGGACTCCATTACCGACGAGATGGACGTGGATGCCATACAGGCTTTGGAGCAGCGCCTTGACAGCATCGGGCTTGATAACCTGCGGAAACCCGCCGACACGCTGCCACCCCGGCAAGTCCCGGCCCCGAAGGCTGTGCAATTGCCCCCAAGGGATACGATCCCCCCGCCCCCTGTGGGCCGGGATTCTTCTCACCAGGTCAAAAATTTTGAATGGCTACAAACCCCTGAAGATCATGAAACCCATACTGCCTGCCCTGTTGATTTGCATGGTGCTCCTCGGCACCTCCTCGAAATCTCCCAACCCAACTCCCGTTCCCCAAACCGGTAAAGTACTCCGGCATGTGGTCCTCTTTTCCTTCAAGGAGGGTACCCCCGATGCCAGGATTGCTGAAATCGTAAGCGCCTTTGAAGCCCTGCCTTCTAAGATCCCGCAGATCCTCCATTTTGAGTGGGGCCTGAACAACAGCCCGGAAGGCCTGAACAAGGGCTTCACCCACTGCTTTACCCTGACCTTTGCCACGGAGGAAGACCGGGCCATCTACCTGCCCCACCCCGACCACAAGGCCTTCGGGGAAGTCCTCAGGCCTCACCTGGCCGACGTGCTGGTGGTGGATTACTGGGCGCCGGCTCAGTAGCCACCCGGAAAGGTTATTTCCCTGAAGACCCTCTTAAGAGGGAAACGGAAAAGGCGGTTGAACTGGTTTTCAGTACGTTCGTCGCCGACATTCGTATTGGACCTTCCTTTGTCTTAATTTCAGGTGCCTCTTTCGATTGATAGAGGCGCTCAACCGATTTGATATGACTACCCCCCTGATTGTCAATTTCACGCCCACCGGGATGATCCCGACCAAAGCCATGACGCCCCACGTGCCGGTCAGCGTGCCGGAAATCGTGGAAGATGTACACCGCGCGGTGGAAATCGGGATCACCATGGTGCACCTGCACGCCCGGGATGAAAAGACCGGCGAGCCCACCTACCGTAAAGAACTCTACGGCCAGATCATCGAAGGGATCAGGCGTTACGCCCCGGAGCTTATCATATGCGTCTCCCTGAGCGGGCGCAATTACAAGGAACTCGAGCAACGGGCTGACCCCCTGTTCCTGGAAGGCAACATGAAGCCCGATATGGGCAGCCTTACCCTGAGCTCGCTGAACTTCAACCAGACGGCCAGCATGAATTCGCCCCAGATGATCCAGGACCTGGCCCGCACCATGAAGGAACGTGGCATCGTGCCTGAACTGGAAGCCTTTGACGTGGGGATGATCAACTACGCGCATTACCTCGAGAAAAAGGGCCTGCTTGAACCGCCCTATTACTTCAACCTGCTCCTGGGCAACATCGCCTGTGCCCAGGCCAACCTGCTGCAGGCCGGCATCATGATCCAGGAAGTGCCTGCAGGTTCGCACTGGAGCCTGGCGGGGATCGGAGAAGCCCAGCTCAAAATGAATTCGGTGGCCATCGCCATGGGCGGGGGTGTCCGGGTTGGCCTGGAAGACAATATCTGGTACGATACCGGGCGCACACGGCTGGCTTCGAATGCTGCGTTGCTGGAGCGTATCCACACCCTGGCTGAGGCGAATGAACGCCCGATCATGGAGGCGAAGGAATTGAGAAACTTGCTTGGCCTGCGACCCGGGAATGGGGATTACGGCCGTTAAACCAATACAAATGGCTACACAACAGGCTGAATCCAAACGTTTTTACAAATCGCGACTGGTCCTTTACCGAATCCGTCACGGTTTGGTGCTGATGAGCATACAAAACCTTTTGTTGAGGATTGGTATTGATGTGGGTCCATTCTGGATTGAACGGGAAGGACTTGACCTGTGTCAGGAACCGAAACTTCGAGACGATAAGAATCTGTATCAACTCAGGTATCTCGAGATTGCAAACGTATTCGAACTTTTTGAGCAACTGCGTTGGAGAACC
>CAYWZF010000019.1:0-37682 GCA_964461555.1 uncultured Robiginitalea sp. | reverse complement strand
ACCTTCAACGAGCCCCACCGCCCGCAATTCCACTTTACCCCGGCCAAAGCCTGGATGAACGACCCCAACGGCCTGTATTACCTCGATGGGGTATACCACATGAGCTACCAGTACTACCCCGACAGCACGGTGTGGGGGCCCATGCACTGGGGGCATGCCACCTCTGCTGACCTGGTGCACTGGAAAGAGCAGCCCATCGCGCTTTACCCCGATTCGCTGGGGTATATCTTTTCGGGCAGCGCCGTGGTAGACGCACAAAACACCTCGGGCTTCGGCAGGGACACGGTTCCGCCCGTGGTAGCCGTCTTCACCCACCACGACCCCCTGGCCCTGGAGGCAGGCCGGAAAGACTTCCAGAGCCAGAGCCTGGCCTTCAGCCTCGACCAGGGGGGTACCTGGCAGAAATACGCCGGCAACCCGGTGCTGCGGAACGATACGGGCATACAGGATTTCCGCGACCCCAAGGTGGTCTGGGACCCGGAAAGTGAAAAATGGGTGATGGCCCTGGCCGTATACGATCGCGTAAAATTTTACGGTTCGGCGAACCTGAAAGACTGGGCCTACCTCTCCGAATTCGGCATCCCCGGCGATACCCGCCTCTGGGAGTGCCCCGACCTGTTCCCCATGCGAGTGCCGGGCAGCCGGGAGGTAAAATGGGTGCTGCTGGTGAGCATCCAGCAAAATGGCCCGGCGGGCGGCACCGGCACCTCCTACTTTGTGGGCGACTTTGACGGTGCCACCTTCCACGCCGACCCGGCCTCCCAGCAATGGCTCGACTACGGGGCCGACAACTACGCCTTTGTGACCTGGAGCAATGCCCCGGTAGGCTGGGGGCAGCGCCTGGGCATCGGCTGGATGTCGAACTGGCAGTACGCCCAGCAGGTGCCGACCGACCCCTGGCGTTCGGCCATGACCGTGCCCCGGTTGCTGGAACTGGGCGAAGAGCAGGGGGCATTCTTCCTCAGGGCCCTCCCGGTGCCCGCCATTGCTGCCCTCTGGCGTTCCGAGACGGCCCTGCCGGCCGAGATCGCCGATGGCCTCGAGGTGCAGGGCGACTTCAGCCCATCCCAATGTGAACTGGCCCTCGAGATCGACCTGGAGCGCACCACGGCCGGGGTCTTTGGCTGTACCCTGAGCAATGGGGCCGGCGAGCAACTTGAGATCACCTTCCACCGCCCCGAGAACGAAATATGGATCGACCGGCGGAACTCAGGCCCGCGGGGGTTTTCAGAAGATTTCTTCAAGGGCCCCCACAAGGCCCCCCTGAACATGGAGGGTGAGTCGCTTGACGTGCGCATCCTCTTTGACCGGGCCTCGGCCGAGCTTTTTGCCGATGGCGGGCGCCTGAACATGACCGAAGTGTTCTTTCCCTCTACCCCCTATACCCACCTGCGCCTCTGGGCCCGGGGCGGGGAACTCGTGCTGCGAGACGGGAAGGTCTACGGCCTGGACGCCATCTGGGGGTCAGGCGAACCTTCCAAATAGGCCGTACCCTTCGTTTTACGGGGCGCTTTCCCCATTTGGGCGGCTGACATTCGTCATAGCGGCCACGCCGGTATTCCCCTAATTTTATGGATGGTATGAACACTGCTCTGACCATAAAGGACCGGGTATACCTCTTTCTGAGTGAGACCGGGGAACTCGCCGCTTTTGCCGGCCGGTTCTTCAGGGAGGTCTTTCGCCCGCCCTATGAATTCAGGGAGCTGCTGCGGCAGTGTTACCAGGTCGGCAACCGCTCGCTGACCCTGGTCATCGTTACCGGCTTTATCATCGGCCTGGTGCTCGACCTGCAATCGCGCCCCACCCTGATCGAATTCGGGGCGGTATCGTGGATGCCGAACATGGTGGGCATTTCGATTGTGCGCGAGATCGGCCCGGTCATCACCGCCCTGATCTGTGCCGGGCGCATCGCCTCCGGTATCGGGGCCGAGCTCGGCTCGATGCGGGTGACCGAACAGATCGACGCCATGGAAGTCTCGGGCACCAACCCCTTCAAATACCTGGTAGTGACCCGCATACTGGCCACTACCCTGATGCTGCCCCTGCTGGTGATCTTTGGCGACCTGGTGGCCCTGTTCGGCTCAGCCCTGGTCGAATACGTAAAAGGCGCGGTAAGCTTTCGGCTGTATTTCAACACGGTCTTCGATGCCCTGTCGTACGGGGACCTGATCCCGGCCACGGTCAAATCCTTCTTCTTCGGCTTTGTGATCGGCCTGGTGGGCACCTATAAGGGGTACTACTGCAAAAAGGGCACCGCCGGGGTCGGCAAGGCCGCCAACACGGCGGTGGTGATCGCCTCCCTGCTGCTCTTTTTTGTCGATTTCATCGCGGTTTTCATATCCGATATATTCTATGACCTCTGAAACCATGGCCCAACCCGAAACATATCCGAGCCCGCCCGGCCATCCGGAGACCCGGAAAGCCGTGATCCGCATTAAGGACCTGTTCAAGCGGTTCGGGCCGGTCGAGGTATTGCGCGGGTTCAACCTGACGCTGTACGAGCGCGAGAACCTGGTGGTGATGGGCAAATCCGGTTCGGGCAAATCGGTCATGATCAAATGCATGGTGGGCCTGATGGAACCCGACAGCGGCTTCGTGGAGGTGCTCGGCCGCGAGATTTCCACCCTGAGCCGGCAGGAGCTCGACCTGCTGCGCGCCGACATCGGCTTCCTCTTCCAGGGCAGTGCCCTGTACGATTCCATGACCGTGCGCGAGAACCTCGAATTCCCGCTCAGGCGGCACCGCGAAAAACTGGGCAACCCTAAAGATACGCTCCCCCTGGTCGAGGAAGCCCTCGAGAATGTGGGCCTTGCCCATGCCATCGACATGATGCCGGCCGAACTCTCGGGTGGAATGAAGCGCAGGGTCGCCCTGGCGCGCACCCTGATCCTGAAGCCGAAGGTAATCCTCTACGATGAGCCCACCAGTGGGCTCGACCCCATCACCGCCAAGGAGATCATCAACCTGATGCGGCGCATCCAGCAGAAATTCGGGACCGCCGCCCTGATCATCACCCACGATGTCGACTGCGCCCGGGTCATATCGGAGCGCATCGTGCTGTTGGTAGACGGGGTGAATTACGCTGAGGGAACCTATGCCGAATTATCGGGCAGTACCGATCCGAAGGTCGAAGCCTTCTTTAAAAAATAGCCCTATGGGAAAGTCAAATATTTCTTTCGTTAAACTCGGGATCTTTGTAATTGCCGGAAGCGTGCTGCTCATCGTGGCGGCATACCTGATCGGCAACGAAGAGAAAATGTTCAGCAGAACCTTTGAGCTGACCTCCGTCTTCAACAATGTGGGGGGGTTGCAGGAAGGCAACAACGTGCGCTACGCCGGCATCAATGCCGGCACGGTGCGCGACATCCGCATGGAAACCGACACCAGCATCCGCGTGTATATGCGCATCGATGCCGACCTGCAATCGCACATCAAGAAAAACGCCCTGGCCATGGTCGGTTCCGACGGCCTGGTGGGCAGCATGCTGATCAATATAGTGCCTGGCTCCGGAGCATCGCCACCGGTAGATTCAGGGGATGAGCTCAGGAGCTTCAGCCGCATCAGCACCCAAGACATGCTCACCACCCTCAACGTGACCAATGAAAATGCCGCATTGCTCACGGCAGACCTGCTCGAAATCACCCAATCGATCCGCAAGGGTTCGGGGGTGGTGGGGCGCCTGCTGCACGACAGCACCCTGGCGCGCGACCTGCAGCAGAGCGTGCAAAACCTGAAGCTAACCACCGCCCAGTCTGCCCAGGCCCTGACACGCCTCAACCGGATGATCTCGGAGCTGCGCTTTGAGGAAAGTGCCGTGGCCCTTTTGCTCGACGACCCCGAATTCACCGATCAGATCCGCAACATCATCTCCGGGCTCGACAGCTCTGGCCAGGACATCCGCCGGCTTACCACCCGTCTCGACGGCCTGGCCGGCTCTGTGGAAGAAGGGGAGGGATCCCTGGGGTTTTTGCTGCGCGACAGCACAGCGGCCCGGAACCTGCAGAGCAGCCTGCAGCACCTCGATTCGGGCCTGCAGAAATTCGATCAGAACATGGAGGCCCTTAAGCACAATTTCCTGACCCGGGGGTACTTCCGCAAGTTGGAACGGGAGCAGGAAAAACTGAAACGGGAGCAGCAAAAACAAAACTGAGCCCCCGGCAACCTAAACCTTACATGTAGAACCGCCCCGGAAATAGTTCCGGGGCGGTTCTGCACTCAGCCCTTGCGGAGAGTGGGGCTCCACTGCGTAGATCGGCTTTTCGGAGCCACTGAACTTTTACAGGAAATTGCCTGTTTCATCCAATTTGACGCGGATCTTTTTATCGCCATTGGAAAGTACCACTTTGTATTTCTTGTTCACGCCTTTTTCTTGGTGATAGGTCACGGCATACACGTCTTTGCTGACAATCCAGCCCGGGAACCTTTCGGCGATGGCGTCGCGCACGGAAGCCGGCAGGGCGATGTCTTCGAAGCGTTCTACGGTGCGCAGGATCTTGCCGTTTGCGTCATAGGCAGCAAGGATCTTCCCTTCAGGGATGTAAAAGTTGATGTGGTACAGGTCGTACTCATCACTGTAGAACTCGGAACTCATGAGATCGAACGCTGCCACCTTGCGTTCCAGCATTTCCACCGGAATGGCGGCGGGTTCTTCACTGGCTATGCTGTTGAGGTATTTGTAGTTGGTCGCATACACAGTCACTTCAGAGAGTTGTTCTGTTTTCACGATTTGGGCCAGGGCCGGGCCGGTCAACCCGATGCAAAACAGACCTAGAATTAATTTTTTCATGGCTTCTGATTTTGGTTACTAATGGGTAAGGCTTTACGCTGCCTTTCGGGGTGCAAGTTATGGCGCAGGCCACGCGGGTACAATGACCTGAATCAGTCGGGCCCGGCCCTGGAAGGTGCCGGGGTGTATGGGGGAATATCAGTCTTAAATAACACACAATCAGAAGAATGAATATTTTTTGGCAGCCCGGCCTTCCCCTGTCTTTTGACTCCATACTGATCCAGGTCAGTGACGCTGCCCGGGGAGATTCGTACCTTGAAAATCAGACCTGTATGCCATGCAAACGCCTGATGCGAAAACATTCGAAAGCCTCGATACCACCCTTCCGATCTGGTCCCGCTTTTTTATGGTGGCACCCCTTGCCGTGGTCGGCACCCGTGAAGAAGACGGGTACGACCTGGCCCCCAAGCACATGATAATGCCCATGGGGTTCGGCAACTATCTCGGCTTTGTCTGTACCCCCGATCACAGCACGTACCACAATATAGAGGCCCTGGGCGAATTCACGGTGAGTTTTCCAAAGCCCGGCCAAACCCTGCTCACGTCTTTGAGCGCCTCCCCGAGGCAGGATGGCATCCCCAAACCGGAGCAAATCATAGATTTTTTGCCGACGCTGAAAGCCACGGAGACCGATGCCCTGTTTATGGCTGATTCATACCTGCTGCTCGAATGCGAACACTTCAGAACGATAGACGGCTTTGACCGCAACAGCCTGATTACGGGCCGCATCAAAAAGGCGTTTGTCGACCGGCAGTACCTGCGCCTTTCCGACCAGGACCCGCAGCTTATGTTGCATGAGAACCCCCTGCTGGCCTACATAGCCGAAGGCCGTTTTGCCAGGGTGGCCGATACGTACCATTTCCCGTTCCCCAAAGGATTCAAGCGATGAAACCAAAAAGCACTCCAGCCCAGGCCGTTGCCGCCTACCTTTCAGCCCGGGAAGAAGATATGCTTCGTTTCCTGGAAGCCCTGGGCACCATGGAAACGCCCTCTCGCGACCGGGAAGCCCAGCATGAATTGTTCGACTGGCTTGAGGTGCGCCTCAGGCAATTGGGGATGTATACCCTCTTTGTTCCCGGAAAGGCCACCGGCGGTTACCTGTACGCCCGACCCAAATCGCGGGCGCGCCACCGGCCCTGTCAGTTGCTGCTGGGGCATGGCGATACGGTATGGCCCCGCTTTACCCTGAAAGAGATGCCCATCCGCCGCAGCGATGGGCGCCTGAGCGGCCCCGGCATCTACGACATGAAATCGGGGCTCACCCAGCTTTTCTTTGCCCTGCAATGCCTTCGGGACCTGTCGCTCGAACCTGCCGTGACACCGCTGCTGCTCATTAATTCGGATGAGGAGATCGGCAGCCGGGAATCGACCCCGGCCATCCGCCGGCTGGCGCGCATCGCCGACCGGGCCTATGTGCTGGAGCCCCCCCTGGGCCCTGAAGGCAGGCTCAAGACCGCACGAAAGGGATTGGGCCGGTTTACCCTCACCGTGCACGGCCGGGCGGCACACGCCGGCCTTGACCCAGAGAAGGGCGTCAATGCCATCGTGGAAATGGCCCGGGTGGTGCAGCACCTGTATGCCCTGAACGATTTTGACCAGGGGATCACCGTGAATGTGGGGTTGATCGAAGGGGGCATCTCGCCCAATACGGTCGCGCCGATCAGCCGCGTGGTCGTTGACGTACGCGTGCCCACGGCCGTGGCGGGCAGCCGGGTCGAAAAGGCCATCCGGGGCCTGAGGCCCAGTACGGAAACCATGCGCCTCGATATTGAGGGAGGTTTTGGCCGGCCGCCCATGGAGCCGAGCCGGCGCAACCAGGCCCTGTGGTCCCTGGCCGCCCGCACCGGGCGGGAACTCGGCCTGGAGTTGCAGCAGGCCTCAGCCGGGGGCGGTTCAGACGCGAACACCACCAGCCAGTTCACGGCTACCCTCGATGGCCTTGGCACCCCAGGCGATGGGGCCCATGCCCCCCACGAATACATCCGCACCGATTTGCTGGCCGAACGGACTGCGCTGCTGACCTTGTTGCTGCTGCTGGAACCCATTGAAGAAAACGCCCCATGAAAACGGTTGACATTTTTACTTCCCTTAGCCGGATTTCAGACCTGGCGGCCAGGCCGTTCGAGGTGGCCCCCCTGCCCCGAAATGCCTGGGAGATGGGCGATTATGTGGTGTGCGAGATTGAAGACCCGGGTGGCAGCAGCCTGCTGCTCGAGCTCCCCAACGGTCGCATGCGGGGCGTGATAGGGGGCGAATGGGTGCTTGGCGCTTTCGGGAGGAGGTTTGCCACCCTTGAAGCGACGGGAGATTGGCGAGCCATTGGGGAAGACCTGAAGATGCACATCCTGACCGGGGCCGGCTTGCTCGGGAAACTTACCTCCAAGTCGGTCTTTCTGCCACCCCTGATGCAGGGTGTCTACCGGGGCCACGCCATGCGTTCGGGCCGGAAACTCCGGATGGACGATTTTGTAACAGCATTTCCGGAGCGGGAATTCACAACTCCGGTGGTCTTGTTTTTCGGCACTTCCATGTCGGCCGGAAAGACCACCTCGGCCCGCATTGTGACCCACCTGTTCAAGTCGGCCGGGTATCGGGTAGTGGGGGCCAAGCTGGCAGGGGCCGGACGGTTCAAAGATATCCTCGCCCTGAAGGACGTGGGGGCCGATGCCATCTTCGATTTTGTGGATGTCGGGCTACCTTCCTCCATTTGTCCGCGGGAAGTGTACGAGCCCAAATTGCAGCAGCTGCTCTTCCGCATTGCCGGTGTGCAGGCCGATATCGCCATTGTGGAGGTAGGCGCCTCCCCGCTTGAACCCTATAACGGGGATGTGGCCATCGAGGCCCTCAGGCCGAACCTGCGGTTTTCAGTGCTGAGCGCATCAGACCCCTATGCCGTGCTGGGGCTGATCCAGGCATTTGGCCTCACCCCAGACCTGGTGACGGGGGTCGCTTCGAATACCCTGGCCGGGCAGGAGCTCGTCCAGCGGCTCTGCAAGGTGCCGGCCCTGAACCTGATCGACTCCAGAAACCAGCCACGCCTGAAAGAACTGCTGGGCAGGGCTACGGGACTGCCACTAAATTAGCCGGATATGCTTTCTGAAAACGCCCTCGAAATCCTCAATGCCCGATATTTTCGCAGGGGCCCCAATGGGGAGGTAGCCGAAGATGCCGACGCCCTTTTCCGAAGGGTGGCCCGGGCTGTAGCCGCGGGCGAGGCGCAAGACCGAGAGGTTTGGGAAGAGCGCTTTTACCGCGCCATGAGCGGGCTGGAATTCCTGCCGAATTCCCCGACCCTGATGAACGCCGGGCTCCCGGAGGGCCAGCTGAGCGCCTGTTTCGTGCTCCCGGTGCCCGACCGGCTCGAGGAGATCTTCGATGCGCTCACCCGTACGGCCCTGGTCCACCAGAGCGGAGGGGGCACGGGCTTTAATTTTTCCCACCTCCGGCCCCGGGGCGACCGGGTAGGGGGAGGGCAGGGCACAGCCTCGGGCCCGGTGGGCTTTATCAGGGTCTTTGATGCCGCCACCGAACAGATCAAACAGGGCGGCCGTCGCCGGGGCGCCAATATGGGCATCCTTAATGCCGACCACCCGGATATCCTCGAATTCATCCGCGCCAAGCACCCCGACGGGAGCCTGCACAACTTCAACCTCTCGGTTGGGGTATCTGACCGTTTCCTGCAAGCAGTGGAAAATAGGGAAACCTGGCAACTGGTCAACCCCCGCACCGGGAAGCCCTCGGGCATGCTCCCGGCGGCGGAGGTCTGGGAAGCCATCTGCCGCGAGGCCTGGCATGGGGGCGACCCCGGCCTTATCTTCCTCGACGCGGTGAACCGTGGCAACCCCTTGCCGGCCCTGGGGCGGCTCGAAGCCACCAACCCCTGCGGGGAATTGCCCCTGCTGCCATATGAGAGCTGCAACCTGGGTTCTGTCAACCTGTCGCGCATGCTCAAAACAGGGCCTTCGGGCCAGGTCGGGTTTGACTGGGAACGGTTGAAAGAGCTCGTTGCACTGGGAATCCGGTTCCTTGACGACGTGATTGCCGTCAACCACTTTCTGCTTCCCGAAACCGCCCAGGTCACACAGGCCAACCGCAAGGTGGGGCTGGGGGTCATGGGGTGGGGCCAGGCCCTGCTGCGGATCGGGCTGCCGTATGCCTCTGAAGAGGCGGTGCAACTGGCCAGGCAGCTCATGTCATTCATCAGGGAGTCGAGCTACGCGGCCTCATCGGCCCTGGCCGCCGAGCGCGGCACCTTCCCCAACTGGGGCCTGAGCGTGCACCACCCGCACCAGCCGATGCGCCATGCCACTTGCAACAGCATTGCCCCCACGGGCAGCATTTCCGTGATTGCCGGCACCTCCTATTCCATCGAACCCCTGTACGGCCTGGCTTTCAGGCGGGTCGGGGTGCTTGGCGGACGCGAACAGCTGGAGGTCGATCCGGTGGCGCGGGAAGTCCTGGAGCAGCTGGGCTATTGGAACGGGCAGACCGAACAGGCCATTGGGGAAACCGGCAGCATCGCCTCGCTCGGGGCGATCCCCGCCCCGGTGAGGCGTCGGTTCGAAACGGCACATGAGATTGCCTGGGAATACCATCTGAGGCACCAGCAAGCCTTCCAGGAGCATACCGACAATGCCGTGGCCAAGACCATCAACCTGCCGGCCCAAACCACTCAGGAAGCCATTTCAGAGCTCTTGCTGAGGGCCTGGAAAATGCGGCTCAAAGGGGTAACCGTATACCGCGACGGCTCCAGGGCCGACCAGGTGCTGCAGCATTGCAAAAGCGCCACTATGTGCGCCATGTAGCCGAAATCAGCGTTTGATTTTCCGGATATCCCAGTGCCGGGGCGGCTTTTCGGATTCCACGGCGATGAGGTCTGCACTCAGGATGCGCGCCAAAAGGGCCGGGGTCTGGTAGCGCCGGGCCTCCATCATGATGTTTTCCCGCTCAGCCAGCGGCCAGATCATTTCCCCGGCCGTATTGATGACCACTTCCGTAAAGGCGTAGTCGTAGATGTTCAGTTGGAAATTGTTCTTGCCCCTGAAGGTCTTTTTGAAATAGACCCCCAGCGCGATGCCATCCCTGAAGGCTGTGACATTCAGGAAATCGGGCTCGATCACCGTTTTGCCGGCCTTGTCGATAAACCCGTAAAAAGGGATGTTGGGCTCGTCTTCCCGGAAGGCTCTGACCGGGCAGAGGCCGTCGCTGAAACGCGGATAGGCCATGCCCCGTACCCCGTTGGCACTGGGCATGGGGTTTTCGCTCCACACCAGGTCATCCCGAAAATCGATCACCAGTTTTCCCGTGGGGTCGATAAAGCCCCAAAGGCCTCCCTTCCGCACCGCGGCCAGGCCCTCGTGAAATTCGGTAACCTGGTCGAGGTCTTTCACCGTGGGTACATTGATCTCTTCGATCGACTGGGACCAAACAAGGCCCGGAAGGCCGATCAGGACCGCCAGAAAGATGCATGTTCGTTTCATGGTATCACATATTTGGGGGCCGGCGGGGATCCCATTGGAAACCCCGTCGGCAGTCCGTTTCAGAAGTCTTGCCCGCCTTGTTTGCGCAGCTGCCTAAAACATCAGGTTCGAGTAGATCATATGTTTCAGGTCTTTGGGCAGGGTGTCGCGTATGTCTTCCATTTCACCCAGGGAAACATATTTCCGCAGGTAAATGAAGGTAAGCTGCACGTATTGCTCCACGCGGTCGTCGTCTTCCCCGAAATCGCTCGGAGCTGCAACGCCTCCGTTTTTCCGGACCAGCTCCAGGAAATCTTCGGTGCGGCGGATGTCTGTGGGAGCACGGCGCGAAGTCCAGCCGTTTACGTAAAGGGCTTTGAGGAACATCGGGAACTGGGCGATCAGCTGCAGGGATTCGTTGATCGGGATGATGTCGCGCAGGGCGTGCATGATAGCCGAAAAGACCCTCACGGCCTTGTCGGTGTCGTTGCCAAAGGCCATATGCTTGGCGTATTCTTTTGCGAAGGTGTTCCCTTCCTGGGCGTATTGGTCGAAATTAGTTGCCATGACACTGGATTTTAGGGTTACAAATACAAGATCTGCCCTTTTATCCTTTTGTGAAATGATCTGTATCAGCCCCGGAGGGGCCAGAGGGATGCAGCCATCTGTTTCAGAGGAGGTGCAGCGACAGCTCGGCCATGGCGGCAAAGGATCGTTCGCGCTCTTCGGGGCTGGTCCTTTCCCCTGTGACCAGCGAGTCGGCCATGGTCAGGATCGAAAGCGCCTCCACCCCGTGCCGGGCGGCCAGGGTATACAGGCCGGCGGTTTCCATTTCCACGCAGAGCACCCCGTAGCGGGTCCAGCTCGCATAGGCGTCGGGGACCAACGGGTAAAAGGTGTCTGCCGAGAGCACGTTGCCGGCCCGGAAGGGGATATTGTGCCGGCGGGCGTAGTCGGCTGCGCGCAGGAAGAGTTCGGCCGTGGCGGTGGGGGCGAAGTCGGCCACCGGGAATTCGGCCTTGTTGATGGCAGAGGTGGTCGAGGCAGATACGGCCAGCACCACGTCGCGCAGGGCCAGGTCGGGCTGCAGGGCCCCGGCCGTGCCCGTGCGGAGGATGCGCCTTACCCCGTATTCTGCGATCAGTTCCTGGTAATAGATCATGGCAGAGGGGATGCCCATCCCGCTGCCCTGAACAGAGACCCGCTCGCCCCGGTAACGCCCGGTGTACCCCAGCATCCCGCGGATGCGGTTGTAGCAGACGGGTTCTTCGAGGTAGCTTTCGGCGATCCACTGGGCCCGCAGGGGGTCGCCCGGCATCAGTACGGTTTCTGCGATCTCACCCGCCCGGGCGGCGATATGTACGCTCATAGTGCTTTATTTTCATAGGCTTCGACCAGGGCCAGGCCCGAGGAGGTCCCCAGGCGGTCTGCCCCGGCCGCGATAAAGGCGAGGGCTGCATCGAGGTCGCGGATGCCCCCTGAGGCCTTTACCTGCATGCGATCCCCCACAGTTTCTTTCATCAGGCGAACGTCGGCCAGGGTGGCCCCGCCCTTGCCGAAGCCGGTCGAGGTCTTTACAAAATCCCACCCCGCATCGAGGGCAAGGCGGCATGCGGTGATTTTTTCGGAATCTTCGAGGAAGCAGGTTTCCAGGATCAGCTTGAGCACCGCCCCGGGGGCGATCTCGCGCAGCAGCCGGAGCTCTGCGGCCACGGCTTTCAGGTTGCCGGCCTTCAGCCACCCCAGGTTCAGCACCACATCGAGCTCCCCGGCGCCCGCCAGCAGGCAGGCTTCGGCTTCGCACACCTTGGCCCCGGTGGCGCTGGCCCCCAGGGGGAACCCCACTACCGCAGCCAGGGTTACCGCGCTGCCCCTGAGCATTTCGCGGGCTGTCTCGAGGTGGCATCCGTTGACGCATACCGCCCTGAACCGGTACTGCAGGGCTTCCCTGCACAACCCTTCGATCCCGGTTTCGGTGGCCAGGGGGCTCAGCAGGGTGTGGTCAATGTAGGAGGCCAGCGGTCGTTGCAAAGCCGGGTTGCGGGATGTTTCCTCTGATGCCATGGGCTAAAGGTAGCGAACTTGTGTAATAAATCGAACGTCGGCAGGCTTACTGCCGCCAGAATGCGAACTGACCTATATCATAGGGGGGCGGGGCAGGCGGTACTACCTTTGATCGTACCAAAAAGCGCTTTGCGATGAACACCATCCTGATCCCCACCGATTTTTCCAGGAATGCCTGGCACGCCATTACCTATGCCCTCCTCTTCTTCAAAGACGAGACCTGCAATTTTTACCTGCTGCACACCTATTCTCCTTCCTTCTACCGCATGGATTACATGATGGGCGGGCCCGAGGTGAGCGCCATTCCCGATGTGGGGGTGGATATTTCGCTGATGGGCCTTGAGACCACCCTCTCCGATGTCAAAAAGGAATTCCCGAACCCCAGGCACCGTTTTGAGAGCCTGTCTTCGTTCAATACCCTGACCGACGAGGTGCGCGAGCTTTCCCGGCGCAAAGGGGTCGACCTGATCGTGATGGGCACCAAAGGGGCCAGCGGTGCCAAACAGTTGTTCCTGGGGTCTAACACGGTTTTTGTGATCCGCAAGGCCGAGGTGCCGGTGCTGGCCGTCCCCGAAGATGTGCCGTACCACCCGGTGCGCACCATCCTCTTCCCGAGCGACTACCTGAGCCGGTATAA
Organism: uncultured Robiginitalea sp.; assembly: GCA_964461555.1. GTDB lineage: Bacteria > Bacteroidota > Bacteroidia > Flavobacteriales > Flavobacteriaceae > Robiginitalea. Next base: position 24,736 of record CAYWZF010000019.1, on the reverse strand, counting down.
ACCGGAAGAGCTCGAGCCGGTGCTGCACATCGCCCGCATGCACCAGTCGCGTTTCATTTTGCTGCATGTTACGGAGAACAGCGGCCTGACCGATGCCCAGAAAGACAACAAGGCCCACCTGGAGCGTTGCCTTGAGGAACTCGACTATGAAACCGTGGAGGAAAGCGGCGAAATGATGCCCGACGCCATCCTGAAATACACCGAAGAACACCCCATTGACCTGCTGGTCATGATGAACCGGCGGCATTCGTTCCTGGAACGCCTGCTGGTCCGCCAGAATGTGGACCAGATCGGATTCCATGTGAAAGTCCCCTTCCTGGTAGTGCCGGATAGTTCTGAACCCGTTTCTTAAATGCAGCCCCATGAAAAAGATTCTGCTGCCCACCGATTTTTCCAAAAACGCATGGAATGCCCTGTTCACCACCCTCAAGCTGTTTGACAAGCAGGTCTGTGAATTCCTGATCCTCCACACCTATCAGCCCGAATTGGGCAATATGCTGACCGACGGGGGCGAAAAGCAGCTTTGGGCGCTGTATGAAGACCTGAAAAAGGAATCGGAGGCCCGAATGGCTGAGGTTACCGGCTACCTCGAAAGGGAGTACCACAACCCGCACCATAGATTCCGCAGCCTGTGCCGGCAGGGAGAGCTGACAAGGGCCATCCGGGAGGTCCTCGAATCGGAGACCATCGACATGATCGCAATGGGCACCCAGGGGGCAACCGGGGCCAGGCGGGTCTTTATGGGCAGCAATACCGTGCGGGTGATCAGGGCGGTCAGGCACCGTCCCATTTTGGCCGTGCCGGAGTCATACGACCTGCAACGGGTGCAAAATGTCATTTTCCCCACCGATTACATGCAGTCTTTTGAGCCCTTTGAGCTGCAGCCCCTGCTGGAACTCCTCAAAGACTGGAAGGCCCGGCTGCACATCGTGTATGCGGCGGTTGAATTCCGCCTGAACCCCACCCAGGAAGCCCATAAAAAACAGTTGGAATCCTTGTTGCAGGAGGTGCACCACCGCTTTGAGGAGGTCCCATTGGACAAGAACGTAAGCAGTACCTTAACCCGGTACAGCGAAGATTCCGATGCCGATCTGATTGCCCTGGTATACCACAAGCACCCGTTCTTCGAGTCTTTGACCCGTGAACCGGTGCTCAAACGCGTCGCCTTCGAAAGCGAACTCCCGTTGCTGATCTTGCCGCAACTGGGCTAGGGGGCATTCATGAAGAAAGAAGCTTAGTAGAAATACGTCTGCAGGTTCTGCTCGTTAAAACTGAGCAGGGGAATGCTGTTGTTGGAAGCCATCTGCTTGACCAGGTCGCGGTGGAACCATTTCTTCACACCGCCTTTCTGGGCCCTCTCGAGCATGCCGATCAGCCCTGCATCGAGGTGTCGGGAATAATCCTGGAGGGTATGCACCACGTCGTCCGATTCCAGGAGCTCGAAAAAGATCTTGTCGTATTCGATCCGTTCGCGCAGCATGGCTTTGAACCACTCCATTTGGGCTGGGCCGTAATTCTCCTTGTCGCTGGTGACGTGAACCACCCGAATCTCGGCATTGAAGGCCTTGGCCAGGTCAACCACTTTTTCGAGGGCCCTCAGGTCTTCCAGCTCAAAATCGGTGGCGTATACCAGGCTGGATATCTTGCCGAAGTGGTAGTCGGCCGGAACGGCAAGCACCGGGCATGGGGCCTTGTCGATGAGCTTTTTGGTCGTGCTGCCCATCACCATTTCCTTGACCAGGTTTTCCCCTTTCATGCCGACGATGATCAGGCGGGCATTCCATTCATTGGCTTTGGAGATGATCCCGGAGAGGATCGACATATTTTCAACCGGCTCGGCGTGCACATCGACCGGGGCATTCTCGTCGTGACGGTGCTTTTCGTAGAATTTCTCCAGCTTTTTCCGGTTATTGGCCTGGGAGTGGAGCCGCAGGTCGGGGAATGGCCCCTCGAGCTGGGTGCCCAGGGCGGTGGGAACGTCGTATACGTGGGTCAGCACCAGGCGCATTCTGAGCATGTTGCTGAGGGCCTGGGCGCAATCCAGTGCAGCCAGGGAGGCATCTGAATAATCGGTGGCGTACAATATCGATTTCATGTCAGGAGGGGTTTCATTTTGATCAAATGTACATTGGCTCTTGTGTATTGTAAATGATTTGTGTCATCCGCCCAGGCTGCCAAATGTCATTTTCCAGCCGTTGACTGACCCCTTTCACGACGGCAAAATTACCTTTTAAAGACCCCTGTAAAGCCCTACCTTTGCCAGCGGGAATCGATCTGCGAACCACCTATGAACAAAGCTATCTATATCGCCACCATCGAGGCCAACAGCGGGAAGTCGATCCTGACCCTGGGCCTGATGCGCCTGTTGCTTGGAAGAATGGCCCGGGTCGGGTATTTCCGGCCCATCATCAACGATTATCCGGAGGGCCGCCGCGACAACCATATCGAGACCATCCTGACCCACTTCAACCTGCCGATGGCCTATGAGGAAGCCTATGCCTGCACGCGAAGCGAAGTGGTGCTCAAGAACAGCCGCAATCAGGAAGACGAGGTGCTCGACACCATTATCGAAAAATACAAACAGCTCGAGAGCCGGTTCGACTTCGTGCTGGTCGAGGGGACCGATTTCATGGGCGAAGGGTCTATTATCGAATGGGACATCAATGTGCTGATGGCCAAGAACCTGGGCATCCCGACCATCATCGTTTCCAGCGGGGTGGGCAAGAGCCTCGACGAATTCGTGAACGCCCTGGCACTGGCCTGTGATTCCTTCAAAGACAATGGGGTGGAGGTATTGATGGTGACAGCCAACAAAATTCGCCCTGAAAACCGTGACCTGGTGCTCCGGAGCCTGAATGCCGAATTGCCCGAAAGCGTTTTGAAGGCCTGCATCCCCCTGAACCCCGTGCTCGGCAACCCGAGTGTGCGCGAAATCGTCGCTGCGCTTGAAGGGAAGCTGCTCTTCGGGGAACGCTACCTGGAGAAACAGGTAGCCTCCTATGCGGTGGGGGCCATGCAATTGCGCAACTACCTGACCCACCTGGAAGAAGACACCCTGGTCATTACCCCGGGCGACCGGGCCGACATCATCCTGGGGGCCCTGCAGGCCAATATCTCGGCCAATTACCCGGCTATTTCGGGCATTTGCCTTACCGGGGGGCTGCTCCCCGAAGAGAGCATCATCAAGCTGATCGAGGGGCTCAGCGAGATCGTGCCCATCTTCTCGGTGCAGGAAGGGACTTTTTCGGCCACCAACCGCATTGGCGCCATTCAATCGCGGATCTATGCCGGGAACGCCCTGAAGATCAATGTATCCCTAAAGGACTTTTCTACCTATGTGCCCGAAGACGCCCTGGCCGAGCGGCTGATAACGTTCCAAGCCGAGGGAATTACCCCGCGGATGTTCCAGTACAACCTGCTGAAAAAGGCCCAGTCTGACCGGAAGCGGATCGTGCTGCCCGAGGGCACCGACGAGCGCATTTTGAGGGCCACCCGTGAATTGATCCACCACCAGGCCGCCGACATTACCCTGCTGGGCGACCCGTCGGAAATCCGCGAGAAAGTGCAGCTGCTCAAGCTCGACCTCGACCTGGAGAAAGTAGAGATCCTCGACCCGCGCACCGCACCCCGGTTTGAAGACTACGCCCAGACCCTTTACGAGCTTCGCAAGCATAAGAACATGGACCTGACCATGGCGAGCGACCTGATGGCCGATGTCTCCTATTTCGGGACCATGATGGTCTTTAAGGGCGATGCCGACGGCATGGTCTCGGGCGCCACGCACACTACCCAGCACACCATCAGGCCGGCCCTGCAGTTTGTCAAGACCAAGCCGGGCGTGTCGCTGGTTTCTTCGGTATTCTTTATGTGCCTGCCCGACCGGGTTACCGTCTTCGGCGACTGCGCGATCAACCCCAACCCCACGGCCGAAGAACTTGCCGAGATCGCCATCTCTTCGGCAGACACGAGTGTGGCTTTCGGGATCGAGGCGCGCGTGGCCATGTTGTCGTACTCCTCAGGCACCTCGGGCCAGGGCCTGGAAGTCGACAAGGTACGAAAAGCTACGCGCCTGGTGCGCGAGCGGAGGCCCGACCTGCTGGTAGAGGGCCCCATCCAGTACGACGCGGCCGTCGACCTGAAGGTAGGGCGCAGCAAGCTCCCCGATTCGCAGGTGGCCGGCCGGGCTACGGTATTCGTTTTTCCCGACCTGAACACGGGCAACAATACCTATAAAGCCGTGCAGCGCGAAACCGGGGCTCTGGCCATAGGCCCCATGCTGCAGGGGCTGAACAAGCCGGTGAATGACCTGAGCCGCGGGTGCACCGAAGATGATATTTTCAACACGGTGGTGATCACCGCCATACAGGCCCAGGGCGAATAACCCGCCAGGGCCAACCGAATCGCTTATGGAGACACAGATTCTCGTATTGAACTCAGGGAGTTCTTCCCTGAAATTCCAGGTGCTGGCCATGCCGTCTGAAACCCGCATCTGCCAGGGCATGGTAGAGCGCATCGGGGCCGGCGATGCCCGGCTCCATTTCCGCTCTCAAACCTGGGAAGAAACCCGCCCGGTGCAGGCGCCCGACCACGGCCAGGCCCTGGAACGGATCGCAGATGCCCTGCTCGATGGCACCCACGGGGTGCTCCGCAATACTTCCGAGATCGCCGCGGTAGGGCATCGGGTGGTACACGGGGGTACGCGCTTCAGCGATACCACGCCGGTGACCCCTGAAGTCCGGGAAGCCATCGCGGAGCTTTCCCGCCTGGCCCCCCTGCACAACCCGCACAACCTGGAGGGGATCCGCGTGGCGGAGGCCCTCTTCCCGGAAGCCCTGCAGGTGGCTGTTTTTGATACCGCCTTCCACCAGACCATTCCGCTTCGGGCACGCAAATACGCCTTGCCCGAGGAATTATATGAGCAACATGGGGTTCAGGTGTACGGTTTTCACGGCACCAGCCATAAATATGTGGCCCAGCAGGTCGCAGACCGCCTGCCGCCCGACGGCAAGCTGATCAGCCTGCACCTGGGCAACGGCTGCAGCGCCACCGCCATCAGGGGCGGGAAGAGCATCGACCACAGTTTGGGGTTTACCCCCTCAGGGGGTCTTGTCATGGGAACGCGCAGCGGCGACATCGACCACGGCATTGTCTTCTACCTGACGGGGAGCCTGGGGTACACCCCCGAACAGGCCGAGGCCCTGCTGACCCGGCAGAGCGGGCTCCTGGGCCTTACCGGATACAGCGACCTGCGCGATGTGGAAAGGGAGGCCATGGCCGGGAACGAGTCCTGCCGGCTGGCTTTGGAAATCAGCGCCTACCGGATCCGAAAGTATATCGGTGCCTATACGGCGGTTTTGAACGGCCTCGATGGGCTGGTCTTCACGGCGGGCATCGGAGAACACTCTGCCCGCATGCGCGAGTTGGTTTGCACCGATCTGGAGGCATTGGGCATCGTGTTGGACCCGGAGCGCAACCGAGACCCCGGGCCAGGCATTCAGGAAATCCAGGCCGCCCGATCGCGCGTGAGAATCTGGGTGGTACCCACTGACGAGGAGCTGGAAATTGCCCGGCAGGCTTTTGCCATGCTCAGATGACAGGTGGCTGACATTCGCGGCTTACCATTTTCTGGCATACCCGAAAACCATCTTCTTGAATTCCCGGAAGTCTGATTCAAATACCTTCATTTTTTCGGTCAGGCTGCGATGTTCATCGCGGTAGTCAGCATCGGCCAGGCCCGGTTCAGCCTTCTCGATCCGGCTGAGCAGACGCTCATGGGCCAGGATCTCCTCGGCCAGGTAATCATAGAGCATCTCATGGAGCTGATCCAGGTTTTTCAGCAGGCGGGTATAGCCTTCCGACTTCGGGATCTCGTATTGATGGCGTTGCAACAGGCCAGAGAAAAAGCGGGTTTCGTCTTTCCAGAAGGCAACGGTTTCGAGCCATTCCCTGCTTTGGTCATGTAGTTCTTCCAGTCCCTGCGGGAGCAGGTAATCAGTTCGGGAAACCAGTTTTTTGGTATTCATGGCTGTGGTGTTTTATGTGTCGAAAATCCGTTCGCTCAGGGTTATCCGCAACTGCTTGCGGGCCTTTTCGAGCAGGTGGGAGACCTGCCCGGGTTCCATGTTCTTGATCCGTGCGATCTCTTCGGGGCCAAAACCTTGTTCATAGGCCAGTTCGAAGAGGGAACGCAGGTTGGGGGGGAGTTCGAAAAGGACGGTATCGAGCTGGCTTTCCACCTGTTTTTGACCCCCGGTCGACTCCATCATGGCCATCAGGTCTTCATGGGCATCGTCTAGGAAAATATTCCGGAGCAGGTAGTTGCGGGATTTGTACGAGATGTCGTCGAGCTCGTCCATCATGACCAGGTCGCCGTCTCCATCGGTGCTGTACGCTTGGTCCATTTCGGCCCGTTCGGCCCGGGAATAATCGTCGAGGTTCTCGAAAAGGAAGGTGTCAAAGATCTCCTCGACTTCCATTGCCTCGAGCAGGCCTTCTGCCCTCCCGAACAACCAGGCGTGAAAGGCCTCTTTTCCGGGCACTTCGCCCAGGTGGTCGTAGACGTCCAGGAAAAGCTGGTCGAAAAAGTCGTCGGGCCGGTATTTGTTGTGCGAAATGACCCCTTTGGCCAGCGCCAGGCGCAGGCCGCGGGTAATATAGCGTTTCACATCGGGGAGCAGCCCCAGCAATTTTTCGTTGAAGGCCTCACGCCTCCCCTCAGCTTTCAATTTCTTGAGTTCCTCAAAGCCGGCAGCCACCGTGCTTTTAAATTCGGCACCTCGCGGGTCGTAGACAACAGGATCTTTCATGACGCCCAGGTTTTGAAATGTTACTATTTAATCTTACTTTAGATTTAAAGATCTGTAATACCGCCCCCAAAAAAAATGACCCAGATCATTTTTGGTCGGGACCGTTCCACTTACATTTACGCTGCTTAAACGGAATTTTAACCCTATAAAATTTAATAAGATGAAAAGCGACACAGGAACCATTATGCTGGCCTTGCTGACCGGAGCGGCCATCGGTGCCGGGATGGGCATTCTCTATGCCCCCGACAAGGGCTCCAATACCCGCAAGCAAATCAAGGACAAAGTAGACGAAACCAGGCATGACCTGGCTGATCGTGTTACACATGCCAAGGACGAGCTGACCCGCACCGCGAATCAGAAAAAGGAAGCCTTCGAAGACAAGCTCGAAGACGCCCTTAGTAAAATGAGTTACAAAGCTGACGACATCATTGCCGGGCTGGAACGCAAGCTGGAAGAGCTCCGTAAAAAAAACGCCCAGCTTCAGAAGTAAAGAAAGTACGTTATGGAGTCCTCAACCCCCAAAGAGGAGCTGAATAAGGCGATAGGAGAGGTGCATACGTATCTCGAAACCAGTAAGGAATACCTGAGGTTGCAAGCTTTTAAAATGGCCATGCACCTTGTGACTTCCCTGGTGAAGACATTGTTGGTGGGGCTTTTTACCCTGCTGGCTTTTTTGTTCCTCTCCTATTCTGCCGCCCTGGCCCTGGGGGACTGGATGGGAAGCGCCGCCTATGGATTTATGGCTGTCGGTGGCCTGTACGTATTGATCGCGCTTCTGGCTTATTTGCTGCGCAAGCGGCTTGAGGCGCCCTTGCTCAGGCATTTTTCGCACCTATACTTTGATTCATGAGTAACCGGCGATTTTCATCCTTCGAAGAGATCGATAACCAGCTCGAGATACTCGCGGTAGAACGGCAAATCAGCCTGTACCGCATACGGGCCAATATGGGCCACACCGTGAGCAGCGCCTTCCAAAGTGGGCTGCAATTCGCCTGGAAGCCCGTGCTCCGCACCCTCCTGATTACGATGGTCGTAAAATGGGCCAGGCGCCGGATGGCTTCTTTGCGGTAAAGATGTTCAAGAGGATCGGCCCTAAGCCGGTCCGAATTCAGCCAGGTCTTGCAGCCGGTCGCGGTTGGCGATGATGATCCGCCGGGCTTTCCCCATTCGAATAACCCCCTCTGCCTTTAATTCTGACAACGCCCGTATGGTAGTCTCGGTGGCCGTTCCGACCATCCCTGCCAGGTCTTCCCGGGCAATCTCAATCCCTTCCGGCCCGTCTTCTTCCATAAGGCCGGCATTCTGGAGTTTCAGCAGCGTACGGGCCACCCGCTGTTTCACCGGCCAGTAGGCCATATGCACCAGTTGTTCCTGTACATCGATCAGGTCGCCCGAGATCAGTTCCATGAATTTCTGGGATACCTCCCGGTTGTTTTCGAGCAGGTGGATAAAGTCGGCCTTGGGGATGGCATAGATTTCAGAAGTTTCCATGACGATGGCCGTATCGAGGTAAACCCCCGAGGGGTTTAGCAGGGAGAGTTGCCCGAAGAATTGCCCGTTGCTGAACAGGCCTGTTACCAGCTCCTTGCCGGCCTCGGTCGATTTGTAGGTCTTGACCAGGCCTTTCTTGATGAAATACAGGTGGTGTGCCCCGTCTCCTTCCATAAAGAGATAGTCGCGGGCCCCATAGTTTTTGGAATAGTATTTCAACTCGATGTAATCGGTATTCAGGTAGGCCGCGGCCGATTCGACGAATTGCCGCATGCCGGGGAGGCCCGGGCTGAATTCCTGCCGCAGGAATTCGTGTTTCCTGAGCCGCGAGCGGATGGCTTCGAGGAGTTCATCCTCTTCGAAGGGCTTGGTCAGGTAGTCGTCGGCCCCGAGGTTCATGCCCTTCCGGATATCGGCCTTTTCGGTCTTGGCCGTCAAAAAGATAAAGGGGATGTGGGCTGTCTCGGGATCTTTTAGCACCGCTTCCAGCACCTGGTACCCGTCCATGCCCGGCATCATGATGTCGCACAGGATCAGGTCAGGCCTGAAATCCTGCACCCTTCTGAGGCCCGATTTGCCCTCGGCCGCAGTGGCCACGTCGTACCCGGACAGGTGGAGCAGATCTGCCGTGTTTTCCCGTACGTCTTCGTTGTCTTCAATGATCAGGATCTTCTTCATCTGCTCGGGTTTTACATTTGCGGGGCAGCTTCAGGACAAAGGTGCTTCCTTCCCCTAATTTACTGCTAAATTCAATGCTTCCCCCCATCAGTTCGGTATATTGTTTCACAATGTTCAGGCCCAGGCCGGTACCCTGAATGTTTTCTGCATTCCGGGCGCGGAAAAAACGGTTGAAGATTTGCCCCTGCTCGTTTTCGGGGATGCCCATGCCCTGGTCGCGCACGGAGAGGACCAGGTGAGGGCCTTCGCGCCGGAGATTGATTTCGATGACCGATCCCTCGGGCGAATATTTGATCGCATTCGAAAGGAGGTTGACCAGAATATGACGGCTGAGCTTCGGGTCTTGCCTGAGCTGGTAAGAGGTGGGCTGGCAATCCTCCACAAAGTGCTGGCCCACCTTCAGGTTGGTCTCCATCTCTTCCAGCACCGAACGCAACAGCTCGCGCAAATCGAAATCTGACGGCTGGCAGCTGATCTCTCCTTCCTCCAGCTTGCTGAGGGAGAGGAAGTCGTCGAGGATTACTACCAGGTTGCGCACATTGTTCTTGATTTGTTTCACGTAGCGATCCCGCTTGGTTTCCATGCCCGGCTCATTCTGCTTGCCAATGAGGATGGCCGAAGAGAGAATGGCGCTCAGCGGGGTGCGGAATTCGTGCGAGGCCATCGACATGAAGCGCGATTTCAGGTCGTTTAGTTCCTGTTCGGTCTGCAGGGCCCGTATCAATTCCTGTTCGGTCCGCTTCATCTCCGTAGTGTTGCTCCATACCAGCAGGGCCCACTGCGGTTGATTGTCCATGGAAAGGGGGGTGGAGTTGATCGTATAGGCCTGCTCCCTGAATTGGAGCTCAAAACTCAGGTGCGACCCTTCGAGGGTTTCGCCGATCCTGGCTGTCAGGAGTTCCTTCTCTGCGGGTCCGAAACCGGGCAGTTCCTCAATCTTGCGCCCCTGATAGCTCCAGGAGTCAAGGCCTATCCGGGGAATTTCCTCCCCTTCGAGGTGGATAAATGACAGGGCCCGGTCTATGACCATGATCACCCCTTTCGGGAAGTTGCGGGCAATGGCCGCAAAAAGCGCCTGGCTGGCCAGCGCCCGGCTTTCGGCCTTGAGGGTGGTATCGATCTGTGCCTCCAGGTCCTGGTTCGTTTTCAGGAGCTTCTGCAGGGTTGATTTAACCTCCCGGGTGCGGTCTTCCACGGTTTGCTCCAGCACCTGGGTATAGGCCTCGAGCCGGGCATTGCTTTCCTGCAGCATTTCCTGCGACTGATGCCGTTCGATCGCCACCCCGGTGAGCTGGGTTACCTCCCTGATCAGATTACGGGTCTCCGGGCCTGGCTCCCCGGTTTCGGACTGATACAGGGTACAAGTTCCCAGCACTTCGTTTTTTGAGGAGAGCACCGGAAAGGACCAGCATGCCAGAAAGCCGTGCTCCCTCAGAGGGCCCACCCGTTCTTTCCAGTCAGCATCAGAGGCCAGGTCGCCGACAATAACCTCCACTTTTGACCTTGCGGCCAACCCGCACGGACAGGGTGGCTCCCGGTCGGGCGAAATCGATGCAAACCGCTCCCGTAGGGCGGCAGGCAGGGCGTAGTCTGCCAGCGCCACGAGTTCACGGCTCTCGCTTTGGAGGGTGGAGATCAGGGCTGCGCCCATGCCGATCTGCGCGACCAGCAGCTCGCACAGCAATTTGCCGATTTCAGGCAGGGGCCGGTCATGCGTTATGGCCTCCAACACGGCGCGGATCACCTGCTGCCGCTTTTCTTCGGCAATTTTCCCGCTTACGTCGCGCAGTACGCCTATAAAGTGGGTGGCCTTCCCTGAAGGATCGGTGATGGGGGTGATAGACAATTCGTTCCAGAAGAGTTCCCCGTTCTTGCGGTAGTTGCGGAGCACTTCACGGCAGGGTTCTGCCCGGCTTACGGCCTTCGCAATGCGCGCGATTGCCTCCTGTTCCTTGTCTTTGCCCTGTAAAAAACGGCAATTGCGGCCCAGGATCTCATCGGGTTCATAGCCTGTGATCTCCGTAAAGGCCTCGTTGCAGTAAATGACCGGCTGGTCGGGCAGGCAGGCGTCTGAAATCACGATTCCGTCACTGGCAGCACCCAGGGCCCGGTTCCGCAATTGCAGCACCTTCTGAACTGCATTGTCGCGGGTGACATCGCGTGCCACGGCCAGGGCCCGCTGCCCGTCCATGTGCACATAGCGCGCTTCGAAATCGATCTTCCGGCCACCGGTTTCAAGGGTAAACTCCAGGGTTTGGGGGTTGCCGGTCTGGCAGACGAGCCTGATAATCTCGCGCATGCGGGCCGCCACCTCTTTTGGGAATACATCTTCGGGCTCGTGATGCCTGATCGCATCGGGCGGGAACAATTCCTCCAGGGATTTTGAGGGTTCCACATCGAGCAGGGTGCCACTGCAGTCGTGAATGAGGATCAGGTCGGGAATCGCGTCGAGGATGGCCCTGTTGCGGGCCTCACTCTCAGAGAGTTCGAGCTCGGCCCGTTTCCGTTCGGTTATGTCGATCCCCGAACAGATCAGACCGGTGATCTGGCCCCGTGCATCTTTCAGGAGCGCATTGCGCCACTGGATAAGCCGGCGCTTTCCTCCCCGGGTCAGGATCTGGTTCTCAAAATACTCCGATTGCCGGCTGCGGCGCTGGATGATTCGATCGAACAGGGCTGTTTGCCGGTCACGGTCTTCCTCGGGGACGAACCGGCCGAACCAGTTCTTCTCCAGAATCTCGCTATGGCTGTAGCCCAGCACCTCACAGGCTTTTTTGTTGGCCAGCACAATGCGGTGGTCGGTATTGATGACCACGAATAGGGAAGCAGCGGTATCGAGGTAATTGCGGACCCGGTTTCTTTCCTTTTCCAGTTCCAGCTTGTTGCGCACGCTTTCGGTGATTTCCCGAACGATCGAGAGGACCTTGTGGTTGTTCATGGGCACCAGGCGGGCCTCGTAATACGTCTTGGGGTCTTTGCCCAGGCTGAATTCGAACTGCACTGTTTTGCGGTCTGAGCGGATCGACCCGAAAGCCCTCCGGAAGCGCTCTGCCAGCTCTTCCGGGAATACTTCCGACATGCTGCGCCCCTGCACCTGGGTTCCGGGAAGTAAGAAGCGACCGGTAACCGGGGGGTAATAGTCGAGGAAATTCCCGTTGAAATCCTGGATGAAAATGCTGTCGGGGATGCCTTCCAGCAACGCATCAATCTTGGTTTGATGGGCCCAGAGCTGGGATTCCCGGTGCGCATTCTTCCGCAGGTCTTGCAGGGAGATTACCCGTAGCTCCTTGTCGCCAATAAAGGGGCTTTGGCGCATCCCGATAAGGACCTCCGACCCGTGTTTCGGCCTGAGCCGATGGATCATTTCAGGGCCTTTTCCTGACGCTTGCTCCCCGGGCTGGGCTTCAAGGATCACCTCACGCACCGGATGGCCCCGCAGGTCAGAGCTCATATAGCCCGTCAGCCGTTCGGCGGCTTCGTTCATTTGCAATATGCGTCCGTGCCTGTCTGTCAGGATCAGGCTCTGGGAAGTTTTCGACCCCACTTCCCGGAATAACTGGAATGAGGTGTCCGGGTCCATAAGCCGAATGTGTTGAGGCCCTCAGCCAAGCTCTGGTGATGAATAACCCCCAAGATACGAACTAATGCTGACTGAAATCATGATATGGATCATGCCCTGAAATGAAGGCATTCTGTAATTTTTATTCTTTACCTTTAAGCAAACCAATGGAAACAGCTCTGGTACTTTCAGGAGGGGGGTTCCGGGGCCTGGCGCATATTGGCGTCATCCAGGCCCTGGAGGAGTTCGGAATCGAACCCGCCCTGGTATCCGGGACCAGTGCGGGGGCCGTTGTCGGGGCCCTGTATGCCCAGGGACACGGCAGCGGGAAGATGCTCGATTTCTTCCGCGATATCCAGCTTTTCAGCCTGCAGCATTACGCCCGCGGAAAGCCCGGATGGGTCGATCCCCAGAAGTTCACAGAACACTTCCTCGAATTCTTTCCCGGGAATTCGTTTGAGGCCCTGAAAAAACCGCTGTACGTAACGGCTGTGAACCTGCTTGACGGCACCCTGCAAATCTTTCAGGAAGGCCCTCTGGTACCCGCCCTTCTGGCTTCTGCGGCCTTCCCGGGCCTTTTTGCCCCGGTGCGCATTGGCAGCGGCTATTATGTCGACGGGGGGGTGCTGAACAACTTCCCTATCGAGCCGGTCGAAGAAGCCGATCGCATCATCGGCTCGTACGTGAACCGGTTTGAAACCGTTTCGCCTGACGGCTTCAGCAACAGTTTGCAGGTGCTCGAGCGGGTTTTCAGGATCATCACCACCCACGATGCCCGTTCCAAATTCGGGAAATGCCATGTGATGATGCAGCCCGATGGCCTGGAACAATTCGAGACTTTCCGCCAAAAGGACCTGCAGGCCATAGTCGGCCTCGGGTATGAGCACGCCCGCCGCATGTTGAAAAAAGAAGCCCTCCCCGAATGAGAACATGGAGGGGAGGGCTTGCAGATGCGGACGCCCTGAACGGTTTGCTTATGGACAATCAACAAAAGAGAAGTTAGGGCGTGCCGCGGGCATAAAGCAGCATTGTATCAGCCAACTTCGATAACTTTCGGCGGTTTCTTTTTGGCTTCTTCTTTCTTCATCAGGTTAAAGCTGAGGATTCCGTCTTTGTATTTTGCCTCTACTTCTTCTTCCCTCACGCTTTCAGGAAGTTGCAGTGACCTTTCAAAGGCAGTGTAATTGAATTCGCGACGGGTGTAGTCTTTTTTCTTTTCTTCTTCCTTCATTTTCTTTTCGGCCATGATGTTCAGGCATCCGTCCTCAATGGTCACTTTGAAGTCTTTTTTGGCAAAGCCCGGGGCGGCCAGTTCAATTTCGAAATGGTCTTCGGTTTCTTTGATATTCAAAGCGGGTTCAATGGTTTTGCCATTCCAGAATTCGGTTTCCAGCAGGTCAGATTTCCAAAGCCGGGTATCGAAGAAGTTTTCCATGTCAAAGAAATCCTGTGTCAACAGATTTCCAAAAGGTCTATTTTTAAATTTAACCAGGGTCATAATGCATGTATTTAAGGGTTAAACATAGTATTATTTGAATGTGAGCCCTAAGGTATACGGAACCCTTCGAAAGGGAAATGACCCAGGTCAGCGCCTGCAGAAAATGGTCATTGACCGCGGTCAGTTTCCCTGTATTTTTTGTGCCAATGCTTTTGAAGCTCTTAAATTTTTCCGATCTTGCACCGCCATTCCAAAATGGGTTATTAGCTCAGTTGGTTCAGAGCGCTGCCTTGACAGGGCAGAGGTCACTGGTTCGAGCCCAGTATAACCCACATCAAGCAGAAAATCCACGCGTTTACGCGTGGATTTTTTCATTCCGCGACACGCCAAGCTTGCTTGAGCGTGTAAGCGGAATGAAAAAAGCGCCTCCTCCGCCATGGCGGAGGAGGGATTTTCTATTTGCAGAAGGGCGGTTGCATCTGGTCCACCGCCATATGCCGTAGGCGGATGGCGGTAACCCAGTATGCGAAATCCCAAATTCCAAATCCCAAATACCGCTTGATTGGGGAAGCTGACCAGAGTGAACCGAGCGGCAAAATTATCAGCGTGCCTGGCTTTTGCAGTGGGTGGCCGTATTTTGGAAGCAGGGGCGGGGCGAAGCCCCCGGTAGAATGACTTCCCGGGTAGCTGCCTTCAGGAAGGCTCCTTCAACTATTTGGCCGACAATTGTTTGCAGCAATAGGCCTCCATGGGGGCGCAGGGTTTCCGGGGGATGGCGGTAACCCGGTATGCGAAATCCCAAATTCCAAATTCCAAATTCCAAATTCCAAGGGATTAGGGGAATCGGTCCTTATGGATCCGGATAGGAAAATTGGCCATGTGCAGGGCCGTTGCAACATGGGGTCTTAGTTTCGCAAAAGGGGCGGGGCGAAGCCCCTTGGAACCAGGGGGCAGGCCGGGCCATAAGGGTTTTCCTTCAGAAGGGGTCTTTCAGTTTTTTTGCAGACAATTGCTTCCGGCAATAGGCCTCCATGGGGGCGCAGAGCTTCCAGAGATGGCGGCCCAGCGGGTCCATGCCGTGTGATTTAAGCCAGATCAGGACCACTGTCAGGGCTGGCAGGTACCGCAGCAAAAACCGGATCTGCGGATAGGCAAAGGCGCTCAGGGAGTAGGTATGCCTGCAATGCGAGCACCGGTATACCACCAGCTGCCGTTCACAATTCCAAAAATGGAAATCGGTCTTGCCGCATTTCCCGCAGGGAGGCAGTTGCCGGCCCAGCCCTTTCGCAAAATAGCCCAGGATCATCATTTTGCGCAAGGTATTCCGGTTCTGTTTCAGCCATTGCCGCTTGCGCCTTCTTCGCAGAAGGAACTCTGATGCGACCATGAAACCCAGTACCAGCAGGAGGGAAGTCCCTGTGCAGAACGCCAGCAACGGTCCTACCTCCCGCAGGAAAGACCAGATGGAGTATTGGGAATCAAAAAGGGTTGAGGGGGGAAGCAACCACATACCTTGTTCGGCGTCAATCCGACTGCAAGGTAGTCCAGTCCCGGCGAATTCGGAAGGGGAGCAAACCGGCAGGCGCCGAATTTTACAGTGGGATAACTTTCAAATGCAATCGAGGACCCGTTCCAGGGCCATGCCCCTGGAGCCCTTGATCAACACCGTGGCGGGGCCTTCCAGGGGGCGCTGTGACAATTCGGCTTTCAGGGTTTCGAAATCAGGATACCGGGCTTCGGGCAACCCTGTTGCCCGGAAATTCGCCCCCACCAGGTACAGGCGGTCAAGGCCCAGGGATCCGGCCAGCTGCCCGATGGCCAGGTGCTCTGGCCCTGCTTCGGGGCCCAGTTCGAACATGTCACCCAGTATGGCGATTTTTTTCGGGGCCCCCAGCTGCCTGAAATGCTCCAGGGCTGCGCCCATGCTGGTGGGGTTGGCGTTGTAGGCGTCCAGGATGATGCGGATCGACCCCCTTTCGAGCAGCTGGGAGCGATTGTTGCTGGGGGTGTAAGCTTCAAGGGCTTCGCGTATTTCCTGGGCCGGCACGTCAAAATAATGCCCGATCAGGGCCGCGGCGGCGCAGTTGGGGAAGTTGTAGGCGCCCATCAGCCGGGTGTGGATGCGGGTGCCCTCTACCTGCAATTCGACAAAGGGGTTGGCTCCCAAAAAGGCGATGGGGTAATGGGATGGTTCCTGGGTGCTGAAGCCAACGGCGCGGGGGTAGGTTGCAAGTCTTTGCCGCTGTATGGGGTCGTCGGCATTCATGAACACCGTCTTGCCGTTTGCCGTGAGGTAATCGTACATTTCCGATTTGCCTTTGATGACTCCTTCCACCCCCCCGAAGCCTTCGAGGTGGGCTTTCCCGAAGTTGGTGATGTAGCCGTAATCGGGTTTGGCCACACTGCAGAGGAAGCCGATTTCGCCCTGGTGGTTCGCCCCCATTTCCACCACGGCCATCTCCGTTTCGGGTCGCAGCCTGAGCAGGGTGAGCGGAACCCCTATATGGTTGTTCAGGTTGCCCTCGGTGGCCAGGGTATTATAGCGCTTCCGCAGCACCCCGGCTATCAGTTCCTTGGTGGTGGTCTTGCCGTTGCTCCCCGTAAGGGCGATAACCGGGGTCTTGCAGAACTCCCGGTGGTAGGTGGCCAGTTGTTGCAGGCATTGAAGCACATCTTCCACCAGAATAATGCCTTCTCCGTCGGCATAGGCCGCTTCGTCTACCACGGCCAGGGCAGCCCCTTTCCTGAGGGCCTCCCGGGCAAAGGCGTTGCCGTTGAAGTTAGGGCCCCTGAGGGCGAAAAAAATCCCGTTTTCGGGGATTTTCCGGCTGTCGGTGCTCACCTTCGGGTGCAGCAGCAGCAGTTTGTGGAGCGCTTCGATGGTCATGCCCCAAAGATAAAAAGCCCCGACACATGTCGGGGCTTTTTAGGGTGGGTCTGCGACCCTATTTTTTCACTTTTTTTCCGCGGACCGTTTTGTTCTTGGTCTTGGATTTGGATCCGACGCGCGACATGGCGCAACGGAAGCCGATGTAATCGGTAGCCATGTACTGGGGCAGGTACCGGCGCTGGGCCGGGTCGAGCCAGTAGGCACGGTCTCTCCAGGAGCCTCCCTTGTAAACGCGCACCTCATCGTTGATCAGGCTGGTACGGGCATTGCTCTTGTCGTGCTGGCGAATGAGGTTGCCGGCAGAGTCGCGTTCTACCTTGTGGATGGGCGAATTGTACATGGGCCGCTGGTCTTCCTCTTCACTGAACAGGTCAAAGTAGCGCGAAGAACCGGGGTCTCCGTCGCGATAGGCGCGGTTGTCACTGCTCGAGAAATTGGTCCGCAGGTAGGTCTCAGTCTCGTCTACGGGCACCATTTTGATCTCCCCGGGCAGGTTCACGGCAACGACTTTCCCGGTGGGCAGGGTATCGTACATGATGCTGTCGCGCAATATCTTAACCTTCCCGTCTTCGCCAATGGCTGTTTTCATGTACACGTTGCCGCGGTAGTAGTTGAAATCGCTGATTTCATCATCGACGATGGGGCGGTATACGTCGGCCACCCATTCGGCCACGTTGCCGGCCATGTCATACAGGCCAAGGTCGTTCGGTTTGTAGGATTTGACCTGGGCGGTAATGTCGGCCCCGTCATCAGACCACCCGGCAATTCCGCCGTAGTCTCCCTTGCCCTGCTTGAAGTTGGCGAGCTGGTCGCCCCTTCCCACGCGCTGGCCGTTGCGGGTGTAATCGCCATCCCACGGATATTTCTTGCGCCCGCGGTAGTTGTTGTACTCCCGGCTGCCCTGCAGGGCCTGGGCCGCGTACTCCCATTCCGTTTCGGTGGGCAGGCGGTATTCAGGCATGATGATGCCGCTGCTGCGGTCGGCGAACACGGGCACCGAATCTTTCTGGGCCTTGCCAACAAGGGAGTCGATTTGCCCGCCGTACACCGATTCAGGACGGTTCACATAGGCCTCGGTGCTGAAAGTACCCCCGATTTCCCCGTTCATCGCCCGGTATTTGACATCCTCGGCCAGGTAGCCCTCCCGCTCGAGCATGGCCTCGTTGACCCGGTCGGTCCGCCACTCGGCGAACTGGACCGCCTGCACCCAGTTCACCCCTACCACGGGGTATTCGGCATAGGCCGGGTGGCGCAGGTAGTTGTTGGTCATGGTCTCATTGAACCCGAGGCGGTTGCGCCATACCAGGGTGTCTGGCAGGGCACCTAAATAAATATTGGTGTATTTCGGGTTCTCTGGCGGATAAACTTTTTTCAGGTAGTCCAGATACTCCAGGTACATGACGTTGGTCACCTCTGTCTCGTCCATATAAAAGGACTGTACGTGCTGGGTGGTCGGCGTATTGTTCCAGTCGTGCATTACGTCGTCTTGCAGCTTTCCCTTGGTGAAGGTACCCCCTTCCACAAAGACCAGGCCCGGGGCGGTTTCCTGCTCCTTGAAGTCGGTGTTGTACTCGAAGCCACCTTCTTTGGCATTGATCTTCCAGCCGGTGGCCCTTGAAATGTTCTTGGAGCTCCCGGAGGATTTCTTACAACTTTGCAGGCTCAGGGAACCGGCGACAACGGCTGCCAACAGGTATGCGCTGATTCGTGTTCGTTTCATGTGTATGTAGGACTTAAGTTCAATACAGACCCGAACGGGTCGGAGTCTGGATAATCAGGTTTTCGGTGTTTTTAATCGCTTGTCGGCTAATACAACGGGTATTTGCCTGTAATATTTTGTGACCGGCCAAAATTTGCCCGCCCCGGTTTGCTTTCCCGCCGCGGCCTTGAGCCGGTACCATCATAAACGGGGAAAATCCTGATCTAGTATGCGTCAGGATCCTCTGTTCCCATCCTAACCTTCCACATCCAAAAAGGATGAAAAGCACAGGATTTGGGTTTGTGGTTTCATTTGAAAAGCGCCCCATTCCCGGATTTACAGCCCGCTATTTCCCATACTTTGCCTTACATTAGGACGAAAAAGCCATTCCTTCCACAATAGACCGGCCAAAATACAGTTATTCAGTGTTAACTGTACGAGCGTATAGAAACGATTAAATCTTTCGAAACCGACAATGAAAAAACTCTGGGTATTCCTTTATATGGTGGCCGTGACCACAGTTTCCCTGGCGCAGAGCGGGGAACGCGTCATCACCACTGCGGTGCCATTCCTGACCATAGCCTCCGATGCCCGGTCTTCGTCCATGGGCGACATGGGGGTAGCCACGTCTGCAGATGTCTTCGGCCAGCAGTGGAACCCGGCCAAATTCGCCTTTGCAGAACGCAAAATGGGGGTGGGGATCAGCTATACGCCTTACCTGGAAAGCATTATCACCGACATTGCCCTCTTGAACGGGAGCTTTTACAATAAAATCAATGAACGGAGCGCCTTTGCCGTGTCGCTCCGCTACTTCACCCTGGGTGAAATCGAGCTCCGCAACACCTTTATCGAAGACGGTACCCTGGTAAAACCGAATGAGCTGGCGCTTGACGGGTCGTATGCCCTCAAACTGAGCCAGACTTTTTCCATGGCGGTGGCCGGCCGGTTCATCAGCTCCAACCTGGAGATTCCCCAGCTTGGCAATGCCGTGCAGTCGGGCAATTCCTTTGCCGTAGACATTGCGGGGTATTACCGGGGCCCCGAAAAGGCATTTGAGAAATTCAATGGCCGCTGGCGCGCCGGGTTCAATATTTCGAACCTGGGGGGCAAGATACAGTACGATGCCGGGGGGCAGGAAAATTTCCTCCCCACGAACCTCGGCCTGGGCGGGGGCTTCGATTTCATCTTTGATTCGGATAACGTGCTGTCGCTCTCGGGGGAGTTGAACAAACTGCTGGTTCCGACCCCCCAGGATTTTAACGGGGATGGCGTCCTGGATTCGGCCGACAATGAAATATACCAGGATATCGGCTTTTTCGAAGGGGTTTTCAAGTCGTTCGGCGACGCCCCTGACGGGTTTTCTGAGGAGCTGAAGGAAATCACCTGGGGCCTGGGGGCCGAATATACCTTCCGGGAACAGTTCATGCTCCGCAGCGGGTACTTCCATGAATCGGAGGAAAAAGGATTCAGGAAATTCTTCAGCATCGGGGCCGGGTTCCGGTACAACGCCGTGCAGATCGACCTTTCGTACCTCTTTTCCACGGCCCAGGTTCGCAACCCGCTTGAAAACACCCTGCGCTTCTCCCTGAGCTTCAACCTGGGGGATGAAATGTACAACGACTGACAGCGGCATCGCCGCCCTTTCGACAAACCCGCCCCGAGGCGGGTTTTTTTATGCCGCAGAACCGGAAAATCGTATCTTTTCGCTATGGAGAAGCGCCATATTGGTTTTGATCTGTGCGTGCACCCGTCCGAAACAGGGCTCCCTGCCGAAGACCGCCGCCTGCTCGGGCTGGCGCGCCAGGCCCTGGAAGGGGCGTATGCCCCTTATTCGCATTTCAGGGTCGGGGCCGCCCTGCTGCTCGATTCAGGCGAAACGGTCATCGGGAGCAACCAGGAGAACGCCTCGTACCCTTCAGGCCTCTGTGCCGAGCGGGTGGCCGTCTTTCAGGCCGGCGCCCGTTTTCCCGGCATTGCCATACGGGCCATTGCCATCGTGGCCCGCTCCGCCGACGGCCTGTTGCAGCTTCCGGCAGCCCCCTGCGGGAACTGCCGGCAGGCCATTTTGGAGTACGAGACCCGGCAAGACCTCCCGATCAGGCTGCTGTTGCAGGCCGGGGAAGGGGTCATTTACGAATGCCCTTCTGTGGCAGCCCTGCTCCCGCTCGGTTTCGACGGCAGTTACCTGTCCTGAAAGCCCTTGAGAACCGGGGGTCGGCTTTCGGCCCGTCTATTTTTTCCTGTTGGATTTAATGTTTATTTTTGCTCTTCCGCGGAAGGGCTGCAGCATCGCATAGGCTTTGCTATTCTGTTGGTAACTAAGATATTAATAGCGTTTTGATGAAAAAAATCACCAAAGAGGTATATCTGAAATGGTATGAGGATATGCTGTTCTGGAGGAAGTTTGAAGACAAACTGGCTGCGGTTTACATCCAGCAGAAGGTTCGCGGGTTCCTCCACCTGTACAACGGGCAGGAAGCAGTCCTGGCAGGTTCCCTCCACGCTATGGACCTGGAAAAGGACCGGATGATTACCGCCTACCGGAACCACGTGCAGCCGATCGGGATGGGGGAAGACCCCCGCAGGGTGATGGCAGAGCTGTACGGCAAGGTGACCGGCACCTCCAAAGGGATGGGGGGCTCCATGCATATCTTCTCGAAGGAATACCGCTTTTACGGAGGCCATGGCATTGTGGGCGGGCAGATTCCACTGGGCGCAGGCCTGGCCTTTGCAGACAAATACCACGGGCGCGACTCGGTGACCCTCTGCTATATGGGAGACGGGGCGGTGCGCCAGGGCAGCCTGCACGAGACCTTCAACCTGGCCATGCTCTGGCAGCTGCCGGTGGTCTTTATCTGTGAGAACAACGGCTACGCCATGGGTACCTCGGTGGCCCGTACCGCCCACACCACTGATATCTGGAAGCTGGGCCTCGGCTATGAGATGCCCTGCGGGCCGGTAGACGGGATGGACCCCGTAGCCGTGGCCGAAGAGGTGTACAAGGCGGTTGAAAGGGCCCGCAGCGGCGGCGGTCCGACCTTCCTGGAAATGAAGACGTACCGGTACCGGGGCCACTCCATGTCAGACGCTCAGCACTACCGCACCAAGGATGAGGTCGAAGAATACAAGAAAATCGACCCCATCACCCAGGTGCTTGACGTGATCAGGGAAAAGAAATACGCCACCGACGCGGAGATCGCCGAAATAGACGATCGGGTGCGCAGGCTGGTACAGGAATGCGAGGAGTTTGCCGAGAATTCAGACTGGCCGCCCATTGAGCAGCTTTACGACGTGGTCTACGAACAGCGCGATTACCCTTTCCTGGCACATAAATTATAAGACTCAGGCAGATGGCAGAAATCATTACAATGCCCCGGCTCAGCGATACCATGGAAGAAGGAACCGTGGCCAAATGGCTGAAGCAGGTGGGAGACAAGGTCGAAGAAGGCGACATTCTCGCCGAGATCGAAACCGACAAGGCGACCATGGAGTTCGAATCGTTCCATTCCGGCACCCTGTTGTATATCGGGATACAGGAAGGGGACGGAGCGCCGGTGGATTCCCTCCTGGCCATAATCGGGGAGAAGGGGGAGGATATTTCATCCCTGCTCAATGGAAAATCAGACTCTGCCCCCGCCACGGCCCCGGAAGAAAAACCCGACCCGCAACCCGCGGCAGCCCAGCCACAGGCCTCCAGGGGGGCCGCTGCCCTGCCGGAAGGCGTCGAGGTCGTGCGCATGCCCCGCCTGAGCGACACCATGGAAGAGGGAACCGTTGCGACCTGGATCAAGAAGGTGGGCGACAAGGTGGAAGAGGGAGAAATTCTGGCCGAGATCGAGACCGACAAGGCCACCATGGAATTTGAATCTTTTTATGCCGGCACGCTGCTGTACATCGGCATCAGGGAAGGGGAGTCTGCCCCCGTCGATGCCGTGCTCGCGGTGATCGGCCCTGAAGGCACCGACGTACAGGCCGCCCTCAGCGGGGCTACGGGCGGGGCGACCCCCCCGCCGGTTGAAGCGGCCCCGGCCGCATCGCCCGCCCAGGAGGCGCCCAGGGCCTCAGAACCCCAGCCCGTTTCGGATGGGGGAGCCCGGCTTTTCGTGTCTCCCCTGGCCCGCAAAATGGCCGAGGAAAAGGGGATCGACCTGCGACAGGTGACTGGTTCGGGCGACCAGGGCCGCATCGTCAAGCGCGACATCGAGAATTTCACCCCTGCTGCACAACCGGCGGCTCCGGCAGCTGTGCCTGCCGCGGCCCAGACCCTGCTACAGGCTCCTGTCGGAGAAGAGCGGGTCGAAGAGGTCAAGAACTCCCAGATGCGCAAGGTAATTGCCAAGCGGCTGAGCGAGTCCAAATTCACGGCCCCGCATTATTACCTGACCATTGAGGTCGACATGGAGCACGCCATGGCGTCGCGGGCCCGCATCAATGAATTGCCCGACACCAAGGTATCTTTCAACGATATGGTGGTCAAGGCCTGCGCCATGGCCCTGAAGAAACACCCGCAGGTCAACACGAGCTGGAACGGCGATACCACGCGCTACAACCAGCACGTGCATATCGGGGTGGCCGTGGCCGTGGAAGACGGCCTGGTGGTGCCCGTGCTGAAATTCACCGACCAGATGAGCCTGACCCAGATCGGGGAGGCGGTGAAAGACCTGGCCGGAAGGGCGCGTTCCAAGAAGCTGACCCCGGCTGAAATGGAAGGCAGCACCTTCACGGTTTCGAACCTCGGCATGTTCGGCATCCTGGAATTTACTTCCATCATCAACCAGCCCAATTCGGCTATCCTCTCGGTAGGGGCCATCGTCGAGAAGCCCGTGGTGCGCAATGGGCAGATCGCAGTCGGGAATACCATGACCATTACCCTGGCCTGCGACCACCGCACCGTCGACGGGGCTACGGGAGCCCAGTTCCTGCAGACCCTGCGCGCCTATCTGGAGCATCCGGTAACCATGCTCGCCTGATGGGTGCCCTGACCCGGGAACGGCTTGCGCTCCGAAGGCTGGGTGTTATGGCCCTCGTGGCGGCTGGGTTCGTCTCGTGCGGGGCCCCAAAACCTGCCACTTCCTCAGGGCCTGCAGGCCGCACGGCCCTGTCTGCCGAGATAGGCAGCTTCAGTGATTCTACGGGCATCTCGGGCATCCTTGGGTTTCTGGCGTCAGACGCCCTGGCGGGCCGGGCCACAGGATCTGAAGGCCTGGAGCAGGCGGCTGCCTTCCTGGAATCGCGCCTGTCGGAGTACGGGGTGAAGCCTTATTTCGCAACGTATCGCGATACCCTTTCGAACCTGGCAGAAACAGCCTATAATATCGTGGGCTATATTCCCGGCCACGACCCCGGGCTTCGCGACCAGACCCTCTTGCTTGGGGCCCATTATGACCATATCGGCCAGTTGCCCGGAACCGATGGGGACCGGATTGCCAACGGGGCCAACGACAATGCCTCCGGCACGGCCACCCTGCTCGAAATGGCCCGGTACTTTGGGGCCAACCCCCCGGCAAGGAGCCTGATGATCGTGTTTTTCAGCGCCGAGGAAAGGGGCTTGCTGGGCTCGAAGCACCTGGCGGCCCGATTGCGGGAAGGAGGTTTCCCCCTTTACGCCATGCTCAATTTCGAAATGACGGGGGTGCCGATGCGCGACAAGGATTACCTGGTCTATATAACCGGGTTCGACAAATCGAACCTGGCCGAGGTAAGCAACCGGTACGGGGGCGAAGGCCTGGTAGGCTTCCTGCCCCAGGCTGCCGAGTTCAACCTTTTCCAGCGCTCAGACAATTATCCGTTCTACGAGGCGTTCAGGGTGCCCGCCCATACCTATTCCAGCTTCGATTTTACGAATTACCCGTACTACCACCAGCCGCAGGACGAAGCCAGCCAGCTCGATGCCGGCCACATGGCACGGCTGGTCAACCGCCTGCTCCCGGCCGTCAGGGGAGTGGCAAATGCACCTGAAAAAGAATTAATACTCCGATAGATGGCCCGGGTGATCGTTACAGGGACCAGCCGTGGAATCGGCTACGAATTGGTCAAATGGCTTGTGGCCGGGGGCCATGGGGTACTGGCCCTGTCGCGCAACCCGCGGCCGGTAGAGGGGCTTGACCTGCCCGGGGCCACTTCCCTTCCATTCGATATCACCGACCCTGCGGCATCTGATGCGGCAGCTTCGTGG
>CAYWZF010000018.1:0-37685 GCA_964461555.1 uncultured Robiginitalea sp. | reverse complement strand
GAACTCAAGACCCGCTACCAGCGCAAAGACGAGATCACCCCCGAAGAGTTTTACGAGCGGGCGGGCATCTGGGCCGAGTTCGGCAAGGTCATCTGCATCTCGGCCGGGTTCTTTCAGGGCGAAGGGGCCCAACGGCGGTTCAGGCTGCGCAGCTTTGCGGGGGAGGAACGGGATATCCTTGAAGCATTCAGCCAATTGCTCAACGACCATTACCGCAGCCCGCGTAAATTATTGTGCGCCCACAACGGCAAGGAATTCGATTTCCCGTACCTGGCGCGCCGCATCCTGATTCACGGCCTGCCCCTGCCCGACAAGCTCAACCTCTTCGGGAAAAAGCCCTGGGAAGTGCCCCACCTCGACACCATGGAGCTTTGGAAATTCGGGGATTTCAAACATTACACCTCCCTGAGGCTCATGGCCCATGTTTTGGGTATCCCGTCCCCCAAAGATGACATTGATGGCAGCATGGTCAGGGATGTTTATTATGAGGATAACGACCTGGAGCGGATCGTTCAATATTGTGAAAGGGATGTGGTTACGGTAGCTCAGATATTTTTAAGGCTCCGGAATGAGGAGTTGTTGAAGGAAGACCAGATCGTTTATGTTTAGAAATTTACTATCAGCCAATAAATGGCTTCTGTAAGAACCATCCAGTTATTTACTTAATTCGATTGTTGGAAGGTATTTTACTGATCAGTCTAACAAAGAGAGGGCAACCCCGACCGTTTCCGTAAGTTTCTTTTTATCGGGTTGAACTTTTGATACAACTCGTAGACCATTGTAAAGTGTATAAAAAAGCCCTGCTATAGATTTTAGGTCTTGTTCGGGTTTAATTTGACCGGCTTCCTTCCCTTTTTGGAGGTATTGAAGAAATATATTTTCAAAATCAGTTTTATTTCTTTCCAAAAGACCGACAATGCTTTTATCATTGGGCACAAGTTCTGTTGTGGTATTCACTACAAAGCAACCTTTGCGGTCTTCATCAACAATTGCTTCTTCGATGGCAATTTCGAATAATTTGGCAAAGCCTTCCCGAACATTCTTTTGACTGTCCAGAAAATGTTTTAGTCCTTCGATATTGGTCTTTCTATAAAGCTCGAAGGATTTTTTGAACAGTTGCTCCTTATCTCCAAAAGTATCATACAAACTGGCCCGGTTAATCCCTAGATGAGTAACCAGATCCTGTACTGAGGTCGCCGCATAACCCTGCTTCCAAAACAGGTTCATGGCTTTGGTCAGTACTTCATTCTCGTCAAATAATTTAACCCTCGGCATAATAGTCCCTATTTATCCTATAAATATATCGATTTTAGAACATTTGTTCCAATATCAGGATGGCAGGTTTAACCCCAAGTATTATGCATCTGCAATATTAAAACGAACCCCTATCTGGAGCTTTCATTCCAAATAGGGGTAAAAATTTATCCAACCAGTACCGGGTTTACATTCATCCCACCATCAACATTCAATTCAGCCCCATTGATGAACTTACCTTCCTCGGAAGTAACGAATACCACAAAATTGGCCACATCTTCGGGAGTGCCGAAGGTCTTTAAAGGGATCCTTTCCTGCATGGCCTGAGCAAATCCATTCAATTGTTCTTCGGGCATACCTGTTTTGCCATAGATAGGTGTATTTATCGGACCTGGGTTAACGATATTCACCCTGATCTTTCGAGAGGCCAGTTCTGTTGCAGCGGAACGAGCATATGCGTTAAGAGCTGCTTTTGTAGCACTGTAAACCGCTGCATTTGCCATGCCCGTATACGCCAGGATTGAAGAAAGTGCCACGATTGAACCTCCTTCTGAAATAAGCGGTAAAAATTTCTCAATGGTGAATACAGCGCCCTTGAAATTAATCCCCACCTGTTGGTCAAACATATCCTCTGGAGTCTGCCCGATTGGGGTACCAAAGAACACCCCAGCATTTACAAATAGAATATCCACCTTACCGAATTGGTGCTTTACATTCTCAACAGCGGACTCAATTGCTGATACATTCAGCACATCGGCAACCAATCCTATGGCTCCAATCTCAGTGGCCGCCTGGGATACCTTTTCGCCAGACCTCCCAATAATTACTACTTCTGCGCCCAAAGCTTTATACTTCTTTGCAGTTTCAAAACCAATACCGCTATTTCCTCCTGTGATAACGGCTACTTTACCATTCAATGAACCCATGTTTTTATTTTTTTAAAGTTTAAATTTTATATTGGAACGTTCATTCCGTTTGCAAACATACTAATATTAGAACGAACGTTCCAAATAAATTTGAAATTTTAATTAATTCTTTGGATTTAGGATGCTGACAATGGTTATAACACGTAGCTTAGACAGTAATTTCCGCTGGCTCTGGAATCGTTTTCTTTTATTCTGAGGTATTAAACGTCATACCTTTACATCAAAGACTACAAGATATAATCCTGCCTATACATAAGGCACCACCGCTTTTAGTTATTCTATAGAAAACTTCTAGAGATTCGGTGATTTCAAGTATTACAACCCACGCCAAATCATTGCTTATGTGCAGGGCATCCTCTCCCAGTATATGGTGCAGTGAAAAGGAGTAATTATCTTGGCACATAACATTTACGACTCCGAAATGAGGAGTTGTTGAAGGAAGACCAGATCGTTCAGGTGTAGATCTGTGCTGTCGGCCCTCCAGGGATCACCTGTTCGCACAGAATACTCTTCATATATCCCCATAACAAGAGGGCATGAAAGGCAAATGGTTCGGATAAATCTGTAACAATGCCCCTTCTTTTTCGTCAAAATGTAGTGCCCATTCAGAAAGGCTGCCGAATGGAGCCTCCAAAAACCGATCCTGTATCACTTACCGATTCCAGAATCAACATCAAAATCAAATAAATGAAAGGACTATTAGCGATATGTTTTGCATGGATAATGCTTAGTGCCTGTAACAACCCAACAAAATCCGGTATTGCCGAACAACCCACTTTAGCGGATTATGAAGTCGGTGAAAAATGGGTTTGGAAGTATAAAGGTGTTACAACTGAAGGAGAGGTCCGTTCGGATGGAGAGGATACAAGAGAAATAGTCAGCGTTGACGGGGATTTAGGGATGATCATCGGAACGGATACGATTCCTGTAACAGAGATTGTGAAGCCGGATGAGAGTGAAACCCCAAAATATGACTGGCCCCTTAAAGTGGGCAAAAAGTGGAAGTATGAAAATAGTTGGACAAGTCAGGACGGCACAACCGGAAATCAAAGTCAGGATGCCCAGGTTTTGTCCTTTCGGGAAGAGACTGTGGAAGCCGGAACGTTTATGGCCTACACGATCAAATACACAGGCAGAATTACGAATTCGAGAGGATATAGCGCAGATGAAGAGGAGGTTTGGTTGTATGCCCCGGAAGTAAAAAACTTTATAAAGCTTACTCAAATCCAGGATGACTTTTTGTACGAAGAGGAATTAATCGAATATTCAAAACCTCAATAAATCACTGCTGGCCCGGCTTATTGGGGGTTTTCTCGCCCAGGGCCGACCAGGATGGCCGCAAAATCCGATCGGTATATTATGAGGAAGGCGACCTGGAGTTCATTGTACGGTACGGGGATCCCGATGTGGTCACTGCGGCCCGTATCTACCCGCATATGCGGGGCGAACCGGAGTTGCCCGACAGCCGGGTTGTTCACGCAGGCGACAAGCGAGCCTAAGGGTGATAGCGCAGGCGCACGTACACCGGGAAATGGTCGGAATAACCGCCCAGGTATTTTTGTCCGACAAAAGTGCGGAACGGCTTCCCCCGAAAGGGGAGCTTCCTCTCCTTTAAAAATTCGGGATCAAAAATATCCGCCTTTTCAAGGCTGTGGGTGCCGGGTTGCCGATGCAGAAAAGTTTTGGAGAGCAGGATCTGGTCGAACAGCATCCAGTGATCTTTGTATTTGGCAGACCCGCGCCCACCTGCAAGCGCACTTTCCAGCGGATTGAGCAGGCCAGATTCTGCCTTCAGCCGCCTGAGGCTGTCAGATGTCGGGCCGTCGTTAAAATCGCCCATCACGATGAAATTCGGATTGTCCTCTCCGGTTCGGACTTTTTCCATGTGGCCCACTATTGTCTGGGCAGCTACCATGCGTTTTTGCTCGGTGCTCAGGTCACCACTGCGGCGTGAAGGCCAGTGGTTCACAAAAATGTGCAAACGCTCCCCATTGAGGCGGCCCCGCACATAGACGATGTCGCGCGTGAAATCGCGGCTTCCGTCGGGCTCAAAAACCAACAGGGGGATCATTTCCTGCACCTCCGGCTCAAAATAGGCCCGGCTGTAGATCAGGGCGGCATCAATGCCACGTTCGTCAGGCGAATCGCGGTGGATGAACTGCAGCCCGTGGCCGGCCAGCCCCGGGGTATTTATCAGGTCTTCCAGCACTTTTCGGTTTTCGATTTCTGCCACCCCTAAGAGCACAGGCAGCGAATGGCCGCTTCCTTCCCCGAGTCGTGCAATGGTGCGGGCCAGCTTGCTGAGCTTGTTCTCATACTTTTTAGGGGTCCAATGCAACCGGCCGTCGGGGGTGAAGTCGTCATCGAGCCTCCTGGGGTCGTTTCGCGTATCAAAGAGGTTTTCGAGGTTATAGAAACCCACCGTATAGTCCTGTGGGTTGCCCCGGTATGTGTCCTTGTTCGGATCCATGCTTGTAAAGACGTGTCTTTAAAAATACAAAAATCACCTCGCGGGGTTTGCGTAATTTTGTAATTCGAACCCAAACCTATGCTGGAGCGCAAAAGCACGGAATACGAAAAGGCGATACTCGTGGGGGTAATTACCCGCGAACAGCCCGAAGAGAAGGTGGCCGAATACCTCGATGAACTTGAATTCCTGACCTATACGGCCGGGGGCGAGGTGGTCAGGCGGTTTGTGCAGCGCATGGACCTGCCCAACGCCAAGACCTTTATCGGCAGCGGCAAGCTCGAAGAAATCGAGGCTTTTGTGCAGGAGCACGAGATCGGCTCGGTGATTTTTGACGACGAGCTCAGCCCGGTACAGCAGCGCAATATCGAGCGGCAGCTCCGGTGCAAGATCCTCGACCGCACCGGGCTTATCCTCGACATTTTTGCCCAACGGGCCACCACCAGCTATGCCCGCACCCAGGTCGAGCTGGCCCAGTACGAATACCTGCTGCCCCGGCTTACCGGCCTCTGGACGCACCTGGAGCGGCAGCGGGGGGGTATCGGCATGCGGGGCCCGGGGGAAACCGAGATCGAGACCGACCGGCGGATCGTGCGCGACCGCATTGCCCTGCTCAAAAAGAAACTGGCCAAGATCGACCGGCAAATGGAGACCCAGCGGGGCAACCGGGGCGCCCTGGTGCGGGTGGCCCTTGTCGGCTACACCAACGTCGGCAAGTCAACCCTGATGAACGTGATCAGCAAGAGCGAGGTCTTTGCAGAAGACAAGCTCTTTGCCACCCTCGACACCACCGTGCGCAAGGTGGTGCTCGGAAACCTGCCCTTTTTGCTGAGCGACACGGTGGGCTTTATCCGCAAATTGCCCACCCAGCTGGTAGAAAGCTTCAAGAGCACCCTTGACGAGGTGCGGGAAGCCGACCTGCTGTTGCACGTGGTCGACATTTCCCACCCCAGTTTTGAAGACCACATCGATTCGGTCAACCAGATATTGGCCGAGATCCAGTGTACTGACAAGCACACCCTGATGGTGTTCAACAAAATTGACCGGTACCAGCCAGAAACGCTCGATGCCGACGACCTGGTCACCCCCCGCACCACGAGACACTATACCATTGAGGAATGGAAACGCACCTGGATGCAGCGCATGGGCGGAAACGCGGTCTTCATTTCAGCCCTTAAAAAGGAGAACCTTGAGGAATTTCGCATGAGGGTCTACCAGGAGGTGCGCAAGATCCACGTCACGCGTTTTCCGTACAATCAATTCCTCTACCCCGAAAACCTGGATGAGTACAGGGAGGAAGGTTCGTGAGGGCAGGCGTTCATCGATGAAATGGAACAGGTCATCGGGCAGACAACCCCCGCTGATAATTTGACAACATATTTCGCGGTGGTCTGCACATAACCTGTTATCTTTAAGGTGTGTTTAAGTGATAGTGTTTATCTCCAGATCAGATCTGATTACTCCATATGACCAGATGTGATGGATTTACCCCAACGAGAAGCCCGGACCTAGGTCCGGGCTTTTTCTATATGTCGCAAGGGGGAAGGCATGGGTGGCTTTCGCTGCTCAGGCCAGGGGATTGCTGCTAAAAATCGTAGCTCAGCCCCAGAAGCCAGTAGGTCTGTAACTTGTTGTCAATGTTGTCGAAGGTGGGAAGCGGGTCGCCCGAAGTGTCATCAAAATTGTTGAGCGCGAAGTTCAGGGCTTCCTGCTTGTTGTCTCTCAGGCCAAATTCGAACCCGACACCGATGTCTTTCCAGACTTTGTACGAGAATACGTTGGTCCACGTCCAGTTCGAGAGGTTGCTGCTTTTGTAGCTCTGGAAGGCCGAGAAGGTCGATTTGTAGTCAAGCCCGCCAATCTTGCGCTCGTAGGTTGCCAGCAGCTTGGCCCCGAAGGAAGATTCGAAGACATCGTTGCCGTCTTTGCTGAAGACAAAGTTGTAGTTAAGCGGGTGCACTACTACAGTGAGCTGCGGAATGGGCTTCCAGGTGATCCCCACCCCGAGGTCGAGATACCCCGGGTTGTTGAAGTTATTCAGCAGGGTGGTGCGGTATTCCAGCAGGGTCGAGGCTGCCAGCTTGCTGGTCAGGTTATACCCGAAAAGCGAGCTCAGGTTGAACACGTCATTGGCCTGCCGGAAACTGTCGTCGTCTGTGGGGTCGTCCTTGTCGTCAAACTTTACCCATCCCAGGTTGATCTGGGCATTGTTGTACCAGAAATAGGCTTCGCGGTCGAGTTTCGCGAAGGGGTTTATCGTAATGCCGATGCGACCCGCCGAGTTGTTCGGGAACCCCTGGGCATACCAGTTGTTGAATTCGGAAAGGCTGCCCCCGATCGTGCCGAAAGCACCTATCTTCCAGCCGGGAAAACCGTCAATCTGGCCCTGAAGGGCGTCAATCCTGCCCTGGATGGCACTTACGGAATCTTCCTTCTGTTTTTTTTCGGCCTTCAACTCCTCCAGGGTCTGACCGTATGTCAGGGTTCCCGCGAGCATCAGAACGAGGGTGCATGCAATTTTTTTCATGGTTGAAAGATTGAAAGTTGGTTTTAAAGGGCTAAAGATAAAGATAATGCCGGCTTGGCAAAGGATCAGATTACCTTTTTCGGTAGAGGGGGACTGACGAACAGGCCTCGCCGTACATCACGTTGCGGGCCACTTCCTGCACCCGCTCCAGGGCCCACACATAGGCCGAAGGGGGCACGGGCAGCCTGCTGCAGCCCTTGATGATCACCGGGCGATCGCGGTAAGGTTCGAGGTCCAGGTTTTCGAGGCGTTCGCGGAACAGCAGGGTTTCCAGCATTTCAGGGGTGCCTACCACCACCTGCTTCGCCACGGGTTTCAGGTAGGTGCCGATGAGCATATAGGCCCAGGCCGGGACAATCGCATCGGAGCTGCAATACAGGGCCACATACCCGTCCTTGTAATTTTCCCAGGGATGGGCGGCCAGGGCCTCCCTGAAGGCCTTTTCGCGCAAAATGAGCCCCTCTTCGAGCCATTGGCTGATGTCGATGCCAAAACGAGGCCCCGGGGTATACCAGTTTTCGAGGTCCAGCGTGATCAGCTGGCTGTTTGCGACCCGGTTTACGATTTCCCCTTCCATGGTTGATCCGTTTTAAAGCAGGCCCAGTTCGAGCTTGGCCTCCTCGCTCATGAGTTCCTGGGTCCAGGGGGGGTCGAAGGTGATCTCCACCTCGGCGTCTTTGACCATGTCGAGCGATTTTACCTTTTCCTCCACTTCTACCGGAAGGCTTTCTGCCACCGGGCAGTTGGGGGAGGTCAGGGTCATGAGGATGCGCACCTCGTGGTCCTCGTTCACAAAAACGTCGTAGATCAGCCCCAGTTCGTAGATGTCTACCGGGATTTCGGGGTCGTATATGGTCTTGAGGACCCCGACGATCTTCTCGCCCAGTTCCTGTGTGTCAAAACCTGTTTCTTGTTCCATGTCCATGCGGTTTATCAGGGTTGCCCCGGCTCACGCCCCCAATTGGGTTTCATAAGCCACAGCGTACAGCTTGAGCTGCTTGATCATGCTCACCAGGCCATTGGCCCGGGTGGGCGAAAGGTGCTCCTTCAGGCCGATCTGGTCGATAAAATCAGTCTTGGCGGCAATGATATCTGCCGGTTTCTGGTTGCTGAAAGCCCGGATGAGGATGGCGATGATCCCTTTGGTAATGATGGCATCGCTGTCGGCCGTGAATTCCAGCCTCCCGTCCCGGAGCTCGGCATGAACCCATACCTTGCTCTGGCATCCTTTGATCAGGTGGTCATCGGTCTTGTACCGCTCCTCGATTTTCGGGAGCGACTTCCCCAGTTCTATCATGTATTCGTACCGTTGCATCCAGTCGTCGAACAGGGAGAACTCCGCTACGATTTCGTCTTGTATGGTTGCTATTTCCTTGTGCTCCATAGTTGCAAAAGTACGATAAGATGCCCGGCTATTCAACAGGTTCTCTCAATGGGGGGATTGGTTTCAACCGTTATCATGGCCTGTTTTCAGAGCAACATTTGCCGGGCCTTCTCCAACCCGGCTACCAGCCGGTCAACTTCATCCCGCGTATTGTAGAAGCTGAAGCTGGCCCGCACCGTTCCCGGGATGCGGTAAAAATCCATGATCGGCTGGGCGCAGTGGTGGCCTGTGCGCACGGCAATGCCGAGTTTGTCCAGAATGCTGCCCACGTCATACGGATGGGCCCCTTCCAGGTTGAACGAAATGACCGAGGTCTTTTGGGCCGACTCCCCGTAAATGCGCAAACCCGGGATAGCCAGCAGTTTTTCGGTGGCATAGGCCAGCAACTGGTTTTCATAGGCCGCGATGCGGTCCATGCCCAGGGCGTTCAGGTAATCGAGGGCGGCCCCGAAAGCGATGCCCCCGCATATATTCGGCGTGCCGGCCTCAAATTTATGGGGCAGGTCGGCATAGGTGGTTTTTTCGAAAGTCACCTCGGCGATCATCTCGCCCCCTCCCTGGTAGGGCGGGAGTTTGCGCAGCCACGACTCCTTCCCATACAGGGCGCCAACGCCCGTGGGCCCGCAAAGCTTGTGGGCAGAGACCGTATAAAAATCCACATCCAGCGCCTGGAGGTCGGCCCTGATATGAGGTGCCGCCTGGGCCCCGTCGATCAGTACGGCTGCCCCGACCCCGTGGGCCGCGGCGATGATTTCTTCGATCGGGTTGATGGTGCCCAGGGCATTGGAGACGTGGTTGCAGAAAACCAGCTTCGTTTTTTCGGAGAGCCCTTCGAGGAAAGGCGCAAGCACCAGTTCCCCGGTTTCGTTCATCGGGATCACCCGCAGCCTGGCGCCGCTGCGCTCGCAAAGCATCTGCCAGGGCACTATGTTGGAGTGGTGCTCCATGGCTGAGACCCAGATCTCATCGCCGGGGTGCAACAGCTCGGTGAAACCCTGGGCCACCAGGTTGATGCCGTGGGTGGTGCCGGAAGTGAAAAGGATCTCGTAGGGGTGGGCGGCGTTGAAATGCTGCTGGATCTTGACCCGGGCTGCCTCGTAAGCCTCGGTGGCTTCCTGCGAGAGCGCATGCACCCCCCGGTGGATGTTCGCATTGTAGCGCGAATAATAATCCACTATGGTGTCGATCACCTGCCGGGGTGTCTGGGAGGTGGCCGCATTGTCGAGGTAAACAAGGGGGTGGCCGTTTACCTGTCTCTTCAGGATCGGGAAGTCTTCTCTGATGTCGGCAACCTCAAACATACTCGGTTCGGTATTGGCAATACTCCCGACTTTCCCTTCAGTCATGGCTTACAGGTCAAATCCAAGCCGCACCCCCAGCTTGTCGGCGATCAGTTTGTTGATCCGCAGCTTCAGGGAGGGGATGCGCACGCTCTCCAGCACATTGTTGGCAAAGGCGTACATGAGCAGGGCTTCGGCCTCCCGTATGGGGATGCCCCGCGCCCTGAGGTAAAAGAGGGCGTCGCGGTCGAGCTGCCCTACGGTACAGCCGTGCGAGCACTTCACGTCGTCGGCGAAGATCTCGAGCTGGGGCTTGGTGTTCACCGAGGCCTTGTCGCTGATCAGCAGGTTGTTGTTCTGCTGGAAGGCATTGGTCTTCTGGGCGATCTTGTCTACGATGATCTTGCCGTTGAACACCCCCGTAGATTGCTCGCCGAAGATCCCCTTGTAATCCTGGTGGCTCTCCGAATCGGGCTGCTGGTGGTGCACCAGGGTATGGTGGTCTACATGCTGTTTGTCGCCCAGAATGGTCACCCCTTTCAGCACCGAATTCACGTGGTGGCCGTCCTGGTAGAAATTCAGGTTGTTGCGCGTCAGCTTTCCGCCGAAGGCGAAGGTGTGCACGCTTACCTGGCTGCCATCTTTCTGGTCGATATAGGTGTTGTCGATCAGGGAAGCCGTATGCCCGTCGTTCTGGACTTTGTAGTAGTCTACAATAGCATTCTTGCCCGCGAAGATCTCGGTCACCGAATTGGTGAGCACCTCGTTGGTGGTAAGGCTCTGGTGGCGTTCGATCACCTGCAATTCGGCATTTTCTTCCACCACGATCAGGTTGCGGGGCTGCAGCATAAGGGAAGCCTCGTTGCCCGTGGCCAGGTGCAGTATTTCCACCGGTTTGCGGGGGGCCTTGTTCTTCGGGATATAAATATAGGCGCCCTCGCGGGTAAAGGCGGTGTTGAGGGTCGTCAGGGATTCTTCGCGCGAGGCCACCTTGTTGAAATACAGCTCGATCACAGGCCGGTACATGGGCTTGTTCAGGGCGGCGCTCATCAGGCAGATATCCACCCCGTCGTGGGTGGTTTCGGAGAGGTAGGAACTGTAGATGCCGTCGATGAAAACGATTTTGTAGGTATCGGTTTCATGCAGAAAAAAGCGCTTGACGTCTTTGTAATCGACCACCTGGCTTTCCTTGGGGAAGAGGCTGAAGTCTACCCTTTGCAACCCGGCCAGGGAGGTGTATTTCCAGGCCTCCATCTTGCGGTGCGGAAAGCCCTTGTTCTCGAAATTCCGGATGGCCTCCGAACGGATATCGTGCACCGGGCTGTCAATATCAACCTGGTTTTCGAAAGCCATGAAGGAGGCGAGCAATTTATCCTTTAGATCCATGTTGTTTCGTTCCTGTTTTCGCGTTTTGGAAGGCCCTTACAGAACGGCCTCCTGCTTGATCCAGTCGTACCCTTTTTCTTCGAGCTCGAGCGCCAGGTCTTTGTCGCCCGACTTCACGATCTTCCCGTCGTGCATCACGTGCACGAAATCGGGCACAATATAGTCGAGCAAGCGCTGGTAGTGTGTGATCACAATAAAGGCATTGTCTTTGCTCCTGAGACGGTTGACCCCGGCGGCCACTACCCGAAGCGCGTCGATGTCAAGGCCTGAGTCGGTTTCGTCCAGAATGGCCAGTTTGGGTTCCAGCATGGCCATCTGGAAGATCTCGTTGCGCTTTTTCTCCCCGCCCGAAAACCCTTCGTTCAGCGAGCGCGAAAGGAATTTGCGGTCAATCTCGAGGAGCTCGGCCTTCTCACGGATCTGCCTGAGCATTTCATTGGCAGGCATCTCTTCGAGCCCACGGGCTTTGCGGGTCTCATTGATAGCCGTCTTCATGAAGTTGGTCACCGTTACCCCCGGAATTTCGACCGGGTACTGGAAGGAGAGGAACAGCCCCCGGTGTGCCCGTTCTTCCGGTGACAGTTCGTCAAGGTCTTCCCCTTCGAAGAGGATCTGCCCCTGGGTCACCTCAAAATCTTCCTTCCCTGTGATCACGGAGGCCAGGGTGCTTTTGCCGGAACCGTTGGGCCCCATGATGGCGTGGATCTCTCCGGGTTTGACTTCCAGGTCGATGCCTTTCAGGATTTTCTTGTCTTCCAGTCCTGCGTGCAGGTTCTTTATCTTAAGCATACTCGTTATTTTAAATAATTGGGTGCCTTGGGCATTTTCTCAAAATCTTCCCTGCTGTGCTGCAGGTAAACGCGGGCCCCGGTCGCTTCGGCAAAGGCTTCAAATGCGTCCATGCTTTCCAGGGTCTGTTTTACGTCGGTGTTGAACAGCGGGACCCGCTTGTGCGCCCGGCTCAGCGACAGGTGGTACAGGTCGCCGCTCAGCAGCATCGGGCCGGCTTCGGGCAGGTTCAGGTAAAGTGCACAGTGGCCCGGGGTATGGCCGGGCATGGCTTTGATCACCACGGTCCCGTCTCCGAAAACATCGTAATCGCCCTTGATTTTGCGGATGTTTCTGAGGTCATTCACCGCGTTGTACATGTCGGGCTGCTGCTCTTGCATCTCAGGGCTAGTAATCCATTCGTATTCAGCTTCCTGCACCAGCCAGGTGGCTTCAGCTATTGCCTCGGCATGCCCGCTGTGGTCGAAATGGGTG
Source organism: uncultured Robiginitalea sp. (assembly GCA_964461555.1). Classification (GTDB taxonomy): domain Bacteria; phylum Bacteroidota; class Bacteroidia; order Flavobacteriales; family Flavobacteriaceae; genus Robiginitalea. The sequence continues at coordinate 25,198 of CAYWZF010000018.1, read as the reverse complement.
TGCGAGAGGGCCAGGTAGTCGATGTCGGCCGGGGTCAGCCCGATTTGAGCCAGCTGGGTCGCCACCGAATCGGCCCGCGATACGGTGAAGGCTCCGCTGGCGTCTGTGAAGGGTTCCCCGAGGGCCACAAGCTGTTCGGGCAGGCCGGCATCCCACATCAGGGTACCTTTCGGATGCCTGATCACGTAGAAAGCATCGGCAAAGGTGGCTGTCTGGCCCTGGTAGGCTTCGTCCTGGGCAAACAGCTCCAGCCTGTTCACCCCCACGGTACCCCCGTCAAAGGTATAGAGGCGGATGTCCGGGGCTGTCACGGAAACTGCCTCTCCGGCAACGGCCAGGGTACCTGCCGCTTGTTCCCGGCATCCGGTAAGGGCCAGCATGCCCGCCCAACACGCTATTACGAGGGTATGTTTCATGTCTTTTTTTATCCGACGGAGCCTTCCAGGCTGATTTCCAAAAGCTTCTGCGCCTCCACGGCAAATTCCATGGGGAGCTTGTTGAGCACTTCCTTGCTGAAGCCATTCACGATCAGGGCGATGGCCTTCTCGGTATCGATGCCCCGCTGGTTGCAGTAAAAGATCTGGTCTTCCCCGATCTTGCTGGTGGTGGCTTCGTGTTCGATCTGTGCCGTCGGGTTCTTTGCCTCGATATAAGGGAAGGTGTGCGCCCCGCATTCGTTCCCCATCAGAAGGGAGTCGCACTGCGAGAAGTTGCGGGCATTGGTGGCCCGGCTGCCTACCTGTACCAGCCCGCGGTAGCTGTTCTGTGACTTCCCGGCCGAGATGCCCTTGGAGATGATGGTGCTCCGGGTGTTCTTGCCCAGGTGGATCATCTTGGTCCCCGTATCGGCCTGCTGGTGGTTGTTGGTCACGGCGATGGAATAGAATTCCCCGATGGAGTTGTCTCCCTTCAGCACGCAAGAGGGGTATTTCCAGGTAATGGCTGACCCGGTCTCGACCTGTGTCCACGAAATTTTGGCATTGCGCTCGCACAGGCCGCGCTTGGTCACGAAATTGTAAACCCCGCCCCGTCCTTCTTTGTCTCCGGGGAACCAGTTCTGCACCGTGGAGTATTTGATCTCGGCGCCTTCAAGGGCGATGAGCTCCACCACGGCTGCGTGCAGCTGGTTTTCATCGCGCGAGGGGGCCGTGCATCCTTCCAGGTAGCTCACATAGCTGCCTTCGTCGGCCACCACCAGGGTGCGTTCGAACTGCCCGGTGCCCGCCTGGTTGATCCGGAAATAGGTCGAGAGCTCCATGGGGCAGCGTACCCCTTTGGGGATATAACAGAAGGAGCCATCCGAAAAGACCGCTGAATTCAGGGCAGCGTAAAAATTGTCCTTCTGGGGCACCACCGAGCCTATGTATTTGCGCACCAGTTCGGGATGCTCCCGCAGGGCTTCCGAAATGGAGCAGAAGATGATCCCCTTCTCGGCCAGGGTCTTTTTGAAGGTGGTGGCCACCGAAACGGAGTCCATCACAAAGTCGACCGCCACCCCGGCAAGCTTTTTCTGTTCCTCCATGGGAATCCCCAGTTTCTGGAAGGTTTCCAGCAATTCAGGGTCTACCTCGTCAAGGCTGTTGTATTTCGGTTTTTTGTTCGGGGCCGAATAATAGGAGATATCCTGGAAGTCCGGTTTCCTGTAATGAATGTTAGCCCATTCGGGTTCGGTCATCTCTTTCCAGATGCGGAACGATTCCAGGCGCCACTCGGTCATCCATTCGGGTTCTTCCTTCTTTTTGGAAATGGCAATCACGATCTCTTCGCTGAGCCCCTTCGGGAAGGTCTCCGATTCGATGTCTGTATAGAAACCGTACTCGTACTCCTTGGTTTCCAGTTCCTTCTTTAATTCCTCTTCGGTATATGCCATGATTCTTGGTTGTCTTGTTAGATCCCTCCCGGGGAAGCCTCAGAGCGAGAAGCTCTCGCCGCAGCCGCAGGTTCGCTGGGCGTTGGGGTTGTTGAAAACGAAGCCTTTGCCGTTGAGCCCTCCGGAGTACTCCAGGATGGTGCCCACCAGGTACAGGAAGCTTTTCTTATCCACGACAATGCGCACCGCATTGTCTTCGAAGACCTTGTCGGTTTCGCCCACCTCACGGTCAAACCGCAATTCGTACGACAGGCCGCTGCACCCGCCGCTCTTGACGCCCACCCGTATGTAATCGGTCTGTGCATCAAAGCCTTCCTCCTGCATGAGGTGGACGACTTTTTGCCGGGCGGTATCGGATACCTTGATCATTCTAAATTTGGATTTAATCTAAATTAGTCCACAAATATAGGAAGTAAGGGCGGTTTTTGCGCAATCTCTAACATTAATATAACGAATCCCCGTATTAAGATTTCTTATACCGGGTTTTTCGGGCTGTACATGGGGTGCAAAATGAAAAAATTCCTGTGCCAAACCCGCCAAGGGTGTACTTTTGCAGTATGTTAGAAAACAAGGAAACCGGTAAAACCGAGCTGGAACAAATCGGGGAGTTTGGCCTGATCCGCCACCTTTCACGCCACCTCAGGATTCAGCAGCCTTCAACCCTGAAGGGGATTGGAGACGACGCGGCCCTGCTCCGTTTCGAGGGGAATGAAGTTGGGGTCAGCACCGACATGCTGGTCGAAGGGGTGCATTTTGATTTGGGGTATACCCCCCTCAAGCACCTGGGTTACAAGGCCATCGTGGTCAACCTGAGCGATTTGTACGCCATGAACATGCAGCCCACTCAGGTAACCATTTCCCTGGCAGTCTCCAACCGCTTTCCGCTCGAGGCCCTGGAAGAACTTTACGCCGGCATAGCCCTGGCCTGCGAGATCTACGGGGTAGATGTGGTGGGGGGCGATACCACCTCTTCCAACAAGGGGATGATCATCAGCGTAACGGCCATCGGGCAGGCCGAACCGGGCAGGGCGGTGCAGCGCAGCGGCGCACGGCCCAATGACCTGCTGGTGGTGAGCGGCGACCTTGGAGGGGCTTATATGGGTCTGCAGGTGCTCAGGCGCGAGCAGGAGGTATTCAAGGTCAACCCCCGCCATCAGCCCGACCTGGAGCCGTACAGCTACCTGGTAGAGCGGCAGCTGAAACCCGAGGCCCGCAAAGACATTGTCGCCCTGTTGGAAAAATTGGAAGTCCGGCCCACAGCCATGATCGATATCAGCGACGGCCTCTCTTCCGAAATACTGCATCTCTGCGAGGCGAGTGAGACAGGTTGTTTTTTGTATGAAGAAAAAATCCCGCTTGACCCGACCCTGATTGCCACCTGCGAGGAATTCAGGCTAGACAGCACCACGGTGGCCCTGGGCGGGGGGGAAGATTACGAATTACTTTTTACAATCGACCAGGCCGATTATCCAAAAATCAAAGGGAACCCCAATCTGACGGTGATCGGGCATATGGCAGGCCGTGAAGACGGGGCCGTGCTCGTTACCCGGGGTGGGCAGCACCTGCCCCTGAAGGCTCGGGGCTGGAATGCCTTTGGCGGAGAATAGCCCTCAGGCTACCTGTTGCTGGTGGGCCGAAGCGTGCCGCTTCTGATAGATGTGCGCCAGGGTGTCATTGATTTCCCGGAGCTGGGGGGTCAGGTTGGAAAGGTTTCCACTGACGTCGGTGGTCACCTGCTTGCCGCAGTGTACGCAGGAATATTCCTTGATGTGGGATGTCACTTTTTTGGTTACCGTGAAGTGATGGCCAAAAATCGAGCAGAATAACTTTTTCATAAAAGTAGGTTTTGGGGCAGTGGGTAACTCCGTTATTTGGGGCAGGAGCTATGGGGATTTTGAAATTTTGATTTGGGTCCGAAATACAATTAGGGGCTTTGGAAACCACAACGATTATACCTACGCATTTATTGGGTCTTCCGGATGTTTTTTTAGTAATTTTCGTCGAATGACACGGGCGGCTTCCCCAAACCCATGGTCCCGGGGTGGTCCGGAGCCTTTGCGCCTAACCGGGTCAACCGTTCCCTGAGCCTATGAAAAGACGTGCCGTCTGGATTCTCGGATTTACCTTATTTTCCCTCTTTTTCGGGGCTGGAAACCTGATTCTGCCCCCGCAGCTGGGGCTCCGTTCCGGCTCGCTCTGGTGGGTGGCCAACCTGGGGTTTTGCCTGTCTGCGGTGGCTATCCCCATGCTGGGTATTTTGGCCCATGCCCGGTTGCAGGGGGGCATGATCGATTTTGCGCGCAAGGTTTCCCCAGCGTTCAGCCTGGTGTATTGCTGTGTGGTCTACGCCATCTCCCTGTCGCTCCCGGCTCCCCGAACCGCATCGGTCACCCATGAAATGGCCATTGCCCCGTATTTTGACGTTGGCCCCCTCTTTACCAGCCTGTTGTATTTCGGAGCAGTTTTCGCAGTAGCCATCAACCGGTCGCGCCTCAGCAGCCTTATCGGGAAATGGCTCACCCCGGCCATCTTGCTGGTGCTTTTGCTGTTGATCGGCAACCTGCTCGCAGATATGCCCTCTGCTGCCGGGGCGCCCCGGCTGGCCTTTCCCTTTACCGATGGGGTGCTTGAAGGGTACCAGACCTTTGACGCCATCGGGGCCGTGGTCGCGGGCGGGGTGATCCTGGTATCCCTCAGGCTGGAGTACCCTTCCCTTTCTTCCGGGGAACGGTTCCGGGCCGTTGTCGGCTCGGGGCAGATCGCCGGGGTTTCCCTGTTGTTGCTCTATGCCGGGCTGATGGCTTGCGGGGCTTTCATGTATGGGGTGGCAGACCCTGAGGTCTCGCGCACGGGCTTGCTCAGCCAGATGATCGGGCTGGCCCTTGGGTCTGGCGGGGGCTACTTTCTTAGCCTGCTCATTGCGCTCGCCTGTTTCACAACCGCTGTGGGCGTCGTTACCGGAACAGCCGACTTCGTCAGATCGAGGTTTGGCGATTCGCAGGGCGTCTATCGCCTCACGGCCCTGGCCGGATGCGTGCTCGGCGTGGCAATCGGGCAACTGTCTGTCGAATACATCATCGCCGTGGCCCTTCCGGCCCTGATGTTCATCTATCCCCTGACCATCGTTCTGATCGGGCTCAATGCCCTTCCCCCGAAGTATTCGCCTCCTCCGGTATTCCGGGCGGTGGTCTTTACAACCCTGGGTTTCAGCATCCCTGATTTTCTGGGGAGCCTGGGGCTGTGGGGGGCATGGGGCCGGGCATGGGAGTACCTCCCCCTTACCGGGCAGGGACTCGGATGGCTCCTTCCGGCTGTGGCCGCCTTTGGGCTTGCCCAGGGTTGGCGCAGAATGCGCGGCAGGGGTTCTTTATCAACAGGGGGAAGGGAAATTCCCGAAAAGTAGTATTTTGCCCATACGATTGAATCCTTTCGGAGGGTTCCACAAAAAATGATTCCTCATGGCCGAATCTTACGACTTCGTCAAATCGCTCCACCTGATTTTCGTGATTACCTGGTTTGCAGGGTTGTTCTACATGCCCCGCCTCTTTATCTACCACATTGAGTCGCGCGACAAACCGCAGCCCGATGCCGGGGTGCTGGCCGCACAGTTCCGCATCATGGAGCGGCGGCTCTGGAAAATCATAACCTGGCCTTCTGCCATCTTATGCACCCTTACCGCTGCCTGGTTGCTATGGCTCACGCCCGAATGGCTCCTGCAGACCTGGATGCTCATCAAGCTGGGGTTTGTGGCGCTGCTCTGGTGGTATCACCTGGCGATGCACCGCATGTACCTGAAATTCCAGCGCGAAGACTACACCTACACCTCGCATTTCATGAGGATCTGGAACGAAGGTGCCACCATGATCCTCTTTGCGGTGGTATTCCTGGCCATCCTCAAGACCACCTTCGACTGGTTGTACGGCCTGGTGGGCATGATCGGCCTGGCGGTTTTGATCATGATCGGCATCCGCGCCTACAAGCGGGTGAGGGAGCGCGAAGAGGGGCGCTCCTGATGGCCCGGGCGGGCTGCGCCCCTGCTCATTTTTGGTGCGATTATTGCTATCTTAGCGGGTAAACCACCGCCCATTGTTCACAAAAATGTCGTTACGCTCCAGGATCTTCGTCTCCATGATCCTGTTGGTGCTGGTCGCTTCGGTTTTGATCGCCGGGGTAACGGTGTACCAGTACCGCGAGCAGGCCAAAGACTACCACCAGGACCGGCTTGAGCGCAAAGAAGAGCAAATCCAGCAGGCCATTACCTTCGCCCTGCAGCGCACGACCTATCCGGTAACCACCGAGAACCTTAGCCTGATCTTCAAAGATGAGATTTACCGCATTGCCATTATCGAAGATGCCAACTTCAATATTTACGACCTCGAAGGCCAGCTGATCAAGAGCTCGCGGCCCAAGTTCGACAACGATTCGGTTTCCCTATGCCTCGAGCCCCACATTCTGAACGCCCTGCAGTCGGGCCTCAAAAAGCGTTACGTGGAGGCCAGCGCAGCTGCCGGCGACACCTACCAGGCCTCCTATACCTACATTCTCGACAACCGCTTCAAGCCCATCGGCATCCTCAACCTGCCCTATTTTGAAGAGAATTCCTTCTACGACGCCGAGCTCAGGCAGTTTTTGATGCGGCTGGGAGGGGTGTACCTGCTGATGCTTTTGAGCGCCATTGCCCTGGCGTATTTCATCTCCAAATACATAACCCGGTCGCTGCAGACCATTTCAGACAAGCTCACCCAAACACGCCTGGCACGCACCAACGAGAAGATCTTCCTGGAAGACCCGAGTGAAGAAATTGCCCGGCTGATTGACTCCTACAACAGTATGATCGACGAGCTCGAGCTCAGCGCCGCCAAGCTGGCCCGCAGCGAACGCGAACAGGCCTGGCGCGAAATGGCCAAACAGGTGGCCCATGAAATCAAGAACCCCCTGACCCCCATGCGCCTCAGCGTGCAGAGCTTTGAGCGCAAGTTCGATCCAAACGACCCCGACGCGCACCACAAGGTCAGGGAATTCGCCAAAACCCTGATCCAGCAGATCGATACCCTGAGCAGCATTGCCTCTGCCTTCTCCAACTTTGCCGAAATGCCGGCCCAGCAGAATGAGACCCTCAACGTGACCAAGGTGGTCAAGCTGGCGCTCGACATCTTCAACGAACCCTACATCCATTTCATGGCCGATGAGAAGGATGTGGTCGCCAAAATGGACCGTACCCAGCTCATCCGCGTGGTTACCAACCTGGTAAAGAATGCCATCCAGGCCGTGCCCGATGTTGCCCAGCCGCGCATCGTGGTCTCGGTTTCTTCTGAAGGAGAGTGGGCCAAAATCATGGTGGCCGACAATGGGACGGGCATAGAAGAGGCCAACCGCGATAAGATCTTTGAGCCCAAATTCACGACCAAGACCAGTGGCATGGGCCTTGGCCTTGGCATGGTGCGCACCATCGTGGAAACCTACCAGGGCAAGATCGACTTCAGTTCCACTCCCGGGAAGGGCACTGTGTTCGTCGTAAGGATCCCGAAAGTAGCAACCAAGAACAAATCTTCAGACCTATGAAATTCAAGAACATACTTGTCGAAAAAAAAGAGTGGGTGGCCCTGGTATACGTAGACCGGCCCAACAAGCTCAATGCCCTGAACCGGGACACGATCAGGGAGCTGCACGATGCGCTTGCCGAGCTCGACGCTGACCCGAATGTGCGTGCCATCGTGCTGAGGGGCAGCGGCCCCAAGGCCTTTGTGGCCGGGGCCGACATAGCTGAGTTCGCCGGCTACACCTCTGAAGAAGGGGGCAAATTGGCCTCCAGGGGGCAGGAGTTGCTCTTTGATTTCATTGAGAACCTGGCCACGCCGGTGATAGCCGCCATCAACGGCTTTGCCCTGGGCGGCGGACTCGAGCTGGCTATGGCCTGCCATTTCAGGGTAGCCAGCCACAATGCCCGCATGGGCCTTCCCGAGGTTTCCCTCGGGGTGATCCCGGGATACGGGGGCACCCAGCGCCTGCCGCAGCTCGTGGGCAAGGGCAGGGCCCTGGAGATGATACTGACCGGGGCCATGATCGAAGCCGAACGCGCCCTCGAATTCGGCCTGGTCAACCACGTGACCGCCCTGGAGGAACTGGATGCGTTCTGCCTGCAACTGGCCGAAAAGATTTCAAAAAACTCCCCGGTTGCCATTGCACATGCAATAAAAGCGGTAAATGCGGGTTTTAGGAGTAACGAAGCCGGATATCAGGCCGAGATTCAGGCCTTCGGGGACTGTTTCTCGACCGCTGATTTCAGGGAAGGCACAGCTGCCTTCCTGGAGAAGCGCAAACCTGTTTTTCCGGGGAAGTAATCCATCCCAAATCCCTTATCTATGGCACGCAACCTCTGGCTGCTGGCATCCATTCTGCTATCGCTTGTGGTGCAGGCGCAGCAAATGCCCGTGGAGTATCGCTTTGGCGAGAAATATGACGATCGGTTTAAATATTCCAACCTCATAACCTTCTCAGAAGCCACCTCTGGCAACAAGCTGCTGGTAAGGGCTTACTATACAGGTCTCATCCTGCACCCAAAGGGTTATATGATTGAGCGATATGATGAGGGACTTGAACTTTTGGATGAATACAATTACAAATTCAACGGTGCCGATCTGGTCGATGGATTTGTCGCCAACGGGCAATTATACCTTTTGTTTTTAAAATATGATCCCGACCGGTTGAGTTACATCTATTCTGTGCATCACAGCCCGGTCGGCGACTATCGCTTTACCCAAAAGGATTTGCTGGTCATCCCTTCGGTCTGGGTAGACAACCCCCTTGACAAGAATTACTACAACCGCAATTTCTCGTCCGGTTTCAGCACGGCGGTCCTTTTTGACCGCGAAAGAAATGCCTTTGCCATAAGCCTGCACTACAAGAAGGGCGATGACAACCGCCACCGCATCCTGGTCTATGATTTTGGTTTCCGCCCCGTGATGGACGTTGATTTTTCAGGGGAAATCGAGGAAAAGAACTACGCCTTTGAAGCCCTGGAAATGGCCCCTGATTTTTCCGCCGCCTATCTGGTCGGAAAAGCATACTTCGTCAAAAAGCGGTTTAAGGCCGAAGAGCGCAAATTTCAGTATGAGGTGGTCAGGCTCACCCCCGGCGGCGCCACAACGGCGAGCTACGATGTTGACGGGAAATATTCCGAAGCCCTCAACCCGGTCTGGCGGAACAACAAACTGGTCTGCGTCGGGTTCTATGCCGATCGCAAAGACAGCCGCTACAACGGCCTGGAGTACCTCGAAATCGACCCGGCCACCCTGAAGGCTACCCGGCATACCTTCAACCCGTTTTCAGAACAGTTCATGTTCGACAAGTTCGGGACCGAAGAAGAGAAGGTGGTCAAAAACCTGGTGTTTAAGGATGTCTGGTTTGCAGATGACGGTTCCCTGTTGTTCAACGCTGAAGAATACTTCGTGACCAAAAGCGTGCAGGCCAATGCCAGCGGGGGGCGGGTGGCCGTCGAACGCTTCCACCACAACGACATCGTTAGCGTGAAGCTGAACCCGGCAGGCGAGCTGGCCTGGGCCAGAAATATCAACAAGACCGAGGTAACCCAGGGCGACGGGGCATATGCCTCTTACAGTGCCTACACCAAAAATGGCAATACCTATTTCTTCATCTGCACCGCGGCTGATAACCCGCAACTGCTCAACAACGAGCGCCTTATTTTCCAGCAGGGGCTGGGGCGCAACCGGAATGTCTTCCTGATACGCCTTGATGCCCAGGGCCAGCTCAGCTATGAAAAGATCATTGACCAGGAAGAAGCACGCCTGCCCCTGATGGTTTCGAAGCCACTGGTTGATGAAGCAGACGATACGCTCTATTTCTATGCCAAGCGCGGGAGCAAAAAACAAATGGTGGCCGTCCGCATCCAGGGGTGACGGGGCGGGCTGTCCGTCCTTTAATTTAACAACAAAAAACGGAATAAATCCATAAATTTGGACAAAGTCCAAACGAAGTGGCTGAAATTCCTCCTGAATACCTCAAGGGCCGGGGCGCCCAGAGCCGCCCTGCGAACCGGTTTGAAGACCTCCGGCACGAAACCCTGCCCGAATACCGCGACCATTTGCGGCTCAGCGGAGAGGAAGAACGCGAGCGTACGCAGTTTACGACGGTGCACCCCAAGACCATCGTCAATAAGATCAACAGCCCCGATGTGGGCATGTCGTACAGCATGAATCCGTACCAGGGCTGCGAGCACGGCTGCGTCTACTGCTATGCCCGCAATTCGCATGAATACTGGGGCTACGGCCCCGGTCTCGATTTTGAGAGCCGCATCCTGGTCAAGGAAAATGCCCCTGCCCTGCTTGAGGCCCATCTGAAAAAGCCGGGTTGGAAAGCCGCCCCCATCGTGTTGTCAGGCAATACAGACTGCTACCAACCTGCCGAAAAACACTTCCGCATCACCCGGGCCTGCCTTGAAGTTTTCCTGAAGTACCGCCACCCGGTGGGGATCATCACCAAAAACGCCCTGGTCTTGCGCGACCTCGATCTGCTGTGCGAGCTAAACCGGCATGCCCTGGTGGGCGTGCACGTATCGGTAACCACCCTGCAGGAAGAAACCAGGCAGCTGCTGGAGCCCCGAACCGCCAGCACAGCCAAACGGCTGAAGACCATCCGGGAGTTGTCGCAGGCGGGCATCCCCGTGAATGCCATGCTCGCCCCCCTGATCCCGGGGATCAACAGCCATGAGTTGCTCGACCTGGCGCGGGAAGTGGCCGGGTGCGGGGCCCGGTCTTTCGGGTTTACGCTGGTGCGCCTTAACGGGGCCATTGGTGCGCTCTTCACAGAATGGATTCAGAAAGCCATGCCCGGGAAGGCAGAAAAGGTCTTGTCGCAGATCCGGGATTGCCATGCCGGCCAGCTCAGCGACAGCCGTTTCGGCACCCGCATGAAAGGGGAAGGGGAACTGGCCCGCCACCTCCATCAGATGGCCAGTGTGGCCCGCCGGCGCTATTTTGCCGGGCGGGAATTCCCGCCTTTGAACACCGGACTGCACGCCCGGTACAAGAACGGGCAGTTGAGCCTTTTCTAAAGAAACGGGCCTATTTCAGCTCCCAGCCCGGCCGGTAGCTTCCGTTCACCCATTCATTGGCTTTTTCGAAGTTGGTGACGCGCATGTTCTCGCCATCCCACTGGATTTTCTTGCGACCCGGATACTCGAAATAGGCACGGTTGTACTGTTCGTTGAATTTCTGCTCTTTATACTGGTACGAACGGATGGCCAGGTTGCCCATCAGCACGGCTTCGGTCAGTTTACCGGCTTTTGAGAAATCAGAAGAGGTGGGGGTGCCATTCAGGCAGCCTTCGACCCAATTTCGCTGGTGCCCCCCGGTGCTTCCTTCCACCCGCGAAAGGGTGGGGGCGGGCTTGTTCATCATGCCCATCAGCTCAGAAGGCAACAGGCGGGCATTGCGGGAGTAGGTGTCGCATATCAGGATACCCCGGCTGCCGTAGAAGATGCTGCCCCCTCCGTTGTCGCCAATGCTCTCCCCGTCTTTCAGCTCATCGGGCAGGTCGGGTTTCAACCCCCCGTCGTACCAGCTCAGCTCAATGGGGCCGTGGGCCTCCGTCTCGAATTTCAGGTGGATGATGGAAGACGCCGGGCACGAGGCGCTGTAGTCGGCCTCTACAAAATCGCCCACCCAATTGGTGGTGCAGCTGGCTTCTGCTTCGGTGGGGTAGCCCAGGTCGAGCACGCTAAAGGGCGTTTCCATGATATGGCAGCCCATGTCGCCCAGGGCGCCGGTGCCAAAATCCCAGAAGCCCCGCCATTTGAAAGGCAGGTAGGCTTTGTTGTAATCGCGCATGGCGGCAGGCCCGAGCCACAGGTCCCAGTCGAGTTCCTTCGGGATGCGGTCCTTCCCTGTAGGCAGCGGCACCCCCTGCGGCCAAACGGGCCGGTTGGTCCAGCAATCAACTTTGTAGACTTTTCCAATAATGCCTGAGTCGATCCATTCGCGGGCCTCCCGGCTGCCATCGCTTGAGGCCCCCTGGTTGCCCATCTGCGTAACAATGCCCATTTCGCGGGCGACCCGGGTCATCAGGCGCGCCTCGGCAATATTGTGGGTCAGGGGTTTTTCCACATAGGCGTGTTTTTTTTCGCGCATGAAGGGCAGGGAAATGGCGGCATGGGTGTGGTCGGGGGTGGCCACCATAATGGCGTCCATGTCTTTGAGGTGTTTTTCGAATACCTGCCGGAAATCTCTATAGCGCTTTACATCAGGATATTTTTTATAGGTTGCGGCGGCTCGGCGGTCATCCACGTCGCAGAAGGCCACGTACTTGACTTTTCCGGTGCCGTCAAGGCCTTCCATCACGCCGGCACCCCGGCCGCCGACTCCGAAAGCCGCCACATACAGGGTGTCGCTGGGGGGCACATGGCCCCGGCCAAGCACATAAGAGGGAACGATGCTAAAGGCAGCGGATGCCGCTGCCGTGTTTTTCAGGAAGGAACGTCTTTGCATGGATGACATGTTTTTGAATCGCCCTGAAGATACAAATTCTGTGTGTTATCCACACTTAAGGAAGGCAGGTTTTGCCACGGGACTGGCCTGTCAGGCCCTCCCGCTCCACTCGGCGTAAAAGGCCTCGAGGAATTCGAGCATAAAGGCGTGCCGGCCCTCTGCCAGTTTTTTTCCCGCCGGGGTGTGCATCAGGTCTTTCAGCAGCAGCAGCTTTTCGTAGAAATGGTTCAGGGTCGGGCCTGAAGATTTCTTGTACTCGGCCTTGCTCATGCCCACCCGGGGGGCGATTTCCGGGTCGTAGAGGGCACGCCCCCTGTACCCCCCAAAGCTAAAGGCCCGGGCGATGCCGATGGCACCCATGGCGTCGAGGCGGTCGGCATCGCGCACCACCTGCAACTCCTTCGATTCTTCCCCGGCCTCCCCCTCCAGGCTGTTCTTGAAAGACATGCGCCTGATGATGTCCACCACATGGCCGCGGACCTTCGCAGACAGCCCCAGCGATTCCATGAAGGTATCCGCTTTTTTGGGGCCGATTTCTTCATCCCCCCCGTGGAATTTGGGATCCGCGATATCGTGCAGGAGGGCCGCAAGGCTAACCACCAGCACATCGACCTGCTCGTCTTTGGCGATGAGCAGGGTATTTCGGAAGACCCGCTCTATATGGAACCAGTCGTGCCCCCCTTCGGCTTGGGAGAGTTCGTCCTTCACAAAGGCAATGGTCTTCTCTACGATCTCGGCATCGGTCATGCGTGGGGGTCAATGTGTGAAATGATGAGGTTTTCAAGGTCGGCCAGCTTTTGGTCACTGGCCGGGGTTACCGGGATGGGCGGGTGTACCCTGAAGCGGATGTGGTTGCCCAGGCCGTTCGGGAATGCGCCGTACCGGAACATCTTCCACGAGTTGTTGATGCTGATGGGCAACAGCTGCGCATCCGGGGCGTGCTCCATCAGCACGCTCAGGCCGAAAGTCCGGAAGGGTTTGGGCTCGCCGGTGCGTGAACGGGTCCCTTCGGGGAAGATCACGGCACTGCGGCCTGTTTCCTGGATATACTGGCCTAGGCGCACTAGCTCAGCCCGGGCCTGTTTGCGGTCTTTCCGGTCTATCAGGGCCGAGCCCCCGTGCCGCAGGTTATAGGAAACGCTGGGGATGCCCTTTCCCAGTTCCTTCTTGCTGACGAATTTCGGGTGGTACTTGCGCAGGTACCAGATCAGGGGCGGTATGTCGTACATGCTCTGGTGGTTGGTCACGATGATGAGCGGCCCCTTTTCAGGCATGTTTTCGGGATATTCAATGCTGTAGCGGGTTCCCAAAATATGGGTGCAGCGCATCAGGCACAGGTTGAGGATGCTCACGCTTTGTTTGTGGGCCTCATACCCGAACAGGTTCAGGCAAATCCACTGCACCGGGTGGAAAACCACCAGGACCAGCCCAAAACAGAGCAGGTAGATAACCGTGAGCGGATAGGCAAGGAGTTTGGTCATGGTGCAAAAATAGAAATCCTGGATCGCATAGGGGCGCCCGCAATCTGGATTTTACCCGGAAATTGAGTGCTGTTGGCCATCTCTTTTGGCGATTACGAAGCGTTTTGTGTTTCTTTGAATGTAGGAAAATTCCAAAGAATGGATCAAGTGACCGATTTTTCAAGGCATTGTTGCATGAAAGATTTCAAAACCTTTGTTTTGATGGCCGTCATACTTATCTCTGGTATTCCGATCTACGCACAATACAACCAGACGTGTGCCTATACCGAGTTTGTCGGATTACGTGAGGTCTTTTCAAACTGCCTTTCCGAATATGAGACCGTATTTGAAGTCCCTGAAAAGGATGGAAAGAAGAGTCAGGCAACCAGGTGGTCCTTCTTAAAGGATGAAGTAACCGATACCGTGCTTAATAATAGGGTAGATGCTTTATTAGGCAACTTGGGATTGTCTCGTAATTTTGGAATAATCATCTGCCGCGACGATTCCATCGGCCACGCCCTGGTTAACAATGAGAAACAAACTGGATTTGCCAATCGCGAGCTTTTAACACGGCCACATACAAAAAGGTTTATTAATAGCTCGGATAAAAGTCCTGTTGAATCTTTGACTTTCTTTCATGCCGTTGGACACCATATTCTTCGCCATTTTTTCATAAAGGGAATGAGTTTCCCTGAGTTTGAACTGGAAGCTGACAGATTTGCCGGTTTTGCCATTTCCAGGCAATCCGAGGCGCGGGAAATATTTGTTGATGCAATGAGAGAATTGATGGTTTCAGAGGATTCACCAGGAAATTTTCCGCCGATTGATGCCCGGCTAGAATCATTCAAAATTGGTTGGGAACAAGGTTTGACAAAGATGACGTTCCCAAAAGGTGAAACAATACCTATTTTCACCTTCGAGCCCGAGAAAGTGAATTACTTCTGGGAAGGGGCTAAAAAGGCTGACTCCCTAAAAGATCATGAAACAGCATTGCGATACTATTTGAATGCCTATAGTTATAGTGGGGGTAAGAACCGATTTGTCTTGGGCGAAGCATTCAAACAAGCCAGAAAAACTCAGGATCCGGATCTGGCTATTTCGATTGGGCTAGAAATGCTTAAATGCGGATTTGATCTGAAGAATATGGTAGCTTACAAGAACCTGCTCTTAGAATTGAGTGCATATTACCAGCAAATTTCAGACCCCGATAGAGCAATGCAATTGCTCGAGATCAGCCGGAAGGGAGATGAGTACCGAACGGCCGATCTGTTCGCAGAGAGCCGCATGTTTTTCAAGATGGGGCGGCTTGAGGAAAGCCGTGAATCCCTGATCGAAGCTATCAGACTGGGCCCTGCAACCTCCGAAATGTACAATCTTTTGGGTTCGATCTCCATGGAAATGGGCGATTTGCAGGCCGCGATTCGCGCCTATCGGAGGGTCCTGGCAAAGACCCCCGATGACCTCGACGCCATTATGGGCCTGGCCTCTGTGTATGCCAGGGAGGCCCTGTCGATGGAAGAGCTCGAAAAGCAGGAACGGAATCGTGAAGAACGATCGCGGCTCGCCACAACAAAATACAACTTGTTCCGACAGGCTGAGGAAGTGTTGCAGGCGGGGCTGGCAGAAAGGCCAGGGGATGAAGACATAATGGTCCAGTTGTTGCGGATATACGTCTTAATCCCTGATGAGAAAAGTGCCCGAAATGTGAGGCGGGCCCTTAAACATGCCGATTAGGAAAGCAAAAAGCCCACTCTTGTGGGAGTGGGCCTCTTATTCTGAAGATTCGATCAATCGCAAAACTCATCATACGCCGAGATCAAATTGTCGGCGATGATCTGGGCAGGGCGTCCTTCGATATGGTGGCGTTCGATCATGTGGACCAGTTCGCCATCCTTGAAAAGGCCCATGCTGGGAGAAGAAGGCGGGAAGGGCACCATCAGGCTGCGGGCCGCGTCAACGGCCTCCCGGTCTACCCCGGCAAATACCGTGACCAGGCGGTCAGGGGTTTTTTCATTGCGCAGGCTCATCTTGGCAGCCGGGCGCGCATTGGCGGCGGCGCAGCCGCAAACGGAATTGACGACGACCAGAACGGTGCCAGGTTGTTGTATCGCCTTTTCTACTGCTTCGGCGGTATAGAGTTCTTCGAAACCGGCTGAGGCCAGGTCTTCCCTCATGGGTTTTACAAGTTCTGCTGGGTACATAGTTTGCTGTTTTGTTACGGAAGGCACAAAGGTATGAAATAGGAGCCATTATTCCATGAGGTTGGGCCGGGAGAGGTCGGTCTTTATCTGGGCCAATGCCCTATCTTTGGCAAAAATTTCGTCAGATGCTTAAATGGTTCGGCGCCATTGTCGGCTATATCTTTTTCCGCCTTCCCGGTGCCATCCTGGGATTTTTCCTGGGGAGCCTTGCAGAAGGCGTCAGCTCCAGGGGCGGCTCGGTCTTTTCCGATCTCACCCGAACCCAGGTAAGCCCGGCCGATTTTGAGCTCAACCTGCTCTCGCTCTGTTCTATCGTGATCAAGGCAGACGGGCAGGTAAGCCAGCAGGAACTCGACTATGTCAGGCAGTATTTCCTGAGCACGTACGGGAAGGAGAAGGCCAACGCCATCTTCCGGACCTTCAACGAGGTGATCAAAAAGCGGGAAATCTCGGCCGAACGGATCTGTGCCTTCATGAACCAGCGCACCCGCTATGAGGTGCGCCTGCAGCTGGTGCATTTTTTATTCGGCATTGCCCAGGCCGATGGGCAGGCTAGCCCGGCTGAGATTGAAAAGTTGCGGGAAATCGCCGGGTACCTGAGGCTGGGGGCCACCGATTTTGAAAGCATCAAGGCCATGTTCGTGCGCTCGGCCGACACGGCGTACACCATTCTGGAGATTGACCGCTCGGCCACGAATGAAGAGGTAAAACGCGCCTACCGGACGATGGCCAAGAAATACCACCCCGACCGGGTGAATACGCAAGACGAGGCCATTCGAAAGGGTGCCGAGGAGAAATTCAAGCAGGTACAATTGGCGTATGAGCAAATACAAAGGGAGCGGGGCATGTAACCCCCGCTTGCACTGAATTTACAGGTATGGAAAATTTTTGGTTTTACGGAGAATTGGGGTTTTTCCACGTCATGGACTGGAATGGGTACGACCATGTGCTCTTCCTGATCGCCCTGGCACTGCCTTTTGGCTTTCACGAGTGGAAGCGCGTGTTCTGGCTGGCCACGTTGTTTACCGCAGCCCATTGTTTTTCGCTGGCCCTGGCCGCCTATGGCCTGGTGAACTTTGATCCGGGCCTGGTGGAATTCCTGATCCCGGTCACCATTCTGCTCACGGCGGTTTTTGACCTTTTCCTGGCCCGGCCCGGGGTAGACCCCGGGGCCGCCTTTAAGACGCACTTGTTCTCCACCGGCCTGTTCGGCCTGATCCACGGGTTGGGGTTTTCAAACTATTTCCGCATGCTCATGGCCGGAGAAACCGACAAAACCGGCCCTTTGTTCGGGTTTGCCCTGGGCATTGAAGCCGCCCAGCTGCTTGTCTTGCTGGCGGTCATGGCCCTGTCGTACCTATTCATTGACAAGCTCCAAATTTCCCGGATTTGGTATATCCGCGTGGCGGGGTGGCTGATCATAGCCGTTTCAGGCATGCTGATGGTACGGGCCTGGCCGGCTGAGATTTTCACTTAAAATTAACCCGGCCCGGGTTGTAGGGGGGTATAAAAGCCGGTATATTCGTGGAAGCCCGCACGAAAGAGGCGGCAAACTGCGTTTAGTAGCATACAGGTTTGAAAAGTAAGAAGCAAGCGAGATATGACCGCGCCTACTTGCGGATGGCACAGGAATGGGGCCAGTTGTCTTATTGCCACCGGAAGAAGGTGGGTGCTATCATCGTCAAAGACCGGATGATCATCTCAGATGGCTACAACGGCACCCCGACCGGGTTTGAGAATGACTGTGAGGACGAAGAAGGGTATACCAAATGGTATGTTCTCCATGCTGAGGCCAATGCCATTTCCAAAGTGGCCTCTTCGACGCAGTCCTGTGAGGGGTCAACCCTGTATATTACGCTTTCGCCCTGCAGGGAATGCAGCAAGCTTATCCATCAGTCAGGCATAAAGCGAGTAGTATACCAAAAAGTATATAAGGATGATTCAGGGCTTCAGTTCCTGCATCGGGCCGGGGTCAAACTAGACTACATGCCCGACATTGACGACGCGGAGCCCTTACATGAAGATTGAGTGAAAAAGAGTTACTACATAGCGCCGGCCGTGGTGGCATTTTCCCTGGCATTGGGCATTTTCGTCGGGGGCAAGCTGCATTTCAATGACAGCCCTGAAAAACTGTTCACCACCAACTCGAAAAAGGACAAGCTCAACCGCCTGATCGACTATATCGACTACGAGTATGTCGATGAGGTCGATACCGACAGCATCGTCGATGTCACCGTGAACAATATCCTCGACAAACTCGATCCGCATTCGGTTTACATCCCCAAATCCGAAATGAAACGGGTAGCCGAAAACATGAAGGGCGATTTCGTCGGCATCGGTGTTAACTTCTATACCAACCGCGACACCATTTCAATCACCCGGACCATCGAAGGCGGCCCCAGTGAACGGGCCGGGCTGCTGGCCGGCGACAAAATCCTGATGGCAGACGGAGATACACTCTACGGCAAGGACCTGCCCGATGAAGAAATCGTTTCCCGCCTGAAAGGCCTGGAGGGTTCGACCGTGAAGCTCACGGTATACCGGAAAACCGAGAAAAGGACTTTTGAGGTCTTGCTCCAGCGCGACCGGGTGCCCATCCGGAGCGTTGACGCCCATTACATGCTCACCCCCGACATGGGGTATATCAGGATGAACCGCTTCGCCGAAACCACTTTTGAAGAATTTGACGAGGCGCTGAAAGCCCTCATTCGCCAGGGCGCTGAAAAACTGACCCTTGACCTGCGTGACAATCCGGGGGGGTACCTGAATGAGGCCGAACAAATCGCTGATGCCTTCCTGCCGAAGGGAAAACTCATCCTGTTCACAAAAAACAAGAAAGGGCAGACCGATTCTACCTATGCTACCGCTCGGGGCCGTTTTGAAAACAAGCCCGTTTATGTGCTCATCAATGAGCGGTCAGCCTCGGCTTCGGAGATCATCGCCGGCGCCCTGCAAGACAATGATATCGGCACCATCATCGGCCGCCGGTCTTTCGGAAAGGGCCTGGTGCAACGCGAAATGGACCTGGGAGACGGTTCGGCCGTGCGCCTGACCGTTTCGCGCTATTACACCCCTACGGGCAGGTCCATCCAGCGTTCTTACCGCAACGGCACGCAAGATTACTACGAGCGGTTCGTGCAGCGCTACCATAATGGAGAGCTCGCTTCTGTAGACAGTATCAGGGTAGCCGACTCCCTTAAATTCACCACCCCGGGCGGAAAGGTGGTCTATGGAGGGGGCGGTATCATCCCCGATGTGTTTGTGCCGATCGGCAGCAACGAGGAAGAGGCCATAGCTGCCCTCGACAGCCGCGGATACTTTTCACGCTTCGCCTTTAACCACCTTGAGGCAGACCGGGCCCTGTACGCAGATTATGACGCCGAGCGATTTTACAGTGAATTCGAGGTAGATGACATCCTCTTTGACCGGTTGATGGGCTTTTTGTCACAATTCCGCTTCAACCTGAATTTTTATGATTACGAGGACCTGCTGAAGGCGCATATCAAAGCTTCCATTGCCGAGCAGTTGTTCTCACCCAACCTGAAGGCGCGTATTTTGGCTCCGACCGATTCCGTGCTCCGGAAAGTCATCGAGCTCGACAGGCCCGTCCTGGTGCCTGAAGACACCGACAGCTAAGGCAGGCTATTCTTCGTCAAGTTTCTTCTGGATCCTTTTGGAGGTGTTGTAGATAAGCAGCAAAACCACGGCGCACAGGGCCGCGACGATACCGATCAGGGCTACCAGGCTGTCGCCCGCCAGGGGCTGCTGCGCATCTATTTTGGTGGCATTGTACCCGATCAGGCCCAGGGCGACCACCAGCAGTACCGATAAGAGGATTTTATTCATGGCTACAGGATTATTGAAGGGGTTCCGCAGGTCAGGTTAAAACAACCCGTTGATATTGCTGGCAAACAGCTTTACCGCAATGGCCAGCAAAATTACCCCGAACACCTTCCGTATTACGCTGAGGCCGCTTTGCCCCAAAACCTGCTCGATCCGTTTGCTGGATTTCAAAACCAGGTAAACAAAGATAATATTCAGGATGATAGCCACGATAATATTGACCACCTCGTATTCAGCCCGGAGCGACAGCAGGGAGGTCATGGTTCCGGCACCTGCAATGAGCGGGAAGGCCAGGGGCACGATAGACGCCGTTTGGGGGGCTTCGTCCCTGTAAAGGGTCACGCCCAGGATCATCTCAATGGCCAGGAAGAACAAAACAAACGAACCGGCCACCGCAAAGGAATTCACATCGATGCCGATCAGGTTGAGGATTTCCTCTCCTATAAACAGGAAGGCGACCATGATGATGGCCGCCACAACAGAGGCCTTTCCAGATTGGATATGCCCCACTTTTTTCCGGAGCTCAATTACGATCGGAATGCTTCCCACGATGTCGATAACGGCAAACAGGATCATGGTAGCCGAGGCGATTTCACGGAGGCTCAGTTTCATAGTTTGAAAATTTAGAGCCGCAAAGGTAACGGGAATCGGGATATCCGAGAGGGAACGAGGGTCTTTTTAATTGAGGTCATGTTTCAAAAGAATATCTTTGCCGCAGGAAGGAAGCCTATGTTTGAGCTGGGTAAGACCGTTGTCTCTGAAGAGATCCTGGAAAAGGAATTTGTTTGCAACCTGCAGGCGTGCAAAGGCGGATGCTGCGTCGATGGCAATGCCGGTGCCCCGGTAGAGGAAGCGGAAACCCATATCCTGGAAGGAATTTATCCGAAAGTAAAACCCTTTCTCCGCCCGGAAGGGGTGGCGGCCATCGAATCGCAGGGAGCCTATGTGAAAGGGGAAGACGGGGAATGGGAAACGCCCTTGCTCAACGGGGCCGAATGCGCTTATGTAATATACCGCGATGGGATTGCGCTTTGCGGCATAGAAGCCGCTTACCGGGCCGGGGCGATTTCGTGGAAGAAACCGGTTTCATGCCACCTGTATCCGGTGCGCATCCGGGAATACACCCAGCTTACTGCTGTGAATTACCACCAATGGCATATTTGCGATCCGGCATGCGACCTCGGGGCAGAGCTACAGGTTCCGATTTACAAATTTGTGAAGGAAGCCCTGATCCGAAAATTCGGGGAAGCGTGGTATGCCGAGCTCGAAGAGGTGGCCCGCAACCTTAAACGGTAGGGATCCTAATCGTTACCTGGGTTCCCGCCGGGTTGCCGTCGTGGCGCACCAGGTCTTCCATTGACACGTCGTAGGTATTCTGGTAGTCTTTTGAAAAGTTGGCGAGGCGCTCTTTGGTAATGGCGATCCCTACCGACTTGCGCTTCAATACCCGGCTTTCCTTGATCCTTTCGGCTGCTGTACGGCCGATCCCGTTGTCGCTGATGGTTATGTGAATAAACCCACGCTCGGCCTGCCTGACTTCGATCCGGATGATTTTTTCGCCTTCCTTGGAAGACAGGCCATGCCAAAGGGCATTCTCGAGAAAAGGCTGCAGGATGAGGGATGGGATCTTGACCAGGCTTGTGTTGATTTCAGGGTCTACCTCGATTGAAAAGTCGATCTCGTTGTTGAAGCGGATGTTTTCGATATTCATGTAGAGCTCTACCGTTTCCAGTTCTTCCTGCAGCGGGATTTCTTTCAGGGATGAGGCCTCCAAGATCTTGCGCACCAGCTTGGAGAACTTGTTCAGGTAGTGAACCGCGTTTTTCTGTTCATTGTTGATGATGTACAGCTTGATTGAATTGAGGGAGTTGAACAAAAAATGCGGGTTCATCTGGCTTCGCAGCATGTTCTGCTCGAGGGTGAGCACCTTTTTTTCGCTGTTGAGCTGGTACTGACGGTACAAAATATAGAGGATCAGGGTGAACAAAAGCAACAGCAGCGCCCCTACCAGCAGTGCGGTGCGATTCCGGCGGAGCTTCATGTTGATCAGTTCGTTGTCTCTGGCCAGTTCCTCAATCTGATCCAGTCTTTTTTCAGACTCGGCATTTGAAATGATTTCGTATACGTACTGCCGGTTGCGCTCGTTCGAGACCTGCCTGCGCATTGATTGGGCATTCTCGTAGTGAAGCAGCGCCCTTTGATAATCGCCCTCGATCTTGTAAATGTCATGAAGCCAGGCATTGGCCTGGTAAATGTTGCTGTAAAGCGGAATGTTCTCGGCAATGGCCAGGCCTTTGAACAAGTAGCCTTTCGCCTCACTGTACGATCCGAGTTTTGTGAGAATCCAGCCAAATTGCAAATAAATAGAAGAACGGATTTCCTGGTCTCCCAGGGCTTCGGCATCTGACAGGATTGACTCCAGCAGATCACGCGCCTGCCCGGCTTTATCCTGATGGGCGAGCACATGGGCCATCCCGTATTTGCTTACGATTTCTATCTTGCGCGAACCCAGAGCCCTATTTATTTCCAGGGATTTTTCGTAATAGCTCATCGCGGGTTCCAGCTTTCCCTGTGCCTCCAGGCACTCTGCAATATTCTGGTAGTTCATGGCCTGGCCCAGCAGGTTTTCCAGCTTGATGTCATACTGGAGCGATTCCTCGAAGTATTTGATGGCCAGGTCGTATTGTTCAAGCAGGCGGTAGATATTCCCAATCCCATTGAGGGCTTCATTGATCCCGGCCTGTACGGCATCGGTGGGTTGGGAGATCGTTTCCGCCAGGTTCAGGGCCTCCCGGTAATGGTCGAGAGAGGTTTTGATCGATTCCGTTTTGCGATGTGCCATGCCCAGCATGTTCAGGCTGACGATCTGCAATTCGGGGTTGCGTGCCTGGGTGGCTGCGTCAAGCGCCTTTTTATGCTGCGTGATGGCCCGGTCAAAGTCTGAAATGTATTGCAGTTGGGCCCCCAATTGGTTATATGCATAAGACAGGCCTTCCGGGAAGTCGCGGATCTGGCTCTGTCGCGCGAAGTGGAGCATCAGCACAGTATCTTTCTGGTACGGGAGCAGGGCATTGCTGAACTCCTGGTATGTTTTTGGGGCACGTTTAATAAGGCTTTCTGCGATGCGGCGGAAATCTTCAGGGACAGGCTGTGCCGCCATACGGGGCGGCAGGGCCAACAGGCCACACAAAATACAGATCTTGTACAGGGCTGAACGCATAAAATCTGCCGGTTAAATCAGATCCAGGAAATCCGATTTTTTCTGGCGTGAAACCGGTATTTTGTGATTGGACTTTAAGATCACATACCCGTCGGTCTTCAGGAATTCTTTGATCTTGTTCAGGTTGATGATGTAGGAATTATGGATCCTGAAAAAGGAATCCGAAGGGAGCATCTCCCCGACTTCTTTCAGTTTTTTGGTCAGAACGATCTTCTGCCCGTCAGACAGGTAGATGGTGCTGTAATTCCCGTCTGATTCGGCATAGAGGATGTCGTCATTTTCAAGAAACAGCAATTTGCCGTCGGTGTTCAGGGTGATTTTGCGGAGGGATGAATTGGCGTTGTGCCGGAGCAGGATTCGCTCGAGCTTTTCTGCGGTCAGGTTTCGTGCGTGGTGTTTCCGGATCTTTAAAATGGTCTCTTTCAGGTCGTCTGAATCGATAGGCTTCAACAGATAATCAATCGCCTCGTTCTTAAGGGCCTTGATGGCGTACTGGTTGTAAGCCGTGGTAATGACTACTGCCACCTCTTTGTTCTGGAGCTTCTGGATAAATTGAAAGCCATCCATCGTTGGCATCTCGATATCCAAAAACAGGCAATCGGGCCGGTTTTGGTCCAGATACCTCAGGGCCTCAAAGGGATCTGTAAATGCAGCGACCACAGAAATTTCATTCGAGAAATTGGTCAGCTCCCATTTCAGGCTTTGCAGTGCCTTTTCTTCATCGTCTACCAGTACGGCCTCTAACATATTCGCCTGGAAAGTTTAGGTTGAAAATATACAAAAATAACGCCTTAAGGCAGTTAGCGCTCCTGAACTTGTGCAGGCTGCCTGAAATCCCATATAAACGGTTTGGATTCAGGATATTTCGGCGAAAAGCAAGGGGAATAGCAGAGAACGACCCTTTCAAATAATTCGTAAAACACTGATAAACAAATAATTAAAACATACTCAAATGTAAAGCTCGTCAATTTGCTATCCATACATATTTTCAAACCGATTATACATTCGCTATTCCGGGTGTGGCACCAAGCCGCTACTTTCGCTTGGGACAATCCAGGAACCCTATCTGGAACGACCCTGCAAACCAATGAAAAAGTGCCTGTTTTTTTTCCTGGGATTGATCGCCGCACTGGGGCTGGCCGTGCTGACCGGCATAAATAACGGAGAAGCAAGGCCGCAAAGGCTTGATAACTCTCTTGAGGCAAATGCCTCCCAGGGCGATGGGCTCGCATCGGAAACCCCGAAGAAAAGCATTCCTGAAGAAATCCCTGTTACTAAAGTGCCATGAAAGCTTCCAGATCTTTTATGTTCCGGCTTGCCGCAGTAGCGTTACTGGCAGGTGTGGTCTGGGTGAGCGTGGCCTCTTACATCGTGCCAAAGCTTCCCGATTCAAAGCCTTTCAGGGTGAAAGGGGAGTATGAGATTACTTCGGTTCGTGACGGACAGCAGCACCTTTACGAAGGGCCGGTATACTTTGAATATGCAGAACCCCGTATGGGCATGCAAGGAAACCCGGTTTTCAAGCTTCACTTCCTGGATGCCGAAAACAGTGCGGGCCGGGGCTTTGGGTTTGTGATTCCCATGCGGAGTGATGAAAAATCCATTGTGCCGGATAATTATGAAGTTACTGCCCGTGAAAAAGAGTTTATCCATACGTCCGAAACAGTATTCGGCTACGCCGACCTGATCGACGGGAATGGTCAGTTGTATTTTACCGAGACCGGAAGCATTTCCATCCAACAAGCCACCGATCGCGAAGTGGCCGGTGAAATGGATTTGTTGCTGCGCGATGCGAGCGGCAACAGCATGCGGCTCGAAGGTCGTTTCAGTGCGCTGCCGCTGTATGCGCCGTAGGGTCTTGAGCACAAAAGGGTCATTGATATATTGTCAAACCAAAGTACGGCTCCTGGAGTTTGTTATTCATTAACAGCTACGTAAGGGCGTTATGCTTATCGGGGACTACCAGGCCAACGCGTTGGCACCGGTACCTGTTCGATTCTTAGGTTTCGGGGGAACTACCTAGATTGACAACCGATGGCATTACAACATCACACGCCCCGGGGCCGTACAGTTTGACAATTACCGGGCGCCCGGGAAGAAAC
>CAYWZF010000017.1:0-37724 GCA_964461555.1 uncultured Robiginitalea sp. | reverse complement strand
CATGCATAAAGAAAACCAGCGCCGTGCATACCATCATCCAGACGTTGTTTGCAGTGAATAATCCAGTATCCATGATTTTAGTTCTTTTGGTTGGTTAGTTGATTCCGGCGTAGCCGCTTTCCCGGGTTCTGATGCGATAGGCTTCCAGTACTTCCGAAACGAAAATCTTGCCGTCACCTACATTGCCTGTATGAGCGGTGTCGAGCAGGGTATTTACCGTGCGCTCCAGGAATTCATCGGAAACCACGATGACCAGGTAGCGCCGCTGGATGTCGGAAGTGCTGTATGAAATGCCCCGATACACATGCCCTTGTTTTTCATTGCCTACCCCGGTGACATCCCAGTAACTGAAAAAATTTACTTCGATCTGATGCAGTGCCTTCTTGACCTCATCAAATTTTGATTTACGAATGATTGCTTCCACTTTTTTCATGGGTAAAAATTTTTGTTGATCGGGCCAAAGATAGATTAATTTGAAAGCACCCATCTTTTTTAGGGGGTATCGCGGGGCATTATTATGTTTCTAACAATTACACCCCCTTAAAAATTAGGGTATATGTTATTTAAACGTAAAAAAATAGCAAATCAATGATTGCTTCACAGGGGGTGCAGGTTCGCAATCCCCGAATTGAAAGGAAAGGCTTACAAAAGCCCGGGGGGAGGTGAAAAACGAAACAAAACCTGGCAGAAAAGTTACAAATGCCCGGGGCGGAGGGTCAGAAATAACGGGAAAGCCAGAATCCGAGCCACACGGCGAGCACCCCGGCTACCAAACTGCCCAGGGTGTAGGAGATCAGGGGGAGGTAGCTCCCTTCGCGCAACAGCAGGAATTGCTCCAGCCCGAAGGTGGAAAAGGTGGTAAAGCCGCCGCAGAATCCGGTGGCAAGCAGGGCGGTCTGGGTGGGGGAGGTGTATTCGTTGCGGAGGGATGCCCCCAAAATCAGGCCGATGACCAGGCAACCGACCACATTGACCACAAAAGTGCCCAGGTAGAACCCGGAGATGGCCGGGTTAAGGTATTTGCTGATCAGATACCGAAGGCCGCTGCCAATGCCACCGCCGAGGATGACCAGGAGTAATTGCTTCATAGGGGGCCGATACTGTATAACGACAGAAGGGGCGCAGGTGCGTCCTTGTGGTAAAGCTAAGAAACTTTGGCTTAAACGGCCTTCTGATACTTGGAATCGTAAGAGGGCAGGGGGTAGGATTCCTGTTTGGCTGCGGGCCTTTCAGCCATGGTGGCGGGCCCTTTGATGCGAAAGCGGCGGTTCGTGCTGAAGACCAGCAACAGGGCATTCAGGGAAAGCAGCGCCAGAAATATCACCAGAAAAACGACCATGGAGCTCTTCTTTATAGAAGTTCAACGCAAAGGTACGTGATTTCTTATGAAAATCTTAACGCGACCCCGGTTTCGTTGTAAAAAGCTCCATTTTTGTGGCCTAGGCAGATTTTAGCCTCATTCTCTGAGCAAATACTTCAGAATTAAGAGTATGATTACAAAGGAGATAAAAAAGACCAGCACCCAGCGGGCTCCCTGATACTGCTTACGGTGCCAGGTACGGTCTTTCCGGTACATCCAGACAAGCACCCCTGTAAAGGCCATTACGAAAAGGACGGCAAAAACGATTTGTCCGGGGCTGAACATCTTTCTATTTTTAGCCAAATCTAATCGAATCCGCACGGAAAATGAAACGAAAGATCAAAGCGGTGGCCGATTTCCACCAGGCATTTGGCCTGGGGATTTCACAAAAGCCGCGGGCCGACCTGGGCCCTGAGAAGAACCTGCTCCGCTTCAATTTGATGGACGAGGAAAACCGGGAGTACCTCGAAGCCGCCAACCGGGGCGACCTGGTCGAAGTGGCAGACGCCCTGGGCGACATGCTCTACATTCTCTGCGGCACCATTCTGGAGCACGGCATGCAGGCCAAGATCGAAGAGGTCTTTGAGGAAATCCAGCGCAGCAACATGAGCAAACTGGGCCATGACGGCAAACCCGTATACCGCGAAGACGGCAAGGTGCTCAAGGGGCCCAATTATTTCAGGCCCGATATCAGGGCCATTTTGGACAGGGAACCCTGATCGGGAGGGCTGCCCGCCCGCCAGGGCCTGGCTATCCTACCTCGTACCGCCAGCCGAAGGGATCTTCGGCCCGGTTGTACTGTATATCCGTGATGCGTTTTTTGATGTAGGAGGCATAGCTGTCTTCCAGCTCAGGCAATTGATATAGCTTGCCGCGGTAGCCGTAGCTGCTGATGGGCGATACCACAGCCGCCGTGCCCGCCCCGAAGAGCTCTTTCAGGCTGCCGTTTTCGGAGGCCTGGATCAGCTCGGAAACCTTGATTTTTCGCACCTCCAGCGGAATTCCCTCTGCCTCGGCAAGCTGCAGGATGCTCTTGCGGGTTATGCCGTCCAGGATGCGGTCGCTGGTAGGGCAGGTCAGCAGGGTATCCCCGATGCGGACGAAAATGTTCATGGCCCCGGCTTCCTCGATGTATTCATGGGTGTTGTCGTCGGTCCAGATCACCTGCTGGAAGCCTTCTTTGGCGGCCAGTTGCATGGGGTAGAACGACCCCGCGTAATTGCCGCCTGCCTTGGCATAGCCGACCCCGCCGTTGGCGGCGCGTGAATAGGTCTCCTCGATGCGGACGCTTACCTTGCCTGAGAAATAGGCCCCCGACGGGGCGCAGGCGATGATGAAGGTATAGCGGTCAGAGGCAGAGGCGTGGAACCCCGTGCCTGAGGCAAAGAGAAAGGGCCTTACGTAGAGCGAACTGTCTGATTTTTTGGGGATCCATTCCCGGTCTACCTCAAGGAGGGCCTTCAGGCCTTCCATGAAGAGGGTTTCGGGAACCTCGGGCATGGCCAGGCGGGCCGCCGATCTGTTGAGCCGTTTCTGGTTTTCAAGCGGGCGGAAGAGCCAGGTCTTGCCCCGGGCGTCCTTGTAGGCCTTCATCCCTTCGAAAACCTCCTGCCCGTAGTGGAAAACCTTGGCGGCCGGTTCGAGCGACAGGGGCCCGTACGGGATGACGCGTGCATCCTGCCATTTCCCGTCCCGGTATTCGCAGATAAACATGTGGTCGGTGAAGATGTTGCCGAAGGAGAGGTGTTCAAAGTCTACTTCGGGCAAGCGCGAACGGGTCGTTTTCGTAACGGGAATCTGTGTGGTCGAAACATCCATGGGAGCCATATTTTGGACTTCAAAATTACATAATTATCTTCACGGGGCTTTATCTTTAGGGTCAAAATCCCGACTTTTGCGTTCAGTGCACCTAAACAGGAAACCCATGAAAAAAAAGACACTCGCCATACTGGCCCTCGCCTTGCTGCTTGCTGCCGGAACAGCCCGGGCACAATCGGGGCAATCCGCCCCGGTTACCGAAGTGGGCGCGCCCCTGTCTGGCAAGCCCCTGCTCGACCCGGCAGCCGCTTCGGAACTCTTCCAGTCGCTTGCGGCCACCGATACCGTTCAGACGGGTTTTCGGGCCAAAGTGCTCGAAGTCTGCCAGATGAAAGGATGCTGGATGCAGGTAGAACTCGACCCCGGGCAAACCGTCATGGTACGGTTCAAGGATTATGGCTTTTTCGTGCCCAAAGATATTGCCGGCAGCGAGGTCTGGGTAGAGGGAAAAGCTTTCGTATCGGAAGTGTCTGAAGGCGAGCGCCGCCACCTGGCCCGGGATGCGGGCCGCACCGAACAGGAGGTAATGGCGATACGCGGCCCTGAGCAGGCTCCCGGTTTCGAGGCAAGCGGGGTGCGCATCATCCAGTGAGGTGGAGCGGCGCATCGTAAGGACGGCAGATGGCTCCCTGACCCTGCAGCTGCCCGAATGGCAGGAACAGTACCATTCCCTGCACGGGGCCCTGCAAGAGGCTTACCATGTTTTTATCCAGCACGGGCTCCGCTGTTTTTCCGGTCGGGAAATCGCCCTGCTCGAAGTGGGCTTCGGCACCGGGCTCAATGCCCTGATCACCCTGCTGGAGGCCCCCCTGCAAAACCTGTCTGTTGCCTATACCACCCTCGAAGCCTACCCGGTTACCCGCCCGGAATGGGAAGCCCTTGATTACGGCCACCATTTTCCCGGGGCCGGGGCCCCGGAGGCCTTCAAAGCCCTGCACGAGGCTCCCTGGGAAACCGAAGTGACCATGACCGGGGCCTTCAGGCTTTGCAAGCGCCGCACCGATTTCAGGGAGCTGCAAGACATTGGGGCCTATGACCTGGTCTATTTTGACGCTTTCGGGGCCCGCGTTCAGCCCGAGCTCTGGACCGAAGCAGTGTTCTCCAGCATGTACCGGGCCCTGAAGCCGGGAGGCTGCCTGGTGACCTACGCCGCCAAGGGAAGCGTCAGGCGGGCCATGCAGGCTGCGGGGTTTCGGGTAGAACGCCTTCCCGGCCCTCCGGGCAAACGCGAAATGCTTCGGGCCTGGAGGGAGTCGTAATCCCCTTTCCCTGTTAAAAGCACATTAAAATGCCTTATCCCCGGTTGCAAAACCGGTATTTTTACCAAAAAAATTGGCTTGAAGATACTTGTCACAGGAGCAACCGGACTGGTAGGGAGGGCCCTGGTGGCCCGATGCCGGAAAGACGGCATGGAAGTGAACTACCTCAGCACCCGTAAAGAGAAACTGAAATCGGAAGACGGATACCGGGGTTTTCATTGGAACCCGGCCGCCGGTACCATCGACCCGGAGTGTTTCAGGGGGGTGCGCATGATTGTCAACCTGGCCGGCAGCCCCATTACCAGGCCCTGGACGGCCGCCGGCAAAAAGGACATACAGCAGAGCCGGACAGATAGCCTGGAGTGCCTCCGCAAGGGGCTGGAAGCACTGGACGGGCATCAGGTGGCCTATCTGGTCTCGGCTTCGGCCATTGGCATTTACCCCTCTTCCTATACAGAATACTACGCCGAAGAGTATACCGGCACGGAGGCCGGCTTTCTGCAGCAGACGGTACGGAAATGGGAAGATGCGGTACAGGGCTTTGGCGCCCTGGGGATTTCCCGGGGAATACTGCGCATCGGCCTGGTGCTGGCGCGGGAAGGAGGGGCCCTGCCGGCCCTGACGCGCCCCATTCGCTGGGGGGTGGGGGCTGTCGTGGGCAGCGGGCACCAATGGCAGTCGTGGATCCACCTTAGCGACCTGGTCGCGATGTTCCGCTTCGCCCTCGAAAACCGGCTTGAAGGCACCTACAACGCGGTGGCCCCCAATCCGGTAACCAACCGGAAACTGACCGCCGAGGCAGCGTCGGTCCTGAACCGGGCCCTCTGGCTGCCGCCTGTTCCCTCCCGGGCCCTGAAGCTCTTGTTGGGGGAACGTTCGCACCTGCTGCTCGACAGCCAGCGCGTGAGCTGCGAAAAGGTGCAGATGGAGGGATTTGCCTTTGAATTCCCCAATCTGAGGCCGGCCCTGGAAGATTTGCTCGGTTGAGCTCCCACGCTTTTTCAGTGCTTCAGCACGCCTTTGCCACGAATTATCGTGACATTTTGACATTTTTGAGGAATTGGCAGTACTTTTGCCCCTCATTTTCGCAAGTCAGAACCTAGCAGCATTTTCTATGAGCACAGAAAAGGATATGGAAGCGCAAACAGACGGCCTGCCCCAGGACGAAGTGGTCGGGCAGCAGGAGGAAACCGCCGGGGAAGCCGGGCAAACCGCCGAACCTACAGGGGAAACATCCGAACTGGAAGGCCTCAAATCGGACTTGGCCCAGGAAAAGGACAAGTACCTGCGCCTGTTTGCCGAATTCGAGAATTATAAAAAGCGCACCGGACGCGAGCGCATGGAACTTTTCAAGACTGCCGGGCAGGAAGTGATCAGCGCCATGCTCCCCGTACTCGACGATCTTGACCGGGCCGTCAGGGAACTGGGCAGGGAAGAAGACGACGAACGGTTCAAAGGGGTGGCGCTCATACAGCATAAATTCCGGGAAACCTTGCGCAGCAAAGGGCTTGAAGAAATCGAAGCCGGACCCGGCGATGCCTTTGATGCCGAGGTGCACGAGGCGGTCACCCAGATTCCGGCGCCTGCCAAGAACCTCAGGGGCAAGATCGTGGACGTGGTCGAAAAAGGCTATAAGCTGGGGGACCGGATTATCAGACATCCGAAAGTGGTCGTAGGAACCTGAAGCCATGAAGGAAGACTTTTACGAAATACTGGGCGTAGACCGCAGCGCCAGCGCCGCAGAAATAAAAAAGGCCTACCGCAAGAAGGCCATCGAGTACCACCCCGATAAGAACCCGGGCGATGCCCAGGCCGAGGAGCGCTTCAAGAAGGCCGCCGAAGCCTACGAGGTACTCAGCGACCCCGACAAGCGGGCGAAGTACGACCGGTTTGGCCATTCGGCGTTTGAAGGCGGCGGTTACGGGGGCGGCGGCATGAACATGGAAGATATCTTCAGCCAGTTCGGGGATATCTTCGGCAGCGCCTTCGGCGGCGGCTTTGGAGGTTTTGGCGGCTTCGGCGGCGGGCAGCGACGTGTCAAGGGCAGCAACCTGCGAATCCGCGTGAGCCTTGACCTGGAAGAAGTGGCCCACGGGGTCGAGAAGAAGGTGAAGGTCAGGCGCAAGGTGCAGGCCCCGGGGGTTACCTATAAAACCTGCGGCACCTGCCATGGCAGCGGACAGGTCACCAAGATCACCAATACCATCCTCGGCCGCATGCAGACCGCAACTACCTGCGGGGTTTGCGGGGGAAGCGGGCAGGTAATCGACAGCAAGCCTCCCGAAGCCGATTCCCACGGGCTGGTGGCCCATGAAGAGACCGTTTCGATCAAGATCCCGGCCGGGGTAGAATCGGGCATGCAGCTCAAGGTTTCGGGCAAGGGCAACGAAGCCCCCGGCAATGGCGTCCCCGGCGACCTGCTGGTGGCCATCGAGACCGTGGAGCACCCCACCCTGAAGCGCGAAGGCGACAACCTGCATTACGACCTGTACATCAGCATGCCCGATGCGGTTTTGGGTACCTCCAAGGAGATCGACTCGGTAGGGGGCAAGGTGCGCATCAAGCTGGAACCGGGCATTCAGTCAGGCAAGATCCTGCGGCTGCGAAACAAGGGGATTCAGAGTATCAACGGTTATGGAACCGGCGATTTGCTGGTGCATGTGAACGTCTGGACCCCCCGCGAGCTAAGCAAGGAACAGCGGGAGTTTTTCGAGCGCATGCAGCAGGATGAAAAATTCGAGCCAAAACCGGAAAAATCTGACAAATCCTTTTTTGAAAAGGTGAAAGACATGTTCTCTTAACGTTTTATCCTTCACCTTTTAAAATAAAAATGTATATTTGGATTGATATTGGGACTCCAATATTAATTTTCTTTTTCATAGCAATTTTTTTCCCATCCTTGATCTTGCCATCAAGGATGGGTTTTTGTTTTTGGCCCGTACCCCTCCGTACCTTTAGCGTTTCTGTACCATGGCCGGCCGGCAAAGTTGGCGTCTAATGCCTATATTTGGGATCGTCAAACCAGAGCCTGCATGAACAGCATTCTCTCCATTCGGGAGGTATCGAAATATTACGGAACATACAGGGCGCTCGACGCCGTATCCCTGGAGATCCCCAAAAATGCCATTTACGGGTTGCTCGGGCCGAACGGGGCCGGAAAGACCACCCTGATACGGATCATCAACCAGATCACGTTTCCCGACAGCGGGAGTGTCTTGCTCGACGGGGAGCCCCTCGGGCCACAGCATATTGCCCAGATCGGCTATCTGCCTGAAGAACGCGGCCTCTACAAGAGCATGAAGGTAGGGGAGCAGGCCCTCTACCTCGCCCAGCTGAAGGGACTCGGCCGTGCCGAGGCCAAAAAGCAGCTCCAGTACTGGTTTGAACGACTGGATATGGGCGACTGGTGGCATAAAAAAGTGCAGGAACTCTCCAAAGGGATGGCCCAGAAGGTGCAATTCATCGTAACGGTGCTGCACCGGCCGAAGCTCCTGATTTTCGACGAGCCTTTCAGCGGCTTTGACCCGATCAATGCCGCCCTTATCAAAGACCAGATCCTGGATCTGAAAAAGGAAGGGGCCTCCATCATCTTTTCCACCCACCGGATGGAATCGGTGGAAGAGCTTTGTGAGTACATCGGGCTGATCCACCGCTCTCACCTGATTTTGGAAGGCAAATTGTCGGCCATCAAGAAAACGCACAAGCAAAACCGGTACGAAATCCGCTGGACCCCGCGCAACGGGACCCCGGCCCCGGAAGAACTGCTGGGGCGGCTCCCCCTGCTCGGCCCGCATTACGATGCCGAAGATGATGTCTGGGATTTTACCCTGCAGCTGGAGGATGCCGAAAAAGGGGAACTGCTGCGCTATTTGTCGGAGCACGGCAACCTGGCCTCCTTTCGGGAGGTGATCCCCTCGGCCAGTGATATTTTCATACAAACGGTCCAAAAGCAGGAGTCTCATGCATAAGCTCGGATTGATCATTCGGCGCGAATACCTGGCCAAGGTCCGGAACAAATCCTTTGTGATCATGACCTTTCTGAGCCCCATCCTGATGGTGGGGATGATTGTGCTGATCGCCTATCTGACCAAGGTAAACGACGAGGAGAAACGGCTGATCGCCGTGCTCAACGAAAGCCCCTTCTTTCAGGGAGACTTCGAATCCCGTCGCGGCATAGCCTTTGTGCCCCTGAAAGGGATTGGGCTCGAAACCGCCAAAGACAGCACCCTGGCCATGGGCTATTACGGCCTGTTGCACCTGCCCCAGCGCGCCTCATTGGAGAGCGTGACCGAAGATTCCTTTCTCTACACCAAGGACGCCCCGAACACTTCCGTGCTCGAGGCTATCGAGCGCATTTTCGGGGATCGCCTCAGGGAGCACCGCCTGCAGCAGCTCGGCGTGAGCCCCGAGCAGTACGCCCGGGTGCGCATGGGCTATGAGATCAATACGGCCACCTTTGCAGGGGAGCGCAGCGGGAAGGGCATCAACGAGTTCAAGGCAGTGGTTGGCGGGGCCTTCGGCTACCTGATCATGATGTTCATCATCATCTACGGCGGGTTTGTGATGCGCTCGGTCATCGAAGAAAAAACCACCCGCATCATCGAGGTCATCATCTCCTCGGTCAGGCCCTTCCAGCTGATGCTGGGAAAGATCATCGGCACCTCCCTGGCCGGGGTGACCCAGTTCCTGATCTGGATCGTTTCGGCCTCCCTGCTTTTGGTGGTGGTCTTGCTTTTCCTGGATATCGACCCGGCCATCCTGATGCAGCGCCCGGGCCCCGGCATGGGCCTGGAGGCGAACCTGGCGGGCAGCGCCCTGAGGGGCGATGAGACCAGCCAGCTGCTGGTCGAGGAATTCCTGAAGATCCCCATGGCCCTGCTGGTGGGGTGCTTCCTGATCTATTTCGTGCTCGGGTACCTGATCTACAGCTCAATCTATGCGGCCATCGGCGCGGCGGTTGACAACGAAACCGACACCCAGCAGTTCATGTTCCCGATCATCCTGCCCCTCATGCTGGCCATTTATGTGGGGTTCTTTTCGGTATTCTCGAACCCCCACGGCCCGATCGCCGTGGCCTTCTCCATTTTTCCGCTCACCTCACCCATCGTGATGATGATGCGCCTGCCGGGGGGCATCGGGGAAGGCGGGGTGCCGCTTTGGGAGCTGCTGGCCTCCATTGCCCTGCTGATCGGGACCTTTCTGGCCATCGTTTGGCTGGCAGCCAAAATCTACCGGGTCGGCATTCTGATGTACGGCAAGAAGCCAACCTACAGGGAGTTGTACAAATGGTTAAAATACTGAGATGAGCTTGCAGGAAAACACCCAACCCGTCACGGAATTTGTGAAAAATGACCTCTGGGAAGGGGTCAGGGAATTCTGGAATTTCGGCCTGCACCTGGGCGAAGGGGAGAATTCGATCGATATCACGGTTGGCTTATTGATTACCCTGGTGCTGGTGTTGCTGGGCACGGGCATCATCCTGAAATCGCTGCGCAACTTCTTCACCCGCAAAATGGAAGACGAAGACCGCCTCAAGTTCTTCAGCGTGTTCAAGTATGTGCGCTACCTGATCTATGTGGTGGTGATTTTGCTCACGATGGGCGCTGCCGGAATCGATATCACCCTGTTGATCACGGCTTCTGCCGCCCTGTTTGTCGGGATTGGGCTGGCCCTTCAGCAACTCATACAGGATGTAATTGCCGGCATCCTGATCCTGGTAGACAAGTCGCTCAGGGTGGGCGATATCGTGGAGCTGGATAGCCGAATCGGGAAGGTTTTCGAGATCAAGCTCCGCAGCACCCGCGCCCTGACACGCGACGACAAGGTGCTGATCATTCCGAACCACAAGTTCATCAGCGATGTGATCTACAACTATACCCAGAATCACCGGATGACGCGGGAGGCCGTGAAGGTGGGGGTCGCCTACGGGAGCGACGTGCAACTGGTGTCAAGCCTGTTGCTGCAGGCCGTCCAGGACCAGCGCGGGGTGCTGAAGAACCCCAGGCCCTTTGTGCTGTTCGACGATTTCGGGGATTCGGCCCTGTTGTTCTCGGTTCATTTTTTTATCAATGACGTGTTTTCAGACCCGCGGGTCAAAAGTGCCATCCGCTTTAAGATCGACGCCCTGTTCCGGGAGCACGGGGTAACCATCCCCTTCCCGCAGCGGGACGTGCACCTCTATACCAACAGGCCGGAAGGGCAGAAAGACAAACCGGCTGGATAGTGGTGTACGGGAAGGATCGGTGGCAATGCATTTCCCTGCTTCCGGGAAAAATGGCTGCCGGGCCTTCTTTTCGAGGCCGCGGGGCCGGCCGGGGGCAACCCCCTCCCTCCCGGAATCAAGATAATCCCCTTGTCTGCAAAAACCTCGCAGTTCAGATCCTGAAAGTCCTGCGTGGAAGCTGCAGGGTGCAGCCTTATATTTCGAATGGGGGGTGGGGGCGCCCCCCTTTCCGCGACCTGCCCACCTTCGCGTCCCGAACCGCCCCTTCCGATACGAACTCTCCCGAATCTCCGTTTGCATACCAGAAGCGGCCCCGGGCTGATTTAGGCATTCCTTAACACCATTCCATGAGGAAGGCTTTATATTTATGAAACCAAATAACAGTGCATGTCCAAAATTCTGGTTATCGAGGATGAAGCGGCCATCAGGCGGGTGCTTGTAAAAATCCTCAGCGAGGAAAACGACCAGTACCAGGTAGTTGAAGCTGAAAATGGCCTGGATGGCCTTGAGAAAATCAAAAAGAGCGATTACGACCTGGTCCTCTGCGACATCAAAATGCCCAAGATGGACGGGGTGGAGGTGCTGGAAGCGGGCCGGAAGGTCAAGCCAGAGACCCCTTTCATTATGATTTCCGGCCACGGTGACCTCGATACGGCCGTGCAAACCATGCGCATGGGCGCCTTTGATTACATTTCCAAACCTCCCGACCTGAACCGCCTGCTCACCACGGTGCGCAACGCCCTCGACCGCAAGGAACTGGTGGCCGAAAACAAGATCCTCAAGAAAAAGGTGAGCAGGAATTACGAGATGGTCGGCCAGAGCAGGGAAATCAGCGCCATCAAGACAATGATCGAAAAGGTGGCACCCACCGATGCCCGGGTGCTGATCACCGGGTCGAACGGGACCGGCAAGGAACTGGTGGCCCATTGGATACACGAGAAAAGCCCGCGCAGCGCTGGCCCGTTTGTGGAGGTGAACTGTGCGGCCATCCCCTCCGAACTCATAGAGAGCGAACTTTTCGGGCACGTCAAGGGGGCCTTCACCTCGGCGGTCAAAGACCGGGCCGGGAAGTTCGAGGCGGCCAACGGGGGCACCCTTTTTCTGGACGAAATCGGCGACATGAGCCTTTCAGCCCAGGCCAAGGTGCTCAGGGCCCTGCAGGAAAGCAAGATCTCCCGCGTGGGCTCCGACAAGGATATCCAGGTCGACGTGCGCGTGGTGGCGGCCACCAACAAAGACCTCCAGAAAGAAATTGGCGAGGGCAAATTCAGGGAAGACCTCTACCACCGGCTGGCGGTGATACTGATCAGGGTACCTTCCCTGAACGAACGACGCGACGACATTCCCTTGCTCATTGAACACTTTTCCCGAAAGATTGCCGAGGAACAGGGTACAACGCCGAAAACCTTTGCCGAAAAGGCAGTAAACCTGCTAAAGGAATACGACTGGACGGGCAACATCCGCGAGCTTCGCAATGTCGTGGAGCGCCTGATCATCCTGGGCGGGAAGGAAGTCTCGGAAGAGGATGTCAGGCTATTTGCCAGCAAATAGGCCTTATTTCCCGTTGCAGCCCCTGAGTTGTTCCAGGGCGGTTTCGGTCAATTCCTTCGTGCGCAGGTTGTAGTACCGCTTGGCGGGGGTCAGGTCGTCTCGCAGCAGCTGGCGTTCGCAGTGGGCGTAAATCCGCTCAACAAAGGTCAGGGCTTCCCGGCACGGCACCCCTTCGACCACCTCCTGCAGGGAGTTTTCATACGATTTCAGCGACAGGTCGATGCGCTCGCGCAGCTGGGCCTCGGTTTCGGGACGGGAAGGGCCCGACGGGGGAGACGAGTCGGCCGTGTTCAGGCTCAGCACGTCGTTGTCGTAAGGCCCATCGTGGGAGGCATCGTGCTCCTGCAGCGCGTCCCGCCCGGCCCGGGCATTTTCCAGCGCCCGCCTGAGCAGGATGTAGGTGCCTTCCAGCGAGCTTACCCGGGTGGCCATCTTGAGGTCTTCCAGGCCTTTTTCCAGGTGCTTGTTGGCGTATTCACACCCGCAGGCCCGCATTTGTTCCCGCGACTTCTCAAGGGTGTTCAGGGCCTTGTAGGCATGGTAGCGGCTGAGGTTCAGGTCTTCTGCCTTAAGGGCGTTTTGGACGTGGTTTTCGATAAAGCCGATGAGGGATCCTGCATCCAGGCAGGCCTCGCCGGGAAGGGCGGCTGCGTGGAGCCAGAAGCTGCCCGCACAGAGCAACAGGATAAAGCTTCGCATAAGGTCAAGTTTCGGTGCGCCGGGCAGGCCAGGCGCGATTTGGGTAAGGTAAAAGTAGGAAACGGGATATGGCCCATCTATTTTTTTCGTTCAGAGACGTGAACCCCCCGACAACTGGCGCGACCCCCTACACCCCGATCGACAGGCGGTATATTTTCCCCGGGCAATGGCACCTCCCGCTATTTTATTTTATATTCACGGCATGAAGCCAATTTCTGCCAAACAGTTCCGCGCCCATTCGCATATCACCCTCTCCGAGCGGGCCACCTATGAGGATTTCGGGGCCAGTGAAAAGGCACTGAAAAAGCAACTCGAACACGTTCGAAAGCGCCTGGGGAAGTTCCAGGATACCATGTATGCCCATGGCAGGTACGCCGTGCTTATGTGCCTGCAGGGCATGGATACTGCCGGAAAAGACAGCCTCATTCGCGAGATATTCAAGGATTTCAACGCCCGGGGGGTGGTGGTGCACAGCTTCAAGGTGCCCACCGAGATCGAGCGGAAGCACGATTTTCTCTGGCGGCATTATATCGCCCTGCCGGCCCGCGGGAAATTCGGGGTCTTCAACCGCACCCATTATGAGAATGTACTGGTGACCCGGGTGCACCCCGAGTACATCATGGGAGAATACCTGCCCGGGGTGAATTCGGTCGAAGACATCGATGACGCTTTCTGGGAGCGGCGCATGGAGCAAATCCGGGCTTTTGAAAAGACCCTGGCCGAAAACGGCACCATCGTCCTGAAGTTTTTCCTCCACCTCTCCAGGGAGGAGCAGCGGCAAAGGCTGCTGCGCAGGCTGGAGCTCAGGCAGAAGCAATGGAAATTCTCTGCAGGCGACCTGAAGGAGCGCAAGCTCTGGGACCGCTACCAGGAGTGCTACCAGGATGCCATCCGAAAGACCACCTGCAGCCACGCCCCCTGGTATGTGGTTCCTGCCGACAACAAAGAAGCCTCCCGCCTTATCGTGGCGTCCATACTGGAGGAAGTGCTGACGGCCTACAAGGACGTTCGCGAACCGGAATTGTCGCAGGAAGACCTCGACAACCTCGAGGGTTACCGCCGCACGCTCGAAGCCGAACCTTCCTCCCCCCCGAAATAGCCAGAAGCAATGACTGCATTGAAACCCAATATGTACCCTATGCAACGAATCGTACTGACGACCCTTGTAATGCTGGGGCTGGCTTCAGCGCCGGCATCCCTGGCCCAGCGCGACGACGCCGACATGATCCGGCACATCCACGACCTGGCCCTGACCGAAGGCAAGGCCTACGACTGGCTGGCGCACCTCTCCAACCAGATAGGCGGAAGGCTTTCCGGGTCGGTGCAGGCCCAGCAGGCCGTGGAGTACACCCGGCGGGAAATGGATTCCCTGGGGCTCGACCGGGTTTGGATACAACCGGTGATGGTGCCCAAGTGGGTGAGGGGGACCCCTGAATTCGCCTATATCGAGAGCAAGCCGGGCAATACCAACAACGTCCCGATCTGTGCCCTTGGCGGATCGGTCGCCACCCCTGCGGGGGGCATCAAGGCCCGGGTGGTCGAGGTAAAGAGCTTTGAGCAGCTCGCCATCCTGGGCCGGGAGGCGGTGGAAGGCAAGATCGTCTTTTTCAACCGCCCGATGGACCCGACCCTGATCAACACTTTCCAGGCGTACGGCGGAAGTGTCGACCAGCGACACTCCGGGGCGGCCGAAGCCGCCAAATACGGGGCTGTTGGGGTCATCGTGCGTTCCATGAACCTCAGGCTCGACGACTATCCCCATACCGGTTCCATGAGTTACGGCGACCTGCCCCCGGAGCAGCATATCCCGGCTGCGGCCATCAGCACCAATGGGGCCGAATTGCTCAGCACCACCCTGAAGCTGAACCCGGAAATACAGTTCTACTTCCGGCAGAATTGCCGGCAGATGGAAGAGGTGCTTTCCTATAACGTGATCGGGGAGATCCGCGGCAGCGAACACCCTGACAAGTATATGGTGGTGGGAGGCCACCTCGACTCGTGGGACCTGGGCGACGGCTCCCACGACGACGGGGCAGGCTGCGTGCAGAGCATGGAAGTGCTTCGCCTGCTCAAAAAGGCCGGCTACAAGCCGCGCCACACCCTGCGGGCTGTAATGTTCATGAATGAGGAGAATGGCCTCAGGGGGGGCACCAAGTACGCAGAAGAAGCCCAGAAAAACGGGGAAAACCACGTATTTGCCCTCGAAAGCGATGCAGGAGGGTTTACCCCGAGGGCCTTCACCTTTGATTGCACTGACGCCGCTTTTGAGAAGATAAGCCAGTGGCAGTCCCTGTTCGAGCCCTACCTGGCCCTGCAGCTGATGCGGGGCGGAGGCGGGGCCGATATCGGCCCGCTCAAACCCCAGGGCGGCATCCTGGCCGGGTTACGGCCCGATTCGCAGCGCTACTTTGACTACCACCACGCCGAAACCGACACCTTCGAGGCGATCAACAAACGCGAGCTGGAACTGGGGGCCGCTGCCATGACGTCTCTGATCTACCTGGCAGACAAATACGGCTTTGAGGGGATGACCCGGAACGAGGGCCGATGAGCCCCCTTCAGGAAGGCCCGATTATTATCCGTATCTTTGCCGCCTAAAAACCGAAAACATGCAGGAAGGAATCTACGCGAAATTCAACACCAAAAAGGGGGCTATAACCGTTAAGCTCACCCACGATAAAACCCCGGGCACGGTCGGCAATTTTGTGGGCCTGGCCGAAGGGAAGCTTTCCAACAAGGCCAGGGAGGCAGGCAAGCCCTATTACGACGGGCTGAACTTTCACCGGGTGATCCCCGATTTCATGATACAGGGCGGTTGCCCCAAGGGGTCAGGTACCGGCGACCCCGGGTACAAGTTTGACGACGAATTCCATCCCACCCTGCGGCATGACGGCCCCGGGGTCCTGTCTATGGCCAATGCCGGGCCGGGTACCAATGGAAGCCAGTTTTTCATCACCCATGTGCCCACCCCCTGGCTTGACAACAAGCACACCGTTTTCGGCAAAGTCGTCGAAGGGCAGCAGGTGGTCGATGCCATTGCCCAGGGCGACCGGATCGATTCCGTGGAGATCCTCCGGGTAGGTCCCCAGGCCGAGGCCTGGGATGCCGTGGCGGCTTTCAACGCCTTCCTCCAGTCGGGGGAGGAGCGCGAGGCAAAGGCCCGCTCTGAAATGCAGGCGAAGCTCGAGAAGCATTCTGAAGGCTTTGAGCAGACAGCAAGCGGGCTGCGCTATAAAATACTCTCGGCCGGGAAAGGCCCCAGGCCCTCAAAGGGAGACCGGGTGTCAGTGCACTACGAAGGTTCGCTCCTCGATGGCACCATGTTCGACAGCTCTGTGCAACGCGGCGAGCCCATTGAATTTTTGCTGGGGGTCGGGCAGGTCATCCCGGGCTGGGATGAGGGCATCCAGCTCTTGCGCGTAGGGGATAAGGCCCGCCTTCTGATCCCTTCTGAACTGGCCTATGGTTCCCGGGGTGCCGGGGGGGTGATCCCGCCGAATGCAGCCCTGCTTTTTGACGTTTCCCTGGAAGGGATTTCGTAGGCAAGCCCGATTGAAACCACAAAAAAACCCCGGCCTTGGCCGGGGTTTTTATCTAGAAAAAATTTTCTTATTCCACGACGCGCACGTCTACAGCATTCAAACCTTTTTTCCCCTGTTGCAGTTCAAATTCCACAACATCACCTTCGCGAATTTCATCAATCAGGCCTGTGACGTGTACGAAATGATCTTTTTGCGAACCTTCTTCAGTAATGAATCCATATCCTTTGGACTGGTTGAAGAATTTTACTGTTCCTGTACTCATGATACTTGTAAATAAATAGATTAGGTTGCAAAGGTAGGGGTAAAAATTGGCCTGGCCGCGCGTTTTGTCAAATACTTTCAGAATACCATGCCCAGAGGGCGGGTCTTATCAGGCTGTGGGGTCGGGGGTGAGCCTCAGGTAGGGCTTTATTTCCTTCACCCCTTTCTCAAAGATTTTGCGTGCCTCCTCTGTGGGAACCGACGGGCTTACCACCACATCCTGCCCGTGTTCCCAGTTGGCCGGGGTGGCCACTTTGCGGTAGGCGGTCAGTTGGAGGGAATCGATCACCCTCAGCAATTCATAGAAATTGCGGCCCGTCGAAGCCGGGTAGGTAAGGATGAGCTTGATTTTTTTGTCGGGCCCTATGATAAACACCGAGCGGACCGTGAAGGTATCGCTGGCATTGGGGTGGATCATGTCATACAGGTCAGACACCTTGTGATCTTCGTCGGCAATGATCGGGAAGTTCACCCGGGTGTTCTGGGTTTCGTTGATGTCGCGGATCCAGGCGTGGTGCGATTCCACCCCGTCTACGCTCAGGGCAATCATCTTCACGTTTCGCGCATCGAATTCTTCCTTGAATTTTGCCGCGGTGCCCAGCTCGGTGGTGCAAACCGGGGTAAAGTCGGCCGGGTGCGAGAAGAGGATGCCCCACCCGTCGCCGAGATAGTCGTAAAAATTGAGGGTTCCCATGGAGGTTTCTGCCGTGAAGTCGGGGGCGGTATCTCCCAGTCGTAAGGTTGCCATAATCGAGATGTTTTAGATAGGACTTATTAGTCTATAAAAATAGTAGATTAAAATGTCTTTTTGGGTTGGAATCAGGTTAAAGTTGTATTAATTTTGAGAACATCACCCCTGAAACAAACACCATGGCCGCTGATAATCTGGAAACCCTCAGGTACCCCATCGGGCGCTTCACCCGGCCCGAAACGATCGGGGCGAACGAAATCCGCCTTTGGACCGATGAACTGGAGGCCCTGCCCGGGAAAG
Organism: uncultured Robiginitalea sp.; assembly: GCA_964461555.1. Classification (GTDB taxonomy): domain Bacteria; phylum Bacteroidota; class Bacteroidia; order Flavobacteriales; family Flavobacteriaceae; genus Robiginitalea. The sequence goes on along the minus strand of CAYWZF010000017.1, from coordinate 20,020 downwards.
TGCGGGGGCTTGTGGCGCCCCTGGAAGACCAGCGGCTCGATACGCCCTACCGCCCGGATGGGTGGAGCGTAAGGCAGGTGGTGCACCACCTGGCCGACAGCCACCACAACAGCTATACCCGTTTCAAATGGGCCCTGACCGAAGAGGCCCCCACCATCAAGGCCTATGACGAAAAGGGCTGGGCCGGCCTGTTCGATTCCCGCACGGCCCCGGTCGGGCTTTCCCTCGACCACCTGCAGGCCGTGCACGCCAAACTCGTGTACCTCCTCAGGGGCCTGGGCCCTGCAGAATTGGGCCGCACCTTTGTGCATCCCGAAACCCTGGCGGCATCGCGCCTTGACGAAAATATCGGGCGTTATGCGTGGCACGGAAACCACCACCTGGCCCATATCCGCAACCTGTTGGAACGCGAGGGCTGGCTTTAGGGTTCCAGGTCAATGCCTACGGCCCACATGGCTTTTTCAGCCTCCAGGACTTCGCGATAAGGCACCTCGGCTGTGCCCAGGAACCTGAATCCGTGTCTGAGGTAAAAGTTTCGGGCAGGGCCCCTGTACATGGTTTCCAGCCAAAGGCCCTTCATGCCCAGTTCGCGGCCCCAGTTGCAAAACTGGTGCAGCAGGGCGCTGCCAAGGCCCATCCCGGTATAGGCGTTTCTGAGGTATATCTTTTCTAGAAACAGGGCCTGTCCGGGGTGGAAGTCGCCGCTGCCGCGGTTCAAATCGAGCTTGAAGATGCCCGCAGTCTGGCCCTCTACCTGTACCAGGCCGTGTACGAAAGCTCGATTTTGGAGATCACGCGCGACCTGTTCCTTCCGGTAGTACTGATTGAAATAGGGGCTGGGATCGCCCGCTGGCCAAAGATGCGTGTAGTGTTCCAGGTAGGCCGTGATCCCGGTCTGGCAGTATTCTTCTATTGTATCGGGGGTTACGGGGATTGTTTTGGCCACCACCCCGTTAAGGGCACTTACCTCCGCCTGCCAGGGCATGGCCTGCTGCTCAGGCACCTGGCGTTGTTTTCCATTTAATGTTGCACCCCAGGCTCGGTTTCTGGATTTCCGAAATGGGTTTCCCTTCGAGCAGGTTCCTGAGGGCTCCCTCAAGATCTTCCCCGGTCACGGGGATGCCATTGCCGGGGCGGCTGTCGTCGAGCTGGCCGCGGTATACCAGCTTCCCGGCCCTGTCGAACAGGTAGCAATCGGGGGTGCAGGCCGCATCGTAGTCGCGGGCCGTCTGCTGGCTCTCGTCGTACAGGTAGGGGAAGGGGTACCCTTCCCGGGCTGCGGTTTGCTTCATTTTTTCGGGGCTGTCTTCGGGGTAGTTTGCCACGTCGTTGCTTGAAATGGCGATAAAGGCAATGCCCAGCGGCTGGTATTTGCGGGCCAGTCTGACCAGCTCGCTGTTCACGTGTTTGACAAAGGGGCAGTGGTTGCAGATGAACAGGATCACCGTGCCCGATTCGCCCCGCAATTCATCAAAGGCCACTATGTTGCCGCTCACCGCATCCGGCAGCCGGAAATCAGGGGCGGGCGTTCCCAGAGGGAGCATCTTGCTCGGGGTTCGTGCCATGGGGTTCCGGGTTTATTTTTCCTTAAAGGTACCAATAACTTGCGTAATCGCACCGGGGTTTCTATCTTCTCAAAGCCAAACCAGAGCGGCACCTGCCCGCTTTCCCGCCCGGGCCCACGCTTCCGGGCTCATAAACGGGAAAGGAAAACAAGGGGGCCGACTCGCTAAACAAGCCTGTTTGAATCCATACCAGACCGACGTCGACCAGATTCGCATCATTTTTGACACGGGTCAGCTCTGGACGCTCAACCTGGCCCTGGCCCTGGTCATGTTCGGGATAGCCCTCGATATACGTGCGGAGGATTTTCTCCGGTTGCGCAAGGCTCCCAGGGCCGTCTTCGCCGGGCTGGGCAGCCAGTTTGTCTTGCTGCCCGCCCTTACCTTTATGCTGGTTACCTGGCTGGAGCCCCACCCGAGCTTTGCCCTCGGGATGATTCTGGTGGCCTCTTGCCCCGGGGGGAACGTCTCCAACTTCATGACCCACCTGGCCGGGGGCAATACGGCCCTTTCGGTCAGCCTCACTGCCCTTGCCACCCTGCTGGCGGTGACCATGACCCCCCTGAACCTCGGGCTTTGGGGCGGGTGGTACGGCCCTACGGCCGGCATTTTGCAAAGCGTTGACATAGACCTTTGGGAAATGGTGCGCCTGGTGGCCCTGCTGCTCGGGGTGCCCCTGTTGCTCGGCATGGGGGTGCGCCGGGGGAGGCCTGCCCTGGCCACGCGCCTGTCGCCCCTGTTTCGGACGGCATCGCTGGTCTTTTTCGCCAGCCTGATCCTCTTTGCCCTGTGGAAAGACCGGGAGGTCTTTGCAGCCCACGTGGGCCTGGTGTTCGGCATCGTGGTGCTCCACAACGCCCTGGCCCTGCTGACGGGCTATTCCCTCGCCCGTCTGCTGAGGCTTCCAGCACCTGAGGTAAAGACCCTTACCCTTGAGACCGGCATACAGAATTCGGGGCTCGGCCTGCTACTCATCTTCACCTTCTTTGAAGGCCTGGGCGGCATGGCACTGGTGGCCGCCTTCTGGGGCATCTGGCACCTGGTCTCCGGGCTGGTGATCGCAAGCCTTTGGGGGCTGCCTTCCCCCAGGAAAAAACCCATCCGCAACCCATGATCTACGGCCTCATAAAAGGACTGGTGCGGGGGGCGCTCTTTTGCTACTTCAGGGAAGTGCGGTTCGAAGGCCTTGACCGCATCCCGCGCGAGAGGCCCGTCATGTTTTTGCCCAACCACCAGAACGCCCTGCTCGACGCCCTGCTGCTGGCGGCATTCATACCCGGCATGCGGCCCTATTTCCTGACCCGTTCCGACGTCTTCCGCGGCCCGCTGCTGAGGCGGGTGTTCGAAGGGTTCCGGATGATGCCGGTGTACCGGCTTCGGGACGGGCGCGAAACCCTGGGCAGGAACCAGGCCATTTTCGAGCGCAGCGCAAGCCTGTTGCACAAGGGGGAGCCCCTCCTGCTTTTCCCCGAGGCCAACCACAACCTGAAACGGCAGGTGCGCCCCCTGAGCAAGGGGTTCACGCGCATTGTCTTCAAGGTGTTGTCTGAGTACCCCCAAACCGATTTGCAGCTTGTTCCGGTGGGGATCAACTACCAGTGCGCCGCCGGGTTTCCCGACCGGGTGGCCTACTATTTTGGACGGCCGGTGGCGGCTGCCCCCTTTTTGGAAGGCCGGGATGAATCCGGCGCTTCCCGCGCCCTGATCCGCACGGTTTCAGGCGAACTGGCCCGCCTGACCACGCACCTTCCCGAAGGGGATGACTACGCCTCACGCCTGGCGGCCCTGGAGGCCCTGCATCCCGATTATTTGCAGCCGGGCCCGATCAACCGTTACCTGGCCGGGGAGATCGGCACAGTGCCGACCTGGGAACGGCGGAAGGGATTTCTTTTCCGGGCCTGGGACGTATTTTTCAAGGTGGTCAACCTCCCCATGATGCTTCCATGGAGGTGGGGGCTGGCACCCCGGGTTCCGGAGCCCGAATTCCAGAGTACCTACCGATTTGCATTTGCCCTGATGGCGTTCCCGGTTTACTACCTCCTGTTGGGCCTCGTGCTATATGCCTGGGTCGGGGCAGGGGCAGGGGTCCTTGGGGCAACCGCCCTGTTCCTGCACAACCTCCTGTATGTAAAGCGCCGCTGAGCTACATGATATGCCCGAAGAATACGGCATTCATGAGCAGCTTGTTGGTGCCGTACCAGAAAGCCCTGAAATTGGTGTTGTCGGTAAACAGGATCACGCGCCCTTTGCCTTTGCGTCCCACCTTGAAGGGCACGCTTCCCGAAATGAGCCGGGCGTTCTCCTCCGAAATGTAGCCGCTGAGCAGCGGGCTTTGGGTGTATTGCAGGGGGTTGTCGAAGCTGTTCTTTTCAGGGTCGAGGTAGATGTTCGAATCGCGGAACAGGGCTACCCGGTCGTGCCGGTACCCCCAGCCCACCGGGTGGGAGCGGTCCAGCAAGGCCTCGAAAATGGCCCCTCCCGTCACCTGGGCCCCGAAAAAGTCGCTCTTCTGGTCAAACCGGATGTTCCTGGCCTGCAGGGTGCTGTCCTTGCGAAACTTCATGTCAAGGAGCTCCTTTTCTTTCAGCCAGTTGGCCGCGTTCTGGTAGGAGATCAGGGTACCGCCTTCCGAAACCCAGTCCGCCAGGTTCCTGGCGCCGCTTTCGGGTATCCCGTTGGAGCCCCACAGGCCGGGGACGATGATATCCGAATACCGGCTCAGGTCGGCCCGCCCCAGGTAGTCGGTGTCGATCTTGGTGAGCTTGATGCCGTAGCGGGTATCAAAAAGGTGCCAGATTTCCCCCGCCTCGTAAGATGGGATGCCATTGCCCACCAGCATGGCCACTTCGGGGGCTTTCAGGGCTTCGAATTCGCCGCTGCCCAGGTCAATGCCCTCGGTAAGGCCGGTTTCGGCCGCATATACGGTAACACCCGTCCCTTTGACCGCCTCCTGGATGAGCTCGTAGATGGCCTGGGCGTCTTTGGACTGGTTCTGGACCGGGATCATGATGGTTCCGTAATCAAAGGCACGGCCGCCCTGGCGGAAGGGTTCACGGGCCACCTTGGCCCGCAGGCCACTCTGCAGCAGGGTGTTCAGCACCCTGGGGGTGTAGTATTCATGCCATTCGAAGAGGTAGGCATAATTGCTGCGCTGGTCCACGCCCCCGCCCAGGGGGGCAAGCTGTTCCAGGGCCGGCCCGGTGGCAGGCAGGCTGCCAACCTCCGCGTAATCAAGGCCGAAGGCCATGGGGAAGGTCCAGGCCGAAATGTCATAGAAGAGGCTGTCGGCAAAGGTGGTCCGGGTTTCGAACATGGCCCGGATGAGCCGGGGGTTCTTCTGGTTGAGGGGCACCACATAGCTGTGGCCGGGGGTATACGACTTGCCATTAATGGTGCGCTCCTGCGAAAGGGGGTGCACCTCGATCTGGTGGCGTTTCAGGATCTCGGCCAGGTGCCAGGCCTTTCCGCCGTCTTTGGCGTCCCCGAAGACATAGCCGCCTGATTTGCCCCGCTCCTCCCGCATGCCGGCGTAGAAGTCGCGCTGGTAATCGAGGAGTTTGGCCCGCATCTGGTAGGCCGCCTCAAGGGTCGAGAGGGCTGTGGTAAACTGGTTGCGGATGGTAAAGGGAAAGGTGAGCACCCCGTTCTCGCTTTCCTGCATGTGCCCGCGCGAGCTGGCCTGTTCAAAGAGGATGCCAATGCTGCCGTTCACGTCGGGGAAGGTAGACCCCTTCCCGTAGTAGTAATCGTCGTAATCTTCATCGGAGTAGTACAGGGAGCCTATCCGGTTGAGCGCCCGGGCGTGGTAGGCCCCGATTTCCGCAGTGAGTTCCTGGTTCCGCTTCGGGGTCAGGGGGTGCACCCGGCTGGGTTCGCCGGGCTGGAAAAAGAAGGACGAATTGGTGCCCATCTCGTGGTGGTCGGTCAGCACGTTGGGCAGCCAGTTGTGGAAGGTGGTGATACGGGCCCGGCTTTCGGGCAGCTGTACCGGCAGCCAGTCGCGGTTCACGTCAAACCAGTAATGGTTGGTTCGCCCCCCGGGCCATACCTCGTGGTATTCCCGCTCGTTGGGGTCGGGGTTCAGGTTCATGCTGCGGTTGGTGTTGGCCCAGTAGGCAAACCGCTGCAGGCCGTCGGGGTTGAAGGAAGGGTCCATCAGAATGACCGTATGCCTCAGCATGGCTTCGATCTCAGGCCCCCGGGCCGCTGCCAGGTAATACGCGTAGGCCAGCCCTGCGTTGGCCCCGCTGGGTTCGTTCCCGTGTACCGAAAACCCCTGGTAAAGTATGACTGGCATCTCATCCGGGTTCAGGGAAGCAGCCCCGGCTTCGGATAGTGCCAGGTGCTGCCGGCGGATTTCCTCCAGGCGGCCATGGTTGGCCGGAGAGGTTACAGTCAGGAGTAACAGGGGGCGACCTTCAAAGGTGCGGCCCCGGTCTTCGAGGGCAATACGGTCGCTGGACTGCGCCAGGGCCTGCATGTACTGCACCAGTTTGTCGTGGGTCACGTGCCACTCGCCGACCTGGTGCCCGAGTACCGATTCGGGGGTGGGAATGGCCGGGTCGTACGATACGCCGGAGGGCAGGTAATAGTCGAGGCCGGGCACGGATTGGGCAAAGGAGGGAAGGGAGCACAGGAGGCTCAAAAGTGCAATGGAAAAAAAATACTTCATGAGGCTGGTTTTAAACGTATTCCATCAACCCCGGGAAAGGTCCCGGGCCTGGGGCCTTAAAGATACGCCGCCCGTTGGCCCGATCCAAGAAAGAAGGGGTTGTTTCATGCGGGGCCGGCCCATAAAAAAGCCCCGATGCGGGGCCAGATCATGTTACAGGTTATATGAGGCAGGCTCAGATATCGTCGAAATCGAGGTCAACATAGTTCCCGGTGCTGTCAGGGCTGCCATTCTCGGAAGGGTCGATTTTGCGGAAGTTTCGCTGGTGGCGCTCCGAGATCACTTCCTCCCCCTTCTCCTGTATGATGTATTCGGTCATTTCATCGAGCAGGGCGCGAAAGGCGTCGAAATCTTCCTTGTAGAGGTAAATCTTGTGCTTCTTGTAGTGGAACGAGCCGTCGTCGTGCGTGAACTTTTTGCTTTCAGTCACTGTCAGGTAGTAATCTCCGGCGCGGGTGCTTCGAACATCAAAAAAATAGGTCCTTCGGCCGGCTCTCAGAACTTTGGAATTGATCTCTTCCTGGTCCTCTAATTCGTGCTCACTCATCGTTACTATTTCTTAACAAGCGATTGTAAAAGTTTCCAAAAATGTAAAAAAAATGCTAAATCGGCAATTTTTTTCTAGTTTTCTTTACCGGATAGCTGGTTGAAATATAGCTCCTTGTAGTAGCCTTCCTGTTCCATCAGTTCATCGTGGGTGCCCCATTGTATCATGCGCCCGTTTTCCAGAACCATGATTTTGTCGGCGTGGATGGCCGAAGAGACCCGATGGCTTACGATGAGGGTGGTCTTGTGCTTTGAAGCTTTTTTGAGGTTGGAGAGAATGGCCTCCTCTGTTTCCGTGTCAACGGCAGAGAGGCAGTCGTCAAACAGGTAGATTACCGGGTCTTTGATCAGGGCCCGGGCGATGGAAATGCGCTGTTTCTGCCCCCCGCTCAGGGTAATGCCCCGCTCGCCCAGCACGGTCTGGTAGCCCTGGGCAAAGCCCGTGATGTTCTCGTGTACCACGGCCTGGGCTGCCACCCGCTCGATTTCTTCCAGGGTAGCCCGCTCGCGCCCGAAGCGGATGTTGTTCTCGATGGTATCTGAAAAGAGGAAGGCGTCCTGGGGCACGGCCCCGATGGCCTGCCGCAGCGAATGCAGGTTCACCTCCCGTACCGGCTGGTCGTCGATGCGGATTTCCCCTTCGCTCACGTCGTACAGGCGGGTGATCAGGTCGAGGATGGTCGATTTTCCGGAACCCGTCTTGCCGAGGATGGTCAGGGTCTCGCCCGGGTTGACGGTAAAAGACAGCCCGCTCAGGGCCTGTATCCCGGTATCGGGGTAGGTAAAGCTGACCCGGTCGAATTCGATCTTCCCGTTTACAGGGGTCGGTTCTTCGTGCGTGTTGGTGATCTCGGGTTGGGTGCCCAGGAATTCGTTGATCCGCTTCTGGGAGGCCTCGGCATTCTGTACGATGGAAGTGAGCCAGCCCACGATGGCCACGGGCCAGGTAAGCATGTTCACGTAGATGATGAACTCCAGGATGGTTCCCAGGGAAGTGATCTCCCCCCTGAAATATTGCATGCCCCCCACATAAATAACAAAAATGTTGCTCACCCCGATCAGCAGCATCATGAGCGGGTAGAACCAGGCATTCACCTTGGCCAGGTCCATGCTCTTGTCGCGGCCTTCGAGGGCCAGGGTTTCAGCATCGCGGTTCACCCGGGGCTCCAGGGCATAGGCCTTGATCACCGAGATCCCTGAAAAGGATTCCTGGGCAAAAGTGGAAAGGGTGGAGAGGAAGGCCTGCACCCGGGTAGACCGCTCGTGGATGACCCGGCTGATCCAGTAGATGAGCACCGAGAGCACCGGCAGGGGTACCAGGGCATAAAACGCGATGGTGGGGGCTTTGATGAACATCAGCGGGATCAGGCAGGCAAAAAGGGTCAGGGTCTGTATGCCGTACATGATGGCCGGGCCGGCATACATGCGTACCTGGCTCACATCTTCGCTGATCCGGTTCATCAGGTCGCCGGTGCGGTTCCGTTTGTAAAAATTAAGGCTGAGTTGCTGGTAGTGGTCGTATACCTCGTTCTTCAGGTCGAATTCGATATAGCGCGACATATTGATGATGGTCTGCCGCATCAGGAAGGTGAAAAAACCCGAAAGCAGGGCCGCCCCGAAGATGATGGCGATGTACTCGAGCAACTGCTGCCCGGCCAGGGATCGTTCCAGCGCCCCCTGGTTATACTGCTCCACGACCTCCACGATATTCTTGACATACGAGGGCATGACCAGCGAAAAAATCCGTGCCACCACCGTGATCAGAATGCCCACCAGGAGCTGTCCCCAATATTTCCGGAAATACTTGTTGAGATGCCTGAGTTCTTTCATGTGTGCCGGTGAACGCCCCCGGGCAGCCGGCAGCGGATTGCTGACAAATATAGGGGTTTGCCCGCGATGCCGGTGTTATTAAATTCACAAGTTGCCCCCCGCGGCCGTTGGAATTCGGATTCGTTTCCTATTTTTGCGGCGATTATTCCAGCAAAGTTCTTTACATGCTCACCAGAAGGCAAATCCGGGTCAAAGTCATGCAGTGCCTCTACGCTATGCTCCATACCCGCGACGGTTCCCTTGAGGCCCAGGAGAAGTTCCTCAAGCAGAGTATCGCCCAAACCTACACCCTCTACCTGCTCATGCTGGGATTGATGCGTGAGCTGCACCAGATGGCCCTTTCCCAACTCGAGAAGGGCGAGCGCAAGTACCTGAAGCCGGAAAAGGAAGAACTCCCCACCCCCAGGCGGCTCAGCGAGAATGCCCTGCTGGTCTGGCTGAGTGGCAATGCCCAGCTGACCCAGGCGCTGGAATCGCGCAAGCTCAAACAGTGGTACCTGCACGAAGAATACGTCAAGAACGTGTACCGCCAGGTGCTGGAAAGCCCGGAATACCAGGCATACAGTGCCTCGGCAGCAACCTGGGAGGCCGACCGGGAGTTCGTCCTCACTATTTACCGGGAAATCATTGCACCCAACGAAAAGATCTACGATTTTCTCGAAGACGAGGGCATCACCTGGGTTGATGACATTCCCCTGGTAAACACCTTTATAGCCAAGCGCCTGTCGAAGCTGGGGCAGAAGGCGGCCGACAGCTACCTGCTGCCGCCCCTGCTGAAGAATAAGGAAGACCTCGATTTTGCAATCGACCTGTTGCGCAAGACCCTCATGCACTCCGAAGCCCTTGACCGCGAAATAGAGGGCAAGACCCCGAACTGGGACAAGGAGCGCATTGCTGAGGTAGACGGCATTTTGCTCAAGATGGGCATTGCCGAGCTGCTCTATTTCCCCTCCATCCCCGAGCGGGTCACCATCAATGAATACCTCGAGATCGCCAAGGAATATTCCACCCCCAAGAGCAGCGTGTTTATCAATGGGATTCTCGACAAACTCATCCGGGAATACAAAGAGGCCGGAAAGCTTAAAAAAACAGGCCGCGGCCTGCTGTAAGTAAATTATGTTTATTTTTGCGTGAATTAAAAAAAAGATTCGTCATGAAGAAAACAACTGTCATTCTGAGCGTACTGGCCCTGGCAGCCTTTTCCTCCTGCAAGGAAAAAGCCTCCGAGAAAATCAACACAGAGAACGTGGAAATGGCTGCTCAGCGCGATGAAGCTTCCAAAAGCATGCCTGTGATGACCTTTGAGGCTTCCGAGCACGATTTCGGAACCATCGAGCAGGGTGCGCCCCAGCAAACCTCTTTTGTCTTTACCAATACGGGCAATGCTCCCCTGATCATCACCAATACCTCAGCCAGCTGCGGCTGCACGGTTCCGGATGCCCCGCTGAACCAGCCGATCGCACCGGGCGAAAAAGGGGAGATCAAGGTCAATTTCAACGGCTCCGGCAGCGGACAGGTCACCAAGACCGTTACTGTGCGGGCCAATACGGCAACGGGTTCCGAACTGCTTCGGATCAAGGCCTTTGTAAACCCCAAGACAGGAGCCAATACCTTAGGCCCCGTCAAGTAATCCGCATTGCGCACTATGGAAGGACTCAATCAGTTCCTGCCGATGATTTTGATCTTTGCGGTGGCGTATTTTTTTATGATCCGCCCCCAGATCAAACGGCAAAAGGATGAAAAGAAATTTGCCCAGTCTCTGAAAAAGGGCGACAAGATCGTGACCAAAAGCGGTCTGTACGGGAAGGTAGTCGACCTGAACGACAAGGATTTTTCCTGCATCATCGAAACCATGGCCGGGCGCCTGAAGTTCGATCGTTCTGCCATTTCGATGGAAATGAGCAAAAAGGCGAGCGAGGAAAAAGAATAGGCCCCTTGCGCTACCGCTCTGCATATAGACACCGGCCCTGTGCCGGTGTCTTTTTTTTGACCGATCATTTCTGTACCTTAAGGGTTCTTAAACATAAGCCATATGAACCCACGCAGATCTTTCCTGAAAACCGGGGCCCTGGGGGCTGCCGCTACCGCCACCGCCTTTGCCATCCCCCCGGCCCTCTGGGCCAAATCGCAGGGCCCGCTGCGGGCCAATGACCGCATCCGCATCGGCCTGATCGGCTGCAACGGTATGGGTTTCTCAAACCTGTCTTCCCTGATGCGCCTACCCGACATGGAGGTTGTGGCCCTGTGCGATGTAGACCGTGGGGTACTCGACCGACGGGTATCGGAAATAGAATCTGCCGGGCGCAGCAAGCCGGAAACCTACACCGATTACCGGAAGCTGTTAGACCGGAAAGATATTGACGTGGTCGTGGTCGGCACCCCGGACCACTGGCACTGCCTGCAGCTTACCGATGCGATCGACGCCGGAAAGGACGTGTATTGTGAAAAGCCCCTGGCGAATTCCATCCAGGAATGCAACTACATGCTCGAGGTGGTAAAGCGCAGCGACCGTATCGTGCAGATCGGGCAGTGGCAGCGCAGCGAACCGCATTTTGAGGCGGCCATCGATTTCGTCCATTCCGGGGCCCTGGGCCAGATCCGCCTGGTGAAGGCCTGGGCGTACCAGGGCTGGATGCAGCCCATCCCGGTAAAGCCTGACGGTCCGGTCCCGGAGGGCGTTGATTACGCCCTGTGGCTGGGTCCGGCTCCGCAGCTGCCTTTCAACCCCAATAGGTTCCATTTTAATTTCAGGTGGTTCTGGGATTATGCCGGCGGGCTGATGACCGACTGGGGGGTACACCTGATCGACTACGCCCTCTTTGGCATGAAGGCTACCGAACCCAAATCCGTCATGGCCTTCGGAGGGAAATTCGCCTATCCCGATGACGCCTCTGAAACCCCTGATACGCTCACGGCAATCTATGAATTTGACGATTTCACCTTGCTGTGGGAGCACGCCACCGGCATCGACGGGGGCAACTACGGCCGCAACCACGGGATTGCCTTCATCGGGAACAATGGAACCCTGGTGCTCGACCGGGGCGGTTGGGAGGTGATCCCGGAATCAAACCATGAAAGCTGGCGGCAACTCAAAGACCAGCCCAAGATGGCGGCTGTACCCCTTCAGCCTTCCTCAGGCAGTGGCCTGGGCCTGCATACGGAAAATTTCATCCAGGCCGTCCGGTCGCGAAATGCCTCGCTGCTCAAGGCCCCCATTGAAGTCGGCTACCATGCGGCCCGGGTATGCCATATGGGGAATGTAGCCTTCAAGAAGGGAGAACGGGTACACTGGGACCGGGAAAAGGGAACTTTCACCGACCCGGAGGCTCATGCGCTTTCCCGCATTCGCTACTACAACGGCTGGAAACTCGGATAAAGGATTTCAGAACTCGCTGATGTCCTGAAGCCGGAACACTGGGGAGTTTTCCCCTGCCTCCAGCTTATAGGAGATCTGGCGCGTGCCCCCGGAAGGGGAGCTGTTGGGGTCTCCCTCCCTGTAGATCGGGAATCGGCGGACCAGGGATGTTTCGACTATGGCAAATTCATCGTGGCCCATATAGCCCTTGCTGGCTTCGGCATTGCCCGCCAGGTCGGGGAACGAAATGGGTACCATCGATTGTCCTGCGAGCACCGAGAACCCTTTTACATCGCCATAGCTGCCGCTGCCTGCCGACACCGTGTAAACCAGGAGTTCCGGATAGCCATCGGCATTCAAATCCTCGATCTCGGCATTGGCCACCGAGCCATCGATATCCATCGCAATGGGAGTATCCCCTGATTTCAGCCCCTTGGGCTGGATCGTGAGCTTCCTCATGGAACCTTCCCCGGTGGTGCGCACCTCGAAGGTAATACCCTGCAGGCTCAGCGTTTTCTCAAAACTGGGGGCCCCGGCCTGGGCTTCAGAGGGCGGCATTGACTCAGCCGGGGCCGTTTCGGCATTCCCCTCCGCGTTTTTTTCATTGTTCCTGCAGGCCGTAAACAGCATTACGACCACTACAGATAGGGAAAGGCAGATTTTTTTCATGGGATAGCTTTTTATTTTCAAGCCAAAGCTAGTTAAAAAATCCTCGATGTTTTAACCCCCGCCCCCCGACAGCCAAACTACCCGCCAGCCCTGCATTTTCAAAGCATTAATACCAGGGGAAATGCCCCTTTATCCCCATCCAAAAGACAGACAGCTTCCCCGCATCTTCCCATCAGCCTTCAAAAAGGCCGGTGTCCGCTAATTTTCCTGAAAGGCGTCCCTCAAAAAGCCGAGCAATCGCGACCAGGCCCGTGCGTTGGAGACCGGGTTGAAGAGCAGTCCCTTTTCGGGGTCGTTGGCCAGTGGGTTGGTAAAGGCGTGGCCCGTATGGCCGTAGGCGATGAGTTCCCAGCGGGCCCCTTTGCGGGTGAGCTCCTGCCCCAGGGCCAACACCGATTCCGGCGGGGCAAGGGGGTCGTCCCACCCATGCAGCACCAACACCCGGGAAGCGATGGGGTTTTCGGGGAGGATGCCGGGCGGGTCGTACAGGCCGTGGAAGCTGGCCACCGCGGCAACATAGGCCCCGCTACGGGCCAGGTCGAGCACGCATTTGCCGCCAAAGCAGAAGCCGATGGCCGCCACGCAGTCGGGGTCGGCCTCCGGTAGTTGTCGCGCAGCGGCCAGGGCCCATTGCATCCGCTGCAACAGCAGCTTTCGGTCGGCGTTCAGGGCATCCATCAGGGTGCGGGCCTCCTCTGGCGGCCTGACCTGTTTCCCCCCTCCGTAGAGGTCCACGGCAAAGCCGATATAGCCCCTTTCGGCCAGGTCGTGTGCTTTGCCTTCCTCAAATTCGGTGCGGCCCCTGATGGTATGGAATACCAGTACCACCGGCCGGGGCCCGGCTTGGCCGGTACCGGCTACCATCAGGCCTTCAAAGCCATCTTCAGGGTCTCCGTAAGCCACGGGGGTGCGGGTCAGCATCGGGCTTCGAGTGTTTCTGCCCGCTCGGCAGGGGGCGATTCTTCTTCCGGCTCGGTGACAAAATACATTTTCATCATCCCTTTGTTTTTCACCTGTATCATCCCGCGGAACTCGCAGGGGATTTGCCCCCGCACGAGGTTGAAGGTGTTTTCGGAGAGGTTGATGCGCCCGGGCAGGGAACTGCTTTCCATGCGGGAAGCTATATTCACGGTATCTCCCCAGATGTCGTAGGCGAATTTCTTGGTCCCGACCACCCCTGCCACCACCGGGCCGGTATTGATGCCGATGCGGATGTCGAAACGGGTCGTGCCCTTCGATTTCTTTGCTTTCTCATTTTGCACGAACGTCTTGAACGCGATGGCTGCCTGCACCATGCGCTGGGCGTGGTCGTCAGAGGGGAAGGGGAGGCCCCCGGCGCACATATAGCAGTCGCCCATGGTCTTTATTTTTTCAAGGCCGTATGATTCCACGATGCGGTCGAATTCTGAAAAGTAAAAATCGATGGTCTTCACCAGGTCTTCGGGGTTCATTTTTTCAGAATGGTGGGTAAAGCCCTCGAAGTCGGCAAACAGCACAGTAACTGATTCAAACCGCTTGGCGCCTACCTTTCCGTGCTGCTTCAGTTCCTCGGCTGTTTCCTCGGGCAGGATATTGCGCAACAGCAGGTCTGAGCGGGCTTTTTCGCGGGCGATGATATCGCTGGTCGATTTGATGAACCGGTAGCGCCTGTACATGCCGTAGGCAAACAGGAAGACCCCGATCAGGATGCCGATCGCCACGTAGATGATTGCCAGCCGGCGTTTGTCGGTCAGTTGCTGGATTTCAGCTTCTTTTTCCAGGAGGTCGACCCGGGCTTGTTTCTGGGCGACCTCGAAATCGGTCCGCAACCGCGCCATTTCCTGCACCAGGCCGATGTTGCGAATGCTGTCGAGATAGGCCTGGTAGGTCTTGTAATGGTCCAGCGACCGGTACGGGTCGCCCTTGGCTTCATACAGTTCGGCAAGCAGGAGGTTCGCCTTGCTGATCTCTTCCTTCATGCCGTATTCCAGGGCAATGTCGAGGCTTTTATGGGCCTGTCGAACCGCGGCATCGAGGTTGCCCATGCGCCGGTAGGTTTCCGATACAAAGGGCAGGAATGCCGCCACCCCGTATGGGTCCCTTTCTTTTTCGAGGATGGCAATGGCTTCTCCCAGGTTGGCCAGGGCTTCGGGGTAGTTGCCCTGTTCGCTGTAGACCATCCCCAGGGAACCCTTGTAATAACCTGTCCCGAGCGCATATCCCAGGGCCCGGAATATCGAGCCGGCCTCCTCGAAATACACCAGGGCTGAATCGAGCTTGCCCTGTTTGTAGTATTCATCCCCCGTGTTGGACAGCGCAGACCCCAGGTAGGTGGAATCCTTTGCCGTGTGGGCGTCGCGAAGAATGCCGATCGCCTTGTTGTAATAATTCCGGGCGTTTTGGTTGTGGTCCATCAGGGAATATACATCGGCCACGGTGATGTACGAAGTGCCCAGTTCGATCCGTGAATCGGTTTTGATGGCCAGTTCTGCCTGGTGGAAGAAGTTTTCCAGGGATTCCTGATAATCGCCCAGGAGCCTGAACGCCGTGCCCTTCTGCCGGTAGCCTATCATGGCGCGCTGGGCAGAGTCCTGCCTTTCGGCCACCTCGATGAGCACTTCGCTGTACCGGAGGAGTTTCACCGGGTCCTCGATCTGATTGGTCATCTTTTCGAGGAAACGCAGGCTGTCATTGGGCGGAAACGCCCCGCTCAAAAAAATGCGCTCCAGGCTGTCGCCGGGGCTTTCCTGCTGGCCCGACACGGTTCCTGCAACCATGAGCAAAAGGGCCATTCCCGCCTGGTAGGCCTTGCGGATAAAAGCAGGACGCGGGTTCGGGAAGCCATTTGCAGAGGCAGGAAGCATCGTGTTTTCTTTCAGGGATTTGGCAGGATCAGTTTACCCGGATCTTGGGGTCGATGTTGTAGACGCCCTGCCGGGGGTTCCCGCTGTTTAATACCCGGAAGGTAATTTTGTATTTATAGGGCAGGCCTTCTTCTGTCGAATTGAGGATGACCCCCTGTACCACCCCGTTTTCCCCGGCGAGACGGTTTTGGCCGAAGATGTCGCGGCCGCCCTTGTCCCCCTCATGGTTGATGGACTCGATCAGGACCTGGTCGTCCGGGTTGGTCGAGGAAATGCCCTTCCAGACAATGGTGTCGCCCACATTGGCGTCGGTGGTGTAATCCTCGTTGGAAATACCTTCGGGTTGCCCGAAGTTGCAGAAATCGTTGACATTGGGGTTCTGGATGTTGCCTGTGTCTACGCGCAGGACGATTTCCCGAACCTGTTGCCCGCTTGCAAACTGGGCAAAAAGCAGCATGACCACAGCAAGGAGCCCATGGGTTGAGGTTGGTTTCAGTTTCATACTAGTGTGACGGTTGAGTTATTAAAGTTCAATAAGATACGTCAAAAAACCGAATGATCTGCGCCCGGCAACGAATCGGGCCTTCAGCCCTTGCGGTACTTGTCGTTCAACCCCACCCCCTGCCTGATCATCGGCAGGATCTTTTCCAGCCTGCGCTTTTGGGTGGCATGCTGTTTGGCCATGGCGACATATTCTGCAAAATCGCGCTGTTTGTGGGGTGCCAGGGCCTCAAATTGGGCGCGAAGTTCAGGGTCTGCTTTCAATACGGCCTGCAGGGATTGAGGCAATATCAGTTTGCGGGGTGGGGCCGGAGCCAATTTCACCCCTTTCCGGGCCAGGGAGATCGCTTCCTGCACATAGGCCCTGACTTTTTTCAGGTCGGGCTGGTCGGTTGATGTGAACTTCCAGTGCCGCATGGCTTTGGTCTTGCCTTCCTGGGCGTTTGAGAGCACCCCGTAGGGATCGGAGAGGAAAACCCCCTGGAAGAACCAAAGGCCGAAATGCTTTTTAAAGGCCATCAGCCCCAGCAAGTTGACCCCATCGAGGGAGTAAACGGGGGCTCCCCATTTGAGGTGCTCTTCGAGGCCGGTTTCGAGCAGCACCCCCCTCAGCCGGGCAAGCCCCTCCTGGAAGGGGCCCTCTTTTTGAAAATAGGCTTCTAGGCGTGCTGGTTTTTCCACGTTTCAGGCGGTTCTTTGGCAGTAAGTTCGCAAATTTTCACGATAACCTCCACCGCCTTTTCCATGCTTTCAAGGGGAATGAATTCATATTTCCCGTGGAAATTGTGGCCCCCGGCAAAAATATTCGGGCAGGGAAGCCCTTTATAGCTCAGCTGTGAGCCGTCTGTGCCGCCGCGGATGGGTTTTACGATGGGGGTGACCCCCACGGCCCGCATGGCTTTTTCGGCTATGGTCACAATGGGAAAAACGGGAAGCACTTTTTCTTTCATGTTGTAGTACTGGTCTTCCAGGTTGAGTTCGATCCGCGCGGCGCTCGCCTGCTGTTGGCGGGAGACCAGCGATATGAGCTGCTGCTTCCGCCCTTCGAACCGGTCGCGGTCGTGGTCGCGGATCAAAAGGTCGGCCGTGGCCTGCTCCACCCCGCCCTGCATGTGGTGTACGTGGAAGAAGCCTTCGCGCCCCTCTGTCTTTTCAGGGACTTCCTCGGGGGGCAGGCCCCCCAGGATACCCCGTAAGACCGACAGGGCGTTGACCATCTTGTCTTTGGCATAGCCCGGGTGTACCCCTTTTCCCTGGACCATGATACGGGCCTTGGCGGCGTTGAAGTTTTCGTATTCCAGTTCGCCCAGCTGGCTTCCGTCTATGGTATAGGCCCATTCAGCCCCGAAGGCGCCTACATCGAAATGGTGGGCGCCCCGCCCGATCTCCTCATCGGGGGTAAAGCCGATGCGGATGGTCCCGTGGGGGATTTCGGGGTGTGCAAGCAGGTACTCCATGGCGGTCAGGATCTCGGCGATGCCGGCCTTGTCGTCGGCCCCCAGCAGGGTGGTGCCGTCGGTGACGACCAGGGTCTGCCCGCGGTAGAGCAGCAGTTCCGGGAATTCAGAGGGGGACAAGACCACATCAGGGGTTTCGTTCAGCACGATATCCCCCCCGTCGTAGTTCTCGACGAGGCGGGGGTTTACCCCGGCCCCGCTGAAATCCGGGCTGGTGTCAAAGTGGGAAATAAACCCGATGGCAGGCACCGGTTTCACAGTATTGCCGGGGAGGGTGGCTGTCAGGTAGGCTTTCTCATCGAGACGGACTTCTTCCAGTCCCATCTGCTTCATTTCATCCGCGAGCAGCCGTGCCAGCTGCCACTGCTTTTCCGTACTCGGGGTGGCTGCCGATTCCGGGTCGCTTTGGGTGTCGATGCGCACATAGCGCAAAAATCGCTCCAGCAGGGTGTCCATTATACTTTTCAGGCAAATTAAGAGTTAGTACTACGAATAGGCCCGTTGGTCCGGCTGGCACCGTCGGGTGGTAACACTGGCAAATATGCGACAAAAATTTGTCCTCTTCCTGTCTTTTTGGGCGTGGTCATTCGCCCTATCGGCCCAGCAGTGCACGCTGGGGATAGGCGGAACGGATTCGGACCTGATCGTGCAGGTCTTTGGGCTCAGCGACGGGCAACAGCAACAGCTCCAGGCCTGGGCGGCGGCCCTGGAAGCCGAAAACGCCCCCCTGGAAGCCCAGGCCCGAAACCTGCTCGACACCCATCCCCAAAGCACCATAGAGGAAATCGCAGCCCTGGGCCACAAGTATGGGCAGATCAAGGAAACCATGATCGAGAATGCCCGCCGGTACGATCGCCTGTTGCTCGGCACTTTCAGCGAGCTGCAATACGAGCGCTATGCCGAACTTTGTCGCGAGGTTGGCAGGCAACCCATGGCCCCGCTGGCCGAAGACCCGAAACAGGGCCCTCCCCCCCGCTAGCGGGCGCCCCCTTTTGCATCCGCCTCCTGTGATTCCACCCGGGAACTTCGTACTTTTGGCGAAACCGAATCGCTGCATGTACAAGCTCCTGTTGCGCCCCATCCTTTTCCTTTTTGACCCTGAACGCGTTCACCACTGGTCTTTTTCGGCCATTCGCCTGTTGCATGCCCTCGGCCTCGGGCCGTTGCTGCGCAAGTGCTGCCAGATTCGGGACCCCCGCCTGGAAAGGGAGGTGTTCGGGCTGAAGTTCCCCAACCCGGTGGGCCTGGCCGCAGGCTTTGACAAAGATGCCCTTTTGTACAATGAATTGTCCGATTTCGGGTTTGGGTTTATTGAGATCGGCACCCTTACCCCCAAAGCCCAGCCCGGAAACCCGAAAAAGCGGCTGTTCCGCCTGAAGTCCGACCAGGCCGTCATCAACCGGATGGGTTTCAACAACCGGGGGGTTTTCGAGGCGGTTGAACGCCTGAAAAAAAAGCACCGGGTGCTGGTGGGCGGGAATATCGGGAAGAACAAGGCGACCCCCAACGAACAGGCCGTCAAGGATTACATGATCTGTTTTGAGGCCCTTTTTCCCTATGTCGATTACTTTGTGGTGAATGTGAGCTCGCCCAACACCCCGGGCCTGCGCGAACTGCAAGACCGCAAGCCCCTGACCGAACTGCTTCGCACCATGAAGCGCGAGAATGCCCGGGAGGCCCTGGTACGGGGCCAGTCCGAAAAGCCCATCCTGCTCAAGATCGCCCCCGACCTGAGCGATGCCCAATTGCTCGATATCATTGAGATCGTGGCTGAAACGGGTATTGACGGGGTCATTGCCACCAATACGACCATAGGCCGCGAGGGCCTGAAATCAGACATCCTGCTCACAGAAGAGGCCGGCGGCCTGAGCGGCAGGCCGCTGCGGCAGCGGGCCACCGAGGTCATCCGCTTTTTGCACGACAAAAGCGGCGGGGCCTTCCCCATCATTGGGGTAGGGGGCATCCACAGCCCGGAAGACGCCCTGGAAAAGCTGGAGGCCGGGGCCAGCCTGGTGCAGCTTTATACCGGTTTTATCTACGAAGGGCCCGGCCTGGTCAAACAGATCAACCGGCGGATTCTGGAGAAAAGCGCTACAGCGGGCAGGTAAACCGCTCAAACCCCCTTCCTGAAGTGCTAAAATTATAAGCCCCCTACTTTCGGGTTTGGCTTGCGACAACCGGGTAGCGCCTGAGCAGGAACGTTTTTCGGAACCTGTTGAAAAGCCCGATATGCAGGTAGAGCTCCCGGTGTTGGGCTCCCAGTTTGGCCTTAAACTTCCGGGATGAGGTATTGAAGCATTGGGTAAGACTGTAACAAATGTTTTTGCCTGATTCTGCCAGAATCTTATAGCACTGATACCTCAGGTACGGGGCCAGGTTTCTGCCCCGAAAGTTCTCATAGGTGTACATGTTTTCGAGATAGGCCTCATTATCCTGAAGCCTGAATACCTTTGCCCCGCAGCGAAATTCCCTGAATCGTATCATCATTAATGCGGCCAGGTCATTTCCGCGGTATAAGCCAACCACCTTATATTCTTCCGGCAATTCCTTTTCTCCGGCGGTGACCGACACGACCCAGAACGGCG
>CAYWZF010000016.1:0-38171 GCA_964461555.1 uncultured Robiginitalea sp. | reverse complement strand
AAAGGCCCTGCTGCCCAACTGGCTCCACCTGCCGGTGGGCTACCACGGCCGCAGCTCCACCATCATCCCCAGCGGCACACCGGTTCGCAGGCCACACGGGCAACTGCTGCCGAAAGGGGCCGAAGCACCAGTCTTCGGGCCTTCTGCCCAGGTCGATTTTGAGCTTGAAATGGCCTTTGTCACCACCGACGCCAACCTGCTCGGCGAACCGATCCCGATCTCTGAAGCCGAGGATTATATTTTCGGGCTGGTCCTGTTCAACGATTGGAGCGCACGTGACATCCAGAAGTGGGAATACGTGCCGCTGGGGCCGTTCCTGGCCAAGAATTTCGCCTCCTCCATCTCGCCCTGGATCGTGACCCTCGATGCCCTGGAACCCTTCCGCACCCACAGCCCCAAACAGGAACCCCTGCCCCTTCCCTACCTGCGACAGGAAGGAAAGCGCACCTTCGATATCAGCCTGGAAGTAGACCTGGTCTGCGAGAACGGGCCGGCCACCACGATATGCCGTTCCAATTTCAAGTACCTGTACTGGACCATGGCCCAGCAACTGGCCCACCACACGGTGAATGGCTGCAAGGTGAACAGCGGCGACCTGATGGGAACCGGCACTATTTCGGGGCCCACGGAAGACTCCTACGGATCGATGCTCGAACTGGCCTGGGCCGGCAGCAAGCCGCTGCAGCTGCCGGGCGGTCAAAGCCGCACGTTCATTCAGGACTTCGACACAGTGGTGCTCAGGGGATACTGCAAAAAGAACGGCCTGAGGATTGGCTTCGGGGAAGTGCGCTCCCAGCTGCTGCCTGCCCAGCAACTCTGAGCCACCCCCCTGGGGCCGTGTATTTTACCCTCCTTATACGAACTCAGGTCGAATTTCGTTCTATTTAGGATCAGTTTTGGCACGAGCCTTGAAGGCAGCGTGTCAAACCCCTAAATAAAACCATCATGAAAAAGGCACTATTTTTCGGAATGATCGCCCTTTTGGCCTATTCCTGCGGGGGCGTCAAAAAGACGCAGGAGGCGGTGAATACCGGCAATTACGAGCAGGCCATGTACCGGGCCATAGACAACCTGGCCGATAACAAGACCCGCAAGGGGAACCAACCCTACGTCTTGCTGCTCGAAGAGGCCTTTGCAAAATATTCGGTGCGCGAAAATGAGGAGATCTCCTTTTTGCGACAGGACGGAAACCCGGCCCATCTGGAGACCCTGTACAAGAAATACACGAACCTGAGGCAAACCCAGCAGCGCATCCAGGCCCTGCTCCCCCTTCCCATTTATGAGGAAAACCGGGATGCCCGGTTTGCCTTCCGGAATTACGACCGCGAAATACTGGACACCAAAGAACAACTCTCTGAATACCTCTACGCCAATGCCAGCGAGCTCATGAAGCGGGCGATGAACAAATACGACTACCGCAAGGCGTACGAGGATCTGGAGTACCTCGACCAGATCAATCCCGGGTATGCCAACACCCGCGAGCTGATGGCGGTGGCCCGCCAGAAAGGCCTTGATTTCGTAATGGTTACCATGATCAATGACACCCAGCAGATCGTACCCGAGCGCCTCGAGGCAGACCTGCTTAATTTCAACACCTACGGGTTGAACAGCCTCTGGACCGAATACCACACCAATCCGCTCAATGAGGTCGACTATGACTACGAGATGCAGGTGGCCTTCCGGGATATCGTGATCTCGCCCGAACAGGTCAGCGAAAAACAGATCATCAAGGAACGCCAGATTGTGGACGGCACCGAATTCCTGCTCGACCGGGAGGGCAATGTCGTAAAGGACAGCCTGGGCAACAAGATCGAGGTTGACCGCTTCCGCACCGTGCGCTGCAATTTCTACCAGTTCACCCAGCAGAAATCGGTTCATGTCAACGGGAATGTCAATTTTATTGACCTCAGGTCACGGCAGGCGGTAAATTCGTACCCCCTGGCCAGCCAGTTCGTCTTTCAGCACATCTATGCCAATTACGACGGCGACAGGCGGGCCCTCGACAACGACCTGGTGGCACTGCTCGACCTGGCGGCTGTCCCCTTCCCTTCCGATGAACAAATGGTTTATGACGCGGGAGAAGACCTCAAGTCACGCCTGAAGAGCATCCTGACCCAACAGCGATTCAATTAGGGCCAGGCCGCAAAAATCTTCAAACCCCGGTTGTCTGCCGGGGTTTTTCATTTCTGGTAATCGCCGGGCTTAAGGTCTGCAATATCTCCATGCGACGCGGAGGCGACCAGCACGCCCTGGCCGATGATCAATACCTGGGGCGACTGATGGCGCAGTTCGAAGCGATCGGCCAGGGCGTCGGAAAGCTCCCGGTACCGGACCAGGTCGAGCAGGTAGAAAGCCGTATCGGGCCGATGGTCGGCCCAGGTTGCCTCAAAACGCCGGAGCATCATGGTGCTCAGCCCGCATCGGGTGGAATGCTTGAACACCACCTGAACCAAAGGCCCGTCTTTTTTTCCGAGCATTTCAAGCTGTTCCCGGGCCTCAAGCGGCAGCCACGGGAAAGAATCTGCATCTCGCTGCTCTCCGGGCCCTGAGGGGCTGAACCATTGTTTTGCCCAATTCTTCATAATCCACGCACTCCTGTCTATTTGTCCTGTAAATTGCCTTTTCGGCTGTCATTCTGTCTGCAGGCACGCCTTGGTAAGATTCTTGACATCTGCTGTACGTACCCACAAAGATAGAGCTATGAACATAAATAATTTTACCATAAAATCCCAGGAGGCCATCCAGATGGCCCAGCAAATCGCACAGGAGATGGGCCACCAACAAGTGGAGAATGAACACCTCTACAGGGCCATCGAACAGGTAGACGAAAATGTGCTGCCCTACCTTTTGAAAAAACTGCAGGTGAACGCTTCCCTGGTCGGGCAGATCCTCGAAAAGGAGCTGCAAAGCTTCCCAAAGGTTTCAGGCGGAAACCTGATGCTCTCGCCCGAAGCGGGCCGCACCCTGAACGAGGCCAACACCATCGCCCGGAAAATGGAAGACGAATTCGTTTCGGTGGAACACCTTCTGCTGGCCATTCTGGGCTCCAAATCCAGGATCGCCCGTATCCTCAAAGACCAGGGGGTTACCGAGGCCGACCTCAAGAAGGCCATCGAATCGCTCCGCCAGGGCGGGAAAGTCACCAGCCAGAGCGCCGAAGAAACCTACCAGGCCCTGGGCAAATACGCCCGAAACCTGAACGAGCTCGCCGACCAGGGCAAACTCGACCCGGTCATCGGACGTGACGAGGAGATCCGCCGCGTGCTGCAGATCCTCTCGCGCCGCACCAAGAACAACCCCATGCTGGTTGGCGAACCCGGCACCGGGAAGACTGCCATCGCCGAAGGGCTGGCACACCGCATCGTACAGGGAGACGTGCCTGAAAACCTGAAAGACAAGGTAATCTACTCCCTCGACATGGGGGCCCTGATCGCAGGGGCAAAATATAAAGGGGAGTTTGAGGAACGCCTCAAGTCGGTGATCAAGGAGGTCACCTCCTCTGATGGGAACATCGTCCTGTTCATCGATGAGATCCATACCCTGGTAGGCGCCGGGGGCGGGCAGGGCGCCATGGATGCGGCAAACATCCTCAAACCGGCCCTCGCCCGGGGTGAACTCCGCGCCATAGGGGCCACCACCCTCGATGAATACCAGAAATACTTTGAGAAAGACAAGGCCCTGGAGCGCCGCTTCCAGAAAGTTACCGTAGACGAGCCCGATACCGAAAGCGCCATATCCATCCTGAGGGGCCTCAAGGAGAAATACGAGGCACACCACAAGGTGCGCATCAAAGATGAAGCGGTAATTGCCGCCGTGGAGCTTTCCCAGCGTTACATCACCAACCGGTTTTTGCCCGACAAGGCCATTGACCTGATGGATGAGGCCGCCTCCAAGCTCCGGATGGAGATCAACTCCAAGCCCGAGGAACTGGACGTACTTGACCGGCGCATCATGCAGCTCGAGATCGAGATCGAAGCGATCAAGCGCGAAGACGACCCCCTTAAGCTCAAAGCCCTGAACGCCGACCTGGCCAACCTGAAGGAAGAGCGCAATGAGATCTTCGCCCAGTGGGAGAGCGAAAAATCGGTCGTAGACAACATCCAGAAGACCAAGCAAGACATCGAGGAATACAAGCTTGAGGCCGAACGGGCCGAACGCAACGGAGATTACGGCAAAGTAGCCGAACTCCGGTACGGCAAGATCAAGGAAGCCCAGGAGCGCCTGGAAAAACTCCAGGAAGAACTGGCCCGCCAGCAGGAAGGGGGCACCCTCATCAAGGAGGAGGTCACCCAGGAAGATATTGCCGAGGTGGTGGCCAAATGGACCGGGATCCCCGTGAGCAAGATGCTGCAGAGCGAACGCGACAAGCTGCTGCACCTCGAAGAGGTGCTGCACCAGCGGGTCATCGGGCAAGACGAGGCCATTCAGGCCGTTTCGGATGCCATACGCCGCAGCCGGGCCGGCCTGCACGACCCCAAAAGGCCGATCGGGTCTTTCCTCTTCCTGGGGAGCACCGGGGTGGGTAAAACAGAGCTGGCCAAGACCCTGGCCGCCTACCTCTTCGACGATGAGAACGCCATGACCCGCATCGACATGAGCGAATACCAGGAACGGCATGCCGTAAGCCGGCTGGTCGGGGCCCCTCCCGGGTATGTAGGCTACGACGAGGGAGGGCAGCTGACCGAGGCGGTGCGCCGCCGGCCCTATTCGGTAATCCTGCTCGACGAGATCGAGAAGGCGCATCCCGATACCTTCAACATTCTGCTGCAGGTGCTCGACGAGGGAAGGCTTACCGACAACAAGGGCAGGGTGGCCGACTTCAAGAACACTATCATCATCATGACCAGCAACATGGGCAGCCACATCATCCAGGAAAAATTCGAGGATACCGACGATATCTACAGCGCCACCGAAGCCGCCCGGGTAGAGGTGCTCGGCCTGCTGCGCAAGACGATACGGCCCGAATTCCTCAACCGGATCGACGATATCATCATGTTCACCCCCCTGAGCAAGGCTGACATACGCGAAGTGGTGCGCCTGCAACTGGCCCAGGTCAAGAAGATGCTCGCCCAACAGCACATCACCATTGACGCCACCGAAGATGCCGTCGACTACCTGGCCGGGAAAGGTTACGACCCCCATTACGGGGCCCGTCCGATCAAAAGGCTCATCCAGAAAGAGGTGCTCAACAGCCTCTCGAAGGAATTGCTCAAAGGCAGCATCCACCCCGAGAGCATTGTGCTGATCGACTGCTTCAACGACGAGCTGGTATTCAGGAACCAGGGCGAACTGGTGCCCTGATTCCGGCACCCATACAGAATACCCCCGACCTGACGATCGGGGGTTTTTTATTTTTACTACTTTTATACCATTCCGTATCTAAGTTTTATATTCGCAACAAACTGCCGCTGATGACCACCAAAGCCGAACGGACCACCGCTTATATCATCGAAACGGTCGCCCCTATTTTCAACCGGCAGGGGTATGTGGGCACCAGCATGAGCGACCTGACCGAAGCCACCGGGCTTACCAAAGGGGCTCTGTACGGGAATTTTGAGAACAAGGACGCCCTGGCCCTCGCTGCCTTTCGCCACAACAGCGAACGCCTGCTCGGCGCCCTCGACAAGGTGGTGGAGGGGCCGGGCACGGCTCCCGAAATCCTGTTCCGGCTCACCGACTTCTACAGGAATTACGACAACTTCACCCGCGAGATGGGCGGGTGCCCCGTGCTCAATGTGGGCATCGATGCCCAGTACAACCACCGCACCCTGGCGGCTGCCGCAAGAGAAACGGCCCGGACCATCGAGGGAAAAATAGCGCTGGTGCTTGAAAACGGGGTGAACGCAGGCCAGCTGCGCCTGCCCGTTACCCCCCTCCAATTCGCCAAGCAGTTCTACACCATGATACAGGGGGCCGTGGCCATGGCCACCCTCATGTCTGACCGTAAATACCTGCTGAACACCATCGCCTACCTGGAGGTGCTGCTCAAAAAGGAAATCAAAAAACAGTAGGGGTTTCTACCGCACCCTGAAGATCCAGAGGTCTCCCTGATACTTGCCTCCGAACTTGCTGTCGCGGGCCTGTCGCGCTTCAGACATGGTGGCATACCGCTTCAGGTAGACATAGTTGAACTTATTGGCCGCGCGGTAGAACGACTGGGG
Source organism: uncultured Robiginitalea sp. (assembly GCA_964461555.1). Lineage (GTDB taxonomy): Bacteria > Bacteroidota > Bacteroidia > Flavobacteriales > Flavobacteriaceae > Robiginitalea. Next base: position 32,010 of record CAYWZF010000016.1, on the reverse strand, counting down.
CTCAAGTCCCTTCTTGCGAAGGTCGTTCAGGAATGCATCGAGGTACCTGTTGGTGCCATAGACATTGGCGATCAGGTAAAATCCGGGTTCCAGGCCCTCTTCGGCCGAAACCTCCTGGTACACTTCACCGGTTGCCAGGGTTACCTCTTCATTTGCAGCGGCGGCCACCGCGGCCCTTTCAAGCGAATCCCTGACCCTCATCTGTTCGGCCAGCAGGGTGGAATCCCTCAGCTGTTGCGCCAGGGCCTGTTCTTCCAGTTGCCGGGCCGTCTGTACGGAGTCAGCCCTTCTCGATTCGGCAAGCGCCAATTCGGTCTGGAGCGAATCGCGCCTCGCATTTTCCAGGGCGATTTTCGCAGCCTCGGCCCTTTCTGCCTCCAGCCTCATTTCCTTTTCAACTTCGGCTTCGAAGCCGACTACCTTCTTGCGGTTATCAAGCCCTCCGAAACGATAGGAGGCAAATATTTCGTAAGTGGTGTTCAACCCGTTTGGATCTTTGGATTCGCCGAATTCCAGCAGCCCCCCCACCGACAAACGCTGGAAGAAGCGCACCCCCATTCCCACAGACGGGCCGTAAAAGCTGTTGTAGCCCCCCTGTACCCAGTAATATGGCCCGTTGTACAGGGCAGCAACCCCCACCTGGGAATCGAAATCAGGGATCCGTTTGTAATACAGGATGGGCTGTAAGGATTGCCCCGACCCAGACCCGCCCAAGTCAAAGGTATAGTGAGACGAAATAAGGTAGGTCTTGGCGCCCGAGCGGGTGGCAGGCCCCTGGGCGTCAAAACTGTAGTCGGGCAGGTTCTCAAAGGCCAGGGATACCCCGAAGCTGTCGTAGCTGAACTGCACCGCAGGGGCCAGTCGCCAGATAAAATCGAGGGTGTCGTCTTCAAAGGGGAGGAGGGGTTCATCCGGTAAGAATCGGTTATCGGTGAGTTCCTGCACATAGCCGAAAAAATTTGCCCCCAGGCTGATACGCGCCCGTTCGCTGATCGGGAATTCATACGCCAGGTTGAGCACAAAGCCGGTCTGCTGAAAATGGAGGATATTGTTCTGAACGAAGCCTGCCCCGGCAGCAAGCCTGGAGAACCGCACGGTGTAGTCGGCCAGGAAGGTGGTCGGGTCCCCGTCGATGGTTTGCCATTGCCAGCGAGACCAAAGGCCTATTTCGTGCCGGGACTGCTGCTCAAGGGAAAAGACCGGGTTGAAAAGGTGGGGGCTGACCGCCAGCAAATTGTGCTGGCGCAGGTCAGGTGGGAGGTTCGCCGCCTGCTGGGACAACACGGGGGTGGCGAGCAGTAGCGCCATGCAACCAAAAATCCATTTTCCCATAAAGCGTCCCGTTAAATGCTGTATCTAAATACTATTTTTGTTGAAAACGTGTTAGATACAAAGCAGGCTACAAATTTACGCAAACCGCTACATTATGAAAAGAATTCATACATTATTCTGGGGAATTGCCCTGCTGCTGGCCCTGGGCTGCAAGGAGGAGAACAATGCCATACAGGAGGCTCCACCTGCGCCTATAAGCACCTTTTTCCTCATCCGGCATGCTGAAAAAGACCGGTCCGATCCGGATAACCTCGATCCGGAATTGAACCAGAAGGGGCTGGGCCGGGCCATGCACTGGGCAGAAATCCTCAATGATGTGCCCCTGGATGCCGTGTACACGACCGATTACGAGCGCACCTCAATGACCGCGGCCCCCATCTCGGTCAAGCAGGATATTACAGTGCAGTATTACGACCCGGAAACCCTCGATGTAGCCCTGTTCAAAGCGGAAAACCTGGGGAAAAGAGTTTTGGTGGTAGGCCACAGTAACACGACGCCCGCCCTGGTCAACAAGCTGATCGGGGAAGACAGGTTTGGCCCCATGGACGATGCTGACAACGGCAGCCTTTTCATCGTGCAGCTGCTGGGATCACAGGCTACTGTGAGCCGGCTTCATTTCAATTGTAATTGCCCGGACTGACAACCAGGTCTTCAAGCTCGATCACGGAGAGCTCTTCCAGGCCGCCGTGCAGGAACAGGCTGTCCAGAGCGGTGACAGGCACTGCTTCCCGGGGTTTGAAATTCCGGTAATCCGAGAACCTTATGCCGCCCACTTCGCGGTCGTTATAGGCTTCCCGAAAACGCAGCCCGCCCCCGTCGGTATGGTAGAGGTAGGCCAGGAAATCGGGACGGAAGGTCTCGGTGTTGAACCAATAGACAAATACGTCTTCAAAGTCTTCGCCCCCTCCCTGTTCGCTGAAGGTTACCCGTATCTTGTAATACTCCCGATCGCCCAGAAACACCTTGCCCAGGAGTTCTTTGCGAACCGCCTGGCCATCGAGCCCATACGGCAGGTACGCAAAGTAGTGCACTGAATTGACCGAATTCGAATACTTCCGGCTCAGGCTGTCTGGCAGCATGACCAGTGAATCGCCGATCCGACGCTCAAAGACGTCCCCTCCTATGCGGGTATCTTCGATCAGGGCCGAATCGGTCTGGATCAGCCGCTGTAAGATGCGCTTCCCGTTTTCCCGGTACGAAATATAGTGGAGACCCCTGAAATTGAATTCGATGTGGCTGGTGCGGTAGCGATCACCGCCCGCCACCTCAATGGCCCGGTCTACGATCTCATCGGCCGAGAGGGAAGGCTCCCTGGCTTCACGGCAGGAAAGCAGGGCAATTATCACAAGCAAAGCGGTCAGATTCTTCATGGCAGGCATTTATCGTGCAAATTTGGGAATTTCTGGCGGTTTGGCCAGACCCCGGTCGGAATTCAGGTCCGGAACACGATATTTGTGCTAATTTTGCCTTCCATGCAGAAAAAAATTGACATCAAAAACAAACGGGCCCGTTTCGACTACGAGTTGCTGGATACCTTCGTGGCCGGCATTGTGCTTTCTGGGACCGAGATCAAGTCGATCCGAGAGGGAAAGGCCTCCCTTTCGGAAAGTTTCTGCGAATTCAATGAGCAGGGAGAGCTCTTTGTGGTGAACATGAACATAGAGGAGTACAGCCATGGCACGCATTACAACCACCGCCCCAAGGCCGAGCGCAAGCTGCTGCTGAAGCGGCAGGAACTCCGCAAGCTCCACAGGGAGGTACGCACCACAGGCCTCACCATCGTTCCGCTGAACCTGTTCATCAACGAGAAAGGGCTTGCCAAAATGCGGATCGCCCTGGCCCGCGGAAAGAAACAGTACGACAAACGGGAAACCCTGAAAACGCGGGAGTCAAAACGTCAGCTCGACCGGATCAAAAAATCCTTCAACTCCTGATCAGTTCTTGTCTTCGAGCAGGGGGACAAACCGGAAAGCGCCGCAGGGCTGCTGCTCGAATTCCTTCTCCGAGGAACGGCGTATAAGCATCATGGTCTGGTCTTCGACCCCGACGGGGATGACCAACCTGCCCCCGATGGCCAGCTGGGCGAGCAGGGGTTTGGGCACTACCGGGGCCCCGGCTGTGACAATGATGCCGTCGAAGGGAGCCTCTTCGGGCATGCCTTTGTACCCGTCTCCAAAAACGAATTTTTTGGGGCGGTACCCCATTTTCTTGAAAAACAGGCTGGTCTTCTTGAACAGGGTCAGCTGCCGCTCTATGGTGTAGACCCGCGCCTTTAAGCGCAGCAATACGGCGGTTTGATAGCCGCTGCCCGTGCCAATCTCCAGAATTTTGGCATCGGGCTTCACCTGCAGCAGGCTGGTTTGAAAGGCCACCGTATAGGGCTGCGAGATGGTTTGGTCGGCGGCGATGGGGAAAGCCTTGTCCTGATAGGCGTGATCTTCAAAGCTGCTGTCCATGAACAAATGGCGGGGAACGGCGCGGATGGCATCGAGCACGGCCTTGTCGTCGATCCCTTTCGAAATGAGGACCTCGGCCAGCTGATTGCGCATGCCCCGGTGCTTGAGGGTGTCTTTCAAGGGTGTTGGGTTTGCCGCTAATTTAGGCATTCTCCCCTATTCCCTCCCAGGCGATGCCGATAAAATACCAACGCGGTAATGACAGGCAGGCAAGCCGGTCCCCGACTTTCGAACAACCCCCGGATCCGTTACGGGCGGTCTCACAAAGTATGATTACTTTTGGTAAAAATTTCGAGGCAGATGATAAAAGCCGGAGTGCTCGGAGCAGGTCATTTGGGGAAGATCCACCTGCGGTTGCTCAAAGAATCGCCGCGCTATGAGCTGGTAGGTTTCTACGACCCTGACGAGATACAGGGCCGGAAGGTTTCCCAGGAATTCGGAATCCCGTATTTCGACAATATGAACCGCCTGATCGAGGCCGTGGAAATGGTAGACGTGGTAACGCCCACCCTTTCCCATTACGACTGTGCGCGCAAGGCCATACAGGCAGGCAGGCACGTCTTTATCGAAAAACCGGTTACCCACACCCATGCCGAGGCCCTTGAGCTCATGGAGCTTGTAAAGCGGTTCGGGGTAAAGGCACAGGTGGGCCACGTGGAGCGCTTCAACCCGGCCTTCACGGCAGTGGCGCCCCTGCTCGGAGACCCGATGTTCATCGAGTCGCACCGGTTGGCCGAATTCAACCCGCGGGGTACCGACGTACCGGTGGTGCTCGACCTGATGATCCACGATATCGACATCATCCTGAGCGTGGTGAAATCGGAGGTTCGCGACATACAGGCCAGCGGGGTTTCGGTCATCAGCCGGTCGCCCGACATCGCCAACGCCCGCATCGCCTTTGAAAACGGCTGTGTGGCGAACCTGACCGCAAGCCGCATATCCCTTAAAAACATGCGGAAATCCCGGTTTTTCCAAAGGGACGCCTACATTTCGGTCGATTTCCTGGAGCGCAAGGTAGAAGTGGTGCGCATGAAAGACGCCTCCAAAGAGCCCGAACCCTTTGACATGATCTTGCAGAATGCCGAAGGGGAGAAGAAACAGATCTATTTCGAAAACCCCGAAATACGAAGCAACAACGCCATTTTGGACGAGCTCGAGCAGTTCGCGGAGGCCATCGCCTCCGGGCATGAAACGCCGGTGCCCCTCTCCCAGGGTGCCCGGGCCCTCGATGTGGCCCTGCGCATTATCGAAGCCTTCGAAAAGAACCCTGACACCTCCCTTCGCTAACCGATAAACTTTTGCCCCTATGAAAAACATTGCAGTTATTGGCGCCGGAACCATGGGCAATGGCATCGCCCATGTTTTTGCGCAGCACGGTTTTAAGGTCTCCCTGATCGATCTTTCGGAAGACCGCCTTCAAAGTGCCCTGAAAACCATTGAAGCCAACCTCGAGCGCATGGCGGCCCGTGACCTGATCGATGCGGCAGGGGTGCGCCAAACCCTGGCGAACATCGGCACCGGGACCTCCCTGGCCGAAGGGGTACGCCAGGCCGAGCTGGTGGTTGAGGCAGCCACCGAAAATGCCGGGCTGAAGAAGAAGATCTTCCTCGAACTCGACCAGGCCGCCCCGGCCGGGGCCATCCTGGCCACCAATACCTCGTCGATCTCCATCACCGAGATTGCGGCAGTGACCGCCCGGCCCGACAAAGTGATCGGGATGCATTTCATGAACCCGGTACCCGTCATGAAGCTTGTGGAGGTGATACGCGGGTACAGCACCAGCGATGCGGTGACCGATGCGGTGCTGGGCCTTACCCGCGAGTTGGGGAAAACCCCGACCGAGGTGAACGATTACCCGGGCTTCGTGGCCAACCGCATATTGATGCCCATGATCAATGAGGCCATTGAAACCCTTTTTCATGGGGTGGCCGGGGTGCAGGAGATCGACACGGTGATGAAACTGGGCATGGGGCATCCGATGGGCCCCCTGCAGCTCGCAGACTTTATAGGCCTGGATGTCTGCCTTTCCATTCTGGAAGTCATGTACCAGGGGTTCCGTGCTCCCAAATACGCCCCCTGCCCTTTGCTGGTAAAAATGGTTACCGCCGGTAAGCTGGGGGTTAAATCGGGCGAAGGGTTTTACGACTATTCCGAGTCGCGCAAAGCCGAAAGGGTCGCCGCCCAATTCTGCTAGGGGAATGGCGAACTTTGTGCCTTTCCGGGCGGTGCGCCCGGCGGCAGACCGGGTTTCGCGGGTTGTTACCCGCTCGTATGAAGATTATTCGGTTCAGGAGAGAAATGCGCTCCTGGCCGAAAACCGGTATTCTTTCCTTCACATCCTGAACCCGGGTTACCGTTCGCACCGGAAGTTCCGGGGCGCGGCGCGTTACCGGCGGGTACGGCAGCGTTACCTTGAATTCCTGGAGCAGGGCATCCTGAATCGTGATGCCGAACCCGGCTTTTACCTCTACCGGAACGAACAGGGAGGCCATGCGGCCTGGGGGGTGCTGGGCGCCATGGACATAGCCGATTACCAGCTGGGCCGGGTGAAACGGCACGAAGACACCATCGGCCGCCGCGAAGAGCGGTTTGCCGACTTTTTGGAAGGGGCCCGGTTCAATGCCGAGCCGGTGCTGATCGCCTACCGCGATGACCCTCAATTGGAGTACCTTTTGCAAAATATCATGCAATGCCCGCCCGTTGCGGCCTTCACAGACGATCGCGGCGTGCGCCATCAGCTCTGGGCGATCTCCCGCCCTGAAGAAATCCGGGCCATCAGGGGGGCCTTCGCGGAAATCCCCGAAACCTATATCATGGACGGGCACCACCGCAGCGCCTCTTCGGCCCTCCACGCCTCGCGCAGGCAGGCAGAAACCCATGGCGGGGCACCTGACGCGCCCCACCAGTATTTCATGAGCTGCCTGATCCCCGAATCGCAGGTACGCATCCGTTCTTTCAGCCGGCTGCTAACCGACCTGGGCGGGTTGCATAAAAGCGATATCCTCGATAAATTACAGCAGTATTACCAGGTTGCCGATATGGGGGAGGCGCCGTGGGAACCGGTTGAAAAGCACCAGTTTACCATGTACCTGGGCGGCCGGTTTTACCAGCTTGCCCTGCGGGAGGAAGCGTTCCGCCTGGCGGGGCCCGTAAGCCGGCTCGATGCCCGGATCCTCTCAGAGACGGTGCTCAGGCCGGTCTTCGGCATTACAGACCCCAGGCACGATGCCCGGCTGCATTACCGCTGCGGCCCCGAGCCCGCGCGCGAGATACGGGAGGCTGTAGACCGGGGGCTTTTCGCCGTGGGCTTCGGGATGCGTCCGGTTGACCTGGATGAGATCAGGGCGGTGGCCGATGCCGGCCTGACCATGCCCCCGAAAAGCACTTTTATAGAGCCCAAACTGCCCAGCGGCCTGACGATATACGATTTGTAAAACAAACTTTTCATGAGCATTGCCGAAAACCTGAACGAAATCCGGAAATCCCTTCCCGAGGGGGTACGGCTGGTTGCCGTGTCCAAAACCAGGAGTGCGGCTGAAATCATGGAGGCATACCGGGCAGGGCAGCGCGATTTCGGGGAAAACAAGGTTCAGGAAATGGCCGCAAAGCAACAGGAACTGCCCGAAGACATCCGCTGGCATATGATCGGGCACCTCCAGCGGAACAAGGTGAAATACATGGCAGGGTTCGTGCACCTGGTCCACGGGGTCGACAGCCTTCGCCTGCTTGAGGAGATCAACCGGAGAGGCGCCCGGGAAAACCGCGTGATCGACTGCCTGCTGCAGGTGCATATAGCCGAGGAGGCCACCAAATTCGGCTTTGACCCGGCCGAACTGGAAGCCCTCCTGCTGGGCCCGGAACTGGGCTTGATGAGCCATATCCGTATCCGCGGGCTGATGGGCATGGCAACCTTCACGGAAGACCCGGCGCAGCTGCACCGGGAGTTTCGCTCCCTCAAGGCCTTGTTCGACCGGCTGTTCGCCAAAAATCGGGAGGCCGACATACTCTCCATGGGCATGAGCGGGGATTATCCCATCGCCGTTGAGGAAGGAAGCACCATGGTACGGATAGGAAGTAGTATCTTTGGGTCGAGGGCCTGAAACCCTGGCCCGGACAGTCGCAGATGTATGCAGTAATCGACATAGAAACCACCGGAGGGGCCTACAACGAGGAGGGCATCACGGAGATTGCCATCCACCGGTATGATGGCTATGAGGTGGTCGATTCCTTTATCAGCCTGATCAATCCGGAACGGGCCATACAGCCCTATGTGCAGAAATTGACAGGGATCAACGAGCAGATGGTGCGCACCGCCCCTAAATTCTACCAGGTGGCCAAACGGATCGTGGAAATCACCGAAGGCAGTATTTTGGTTGCCCACAATGCCCCCTTCGATTACCGGATATTGCGTACCGAGTTCAGGCGGCTGGGCTATGATTTCCAGCGCAAGACCCTTTGTACCGTCGACCTGTCGAAAATGCTGATACCCGAGGCCGAATCGCACAGCCTGGGCAAACTGGTGCGCTCCCTGGGCATCCCGGTGAGCGACCGCCACCGGGCCAACGGAGATGCCCTGGCTACTCTGAAGCTATTCCAGGTGCTGCTCGACCGCGATACGGAGAAGAGCATCGTCAGGGAGGTGGTTCGGGCAGAAACCGTGGGCGAGCTCTCGGGCCGCCAACTTGAGCTGGTCGAATCGGTGCCTTCCGAAACCGGGGTGTACTACCTCTACAACAAGGAAGGTGACATCCTGTACCTGAATGCTGCCCCTGACATGAAGAAGGAGGTAAACCGGCATTTTACCGGAGAGGGAGGCCATTCGCGCGCCCTGAGGAAAAACACCCGCGAGGTGCGCTTTGAACGAACCGGCAGCCTGCTGGTCGCCCTGCTCAAGGCGCAAATGGAAACCCGGACCAACCGGCCCGCCTACCGCCCCAAAATCAGGAAAGCCCCTGCCCTTCCGGGGAGCCACCTGCACATAAACGGAATGCATTACGAGTTGCAGGGCGCCAACCTCCTGCTGGTCGACCGGGGCCGGTCAACCGGGGAACACGCGGCCATCTGGCTGCAAGACGGACAGCTGAAGGGGATGGGGTATTTCTCCCTGAATCACCAGATCCACCATCTGCACATCCTCGAATCCCTGCTCACCCCCATGCAGCACTCTGAGAGCAGCCTGCGGGTACTGGCCGGCTATCTGGAGCAGAAAAAGGTTCAAAAGGTCCTCGAAATCAGTCCAATGCCATGAAAGAGGAACCGGGTCGCAGCAAATGGAAAGCCAGGCTCCACGAGGTGATCTACGAGGCTGACACCCCCATGGGAAAATGGTTCGACCTGGTCTTGCTGTTCGTGATCATTCTGAGCGTGATTCTGGTCATGCTCGAAAGCGTCAAAGAATTTGACGCCCGGTACCACACTATCCTGCTTTCGCTTGAATGGGCCATAACCCTGTTCTTTACGGTGGAATACATCGCCCGCATTATCTGCATCCGCAAACCGGCCCATTACATCTTCAGCTTTTACGGGATCATCGATTTTCTGGCGACCATTCCCCTTTACCTCTCCTACCTGATCGCCGGGTCTCAGGTGCTGCTGGCCGTCAGGGCCCTGCGGTTGCTGCGGGTCTTCCGGATCCTGAAACTGGTACATTTCATTGGGGAGGCCTCCCAACTCAAGGAAGCTTTAAAAGCCAGCCGCACCAAAATCACCGTCTTTATTTACGTGGTGGTGATCCTGTCCATTCTGCTGGGCACGGTCATGTACCTGATCGAAAGCGACGAGGCCGGGTTTACCAGCATCCCGCGCAGCATCTACTGGACCATTGTGACCCTGACCACGGTCGGCTACGGAGACATTGCGCCCCAGACAACGGTGGGGCAGCTCATAGCCACGATCGTCATGATACTGGGGTACGGGATCATTGCCGTGCCGACCGGGATCGTTACGGTTGAGTTTGCGCGGCAGGGCAGCAAAACGCAAGGCGCCAGGGCCCCGGATGTTGCCCTGAATACCAGGGCGTGCCCGGCTTGCGGGGCCGAGGGGCACCGGGACGGTGCAGGGTACTGCTACAAATGCGGAACGGCACTCTGAGAAATGAACAAGCTCTTGCTTACCATATGCGGGCCCACCGGAATCGGGAAAACCTCCTGGGCCATTCGCCTGGCCCGCCACTATCACACAGAGATCCTCTCGGCCGACTCGCGACAGTTCTATGCGGAAATGAAGATCGGCACGGCAGCGCCCACAGAAGAAGAGCTGCAGCAGGTACGGCACCATTTTATCGGCCACCGCTCCATCCACGAAGCCTATTCGGTAGGCGCCTTCAGGGAAGAAGCCCTGGAACTTATGCGTACCCTGTACCGCACCCGCGACCTGCTCATCATGGTCGGGGGCAGCGGCCTGTACCTCGATGCGATAACCCGGGGCCTCGACCGCTTTCCGGAAGTGAAGCCGGGGCTCCGGCAGCAGCTTTCCGAGGTGTACCAAAGGGAGGGGCTGGAGCCCCTGCAGCAATTGCTGCTGGAAAAAGACCCTGAATACCACGCAGCAGTGGACCTGCACAACCCGCACCGCCTGATCCGTGCCCTGGAAGTTTGCCTGAGCAGTGGCATGCCGTACAGCTCGTTCCGGGGAAAGAAGCCACGGCCTGCCTTCTTCAAACATATCCCCCTGGGGATCACCGGGCCCCGGGAGGTCGTGTACCGGCGCATCGACGCCCGGGTCGGGCAGATGATGCAGGCAGGCCTGCTGGCCGAGGCCCGGGCACTCTACCCCTACCGCCACCTGAACGCCCTGCAGACCGTGGGCTACCAGGAGCTGTTTGCGCATTTTGACGGGGCATGCGACCTGGAAACGGCCGTGGCCGAAATCAAAAAGAACACGCGTCGGTTTGCAAAAAGGCAGGGTACCTGGTTCCGGAGAGATCCCGATATCCATTGGGTTTCCTACGACGCACCCCTGAACGAAGTAACAGATTACCTCGACGCCCGGATAAAAGCCCTGTCCCATGAATGAAGCGCCACCTGACATCTATGTGATCATGGGGGTTTCTGCCTGTGGCAAGACTACCCTGGGCCGGGCCCTGGCCGGGGAGCTGGGTGTACCCTTCTTCGACGGGGACGACTTCCACCCGCCTGCCAGCATCGCGAAAATGTCTGCCGGGCAACCGCTGAACGACGCCGACCGCAAAGGGTGGCTCAGAAGGTTGAATGAAGTGGCCCGGAAACATCAGGCCACAGGGGCCGTCATCGCCTGTTCGGCCCTGAAGGAGCGTTACCGGGAATGGTTGTCAACAGGCCTGGAAGACCGGATAGCCTGGGTGGTAATGACAGGGAGTTTTGAAGAGATCAGCGAGCGGATCGCAAACCGGAAGGGGCACTTCATGCCCCCTGCCCTGTTGCGGTCGCAATTCGAAACGCTCGAGGTGCCTGCCTACGGCATACACCTGCCCGTGAGCCTTGCGGTGCCCGAAATGCTCGATCGGATCAGGGCAGCGGCGGGCCGGAAGGGATCCCGGCCGGGAAACCCTTCTTAAGCTTTTTCCGAGTCGGTCTTTACCACCAGCCGGAAACCTTCCCCGTGGATGTTCAAAATCTCGACGCTTTCGTCCCTTTTCAGGTATTTCCGGAGCTTGGCGATGTAGACGTCCATGCTGCGGGAGGTGAAGTAATTGTCGTCGCGCCAGATCTTGGTCAGCGCCAGCTCACGGGGCATCAGGTCGTTCTGGTGCAGGGCCAGCAGGCGCAGCAGCTCATTTTCCTTGGGGGATAGCTTGATGGGCTCCTCATCGTTGTAGCGCAAAAAGCGCAATTTGGAATTCAGGTGGAACTTGCCGAATTCAAATTCGTGCTGCTTGCTCTCAGCCAGGTTGGCCGATGATTTCCGCTGCAGGATCGCCCTGAGCTTCATCAGCAGTACTTCCGAATCGAACGGCTTGTTCAGGTAATCGTCGGCCCCGGCCTTGTACCCTTTCAGCACGTCTTCCTTCATGGTCTTGGCTGTCAGGAAGATGATCGGGATATGCTCGTTCTTCTCCCTGATCTCCCGTGCCAGGGTAAAACCGTCCTTGTAAGGCATCATCACGTCGAGGATGCAGACGTCAAAGGGCTCCTTCTTGAACTTCTCAAAGCCCTCCATGCCGTTCTTGGCCAGGGTGACGTCAAAATCGTTCATGGAGAGGTAATCTTTCAATACGATCCCGAAATTGGGGTCGTCTTCTACCAGTAAAATTCGTTTATTCTCTGTTTCCATAATGCTTTTTAAATTAAGGGGAGCTTGATGAAAAAGGTGCTTCCCTTGCCCTTTTCGCTTTCGGCGTAAACCTCTCCCTGATGGTCTTCAACTATTCTTTTCACATAGGCCAATCCCAACCCGTGTCCTTTTACATTGTGTATGTCTCCGGTATGTTCCCGATAGAACTTCTCAAAGATCCGCTTCAGCACCGCCTTCGACATTCCGGCCCCCTGGTCCTGTATGCGGATCAGGATGGTATTCTTGGCTACTTCAGTACAGACATCGATCTTCGGGGCCTCCGGGGAATACTTGATCGCATTGTCTAGGATGTTGACAATCACGTTCCCCAGGTGCACATCGTTGGCCAGTACCTCGGAGCGCTCGGCCTCGAGGTGCGTCTTGATGTACCCGCCCCGGTCAAGCACAATAAGCTGCACGTGGTTGATCGCATTGCGGATCACCTGATGCACATCGAGCCGTTCCTTGCTGATATCAAGCTGGTTTTTTTCCAGCTTTGAAATCCTGAGCACATTTTCAACCTGGGCGTGCATGCGTTTGTTCTCTTCGCGGATCATATCCAGATAGCGCCCTATTTTTTCACGGTCTTCCATGACCTTCGGGTTCTTGATCGCCTCAACAGCCAGGTTGATTGTGGCAATGGGCGTCTTGAATTCGTGGGTCATGTTGTTGATGAAATCGGATTTGATCTCCGAAATCTGCTTCTGCCTGATCAGCTGGTAAATGGCGCTGGCGTAGGCCACCATGATGATGAGGGTGAACAGGAGGGAAAGCGCAGCCATGCCGATGATCGAACTGAAGATGAACTTCTTCTGCCGCGGAAAGGCCACCATCAGCTCGTAGTCGGTACTGCCCTCGATATCGCGGAAAAGGGGCGCCTTGAAATTCCCGTCGGGGTCGTATTTGAATTTGGTCGTCCGCACACGGGTGGGAAGCCCCTTGCTGTACACACCATATTCGTAATCGAGTTCCAGGTTGTGGTCGGCAAGTTCGCGGTTCAACAGCAATTCGATCTCGGCCTTGCCCACCCGCTCGTGGATGGGCACCTTCTCTGCAAATTCGCGGTAGACATCTTCAAATGCAAGCTTTTCCATCATCGGAATGCCTCCAACCTCCTCCAGCCTTACAATGGGGTTCAGGCGATACGATTTTCCGTCAATGCCGTATTCTTCACGGAACACGGTCTTGGTGCGGCGGCTCGTAAAGCTCTTGATGGTGGTGGTGTCTGTAGCAGTCCCGTTGTCAAAGAACGTGGAGGCAATGTTGTAATCTTCCTCCAGAATACCGTGCTGGTAGAGGGTCACCTCATTCGAGTTGAGATCCTTGTCCAGGAAAAAGAAATTACTCAGGTGGGCACTCTTGAACTCCCCGATGCTGTCGCGAAGTTCAAGGAAGCGGTCGGAGTAGTCTTTGATCTCCCGCTCCTCGATCTTGTCGGTCACCTTGCTCAGGATGCTCGCGACCACGTTCGAAAATTGCTCCTCCCGGTCCTCTACCGAATTCTTAATCCAATAGAGCTGAACTGCTATGATCCCGACAAGCGAAAGACTCATCAGAATGACGAGCAGCGCAAATAATCTCCTATTCATCAGTGTCGTAAAATTAAAAATTTAACATTTAGGCCCCGGGGGGTTTAACCTAACGTTAACAATCGGCAGAAGGGCCGCAAGCAGAAAGTTTCAGGAGCTTCCTATGGATTTCGCGCGCCTGGGAACGGGCTGTTTCGCGCCGGGTATTTTCGATCACAAAATCGGCCAGCGGCACCTTCTTCTGATCGTCCCACTGGTTTTTCATGCGGGCAAGCACCGCCTCGCGCGAGGCCTGGTCGCGTTTCATGACGCGCCTCAGGCGGGTTGTTTCGGGGGCGGTCACCAGAATGGTGAAGTCGAGCTGCCTGTACCCCCCGTTCTCAAAGAGCACGGCGGCCTCCTGCAGCACATAGGGGGCTTTTTGCTGCCGTGACCACTGCTGAAAATCGAGTCGCACCGCAGGGTGGACCAGGGCGTTCAGGGCCGCCAGCAGGGTTGGGTCGCCAAAGATGCGTTCAGCTATATGGGGCTTGTTAAGGCGTCCGTTCAGAAAGGCCGCGGGCCCCAGCAGCGCCCTGATTTCCTCGCGCAGGGCAGGCAGGTTCTCCATGAGCTCACGGGCTCGGGTATCCGAATCGTAGACCGGGATGCCCAGGTCCCTGAAATAACCGGCAACTGTGCTTTTGCCGCTGCCGATCCCGCCGGTGAGACCCACGCGCATCATTCGCGCCGGACGATAAATTCCACGGAATTTTCAAGGAGCACCGCATTGTAGACCCCTGCCGGCAATTCGGCAAGGACAAGCCCGAGGCGCCCGGTTTCAGGATCGGGCGCCTCAAAATCAGCTTCGATCCGGAAATCGTCGGGCCCCAGGTTTTTCAGGGCCTCGATCCTTCCGCGGCACAAAACTCCCACTGTGGGCGGAAACGTCCGGATTTCAAGGTTTTCGGGGAGGTTGACGATGTTGATGGGCACATCCACCACGGTTTCCGAAAACCGGAAGACCGTGCCGGCCACCTGCACCTTTTGGGCCGAAAACCGGGTATGCGGCAAACGGGCCACGGCCTCGAGGGGGAGCTCGCGGGCAAAGCTTTCCCGAACATCGGTCAGGCTGAGCGGAACGGTGCGCAGGAAGGAAATCGTATCGATCTCCTCCGGGGGGCCCAGCAAGTGGATCTGTCCGGGTTCAACGCTTAATTCTCCTTCGAGCATGTAATTCTGTGCCAGGTCTAGGCCCACCTCGGCCCGCACCCTAACGGTGCGCGACCTGAGCTGCTGCAGGTCGACGAAAAGGGTGTCGGCAGGCATCTCAAGCAGGCCCACTGCCGCGTCAAGTTGCGATTCTACCTGCCTGCGGCAGGCATCGGGCCGAATGAAATAACGCCCCCCCCGGCGCTGCACTTCTTTCAGGTTTACCCGGATTTGCTTGGGGCTGATCTGGTACCGCAGCAACTGGAACCCGTTGGCCCTGACGCGCACCTGCAGGCGTTCGGGGGGGGAACTTACCAAGATAAGGCTGTCCGGGGCCTGCTCGTATTTCATCTGTATCGAAACCGGATGGGTGTAGGTCTCCGAGAGCCGGCTGATCATCCAGGCCAGGAACGACAAAATCAGGAAGAGCAGGAAATCCCTGGCCCTGGTGTTTCTGATTCCGGATTTAAATCTCCCGATCAATGCTCAGTTTTTAAAGAAAAGACCCGGAAAAAGGTCTTCCGGCTTCTTTTTACTAAAGGTAAGCAAGCCGGAGGACTTTAAAAAACCCAGGCCGTATCCGCAGAACTGCACCGGCACTGCAGCAAGTACGAGGATGCCTGCCCGCAGGCTGCGGGTTTGCACCCACGCGAGCAACCCGAGCAACAGCAAGTAGGCCGCATAGCCGGCCAACGGGAGCCAGGCCAAGGGGTCGTGCCAGAAAACCGGCAGCAGCAGGGAGGCCAGCAGGCCCAGGCAAAAAAGCGCCGGGAACCAGTAGGCGAGGCGGCCCGTGCCCGGATGCCAGCGGTTCAGGATGGGCCGCGTGAGGCCGAATTTGTTTACCTGGCGGTAAAACGAGCGAAAATCGATGCGACGCTTGTGGTAGACCACTGCCTGGGGGATGTATCGGATGGCATACCCCATTTTGAGCAGCCTGAGGCTCAGGTCGGGGTCTTCGCCGGGATGGATGCGCCCGAAGCCTCCGCTGGCCTGGTAGGCTTCCTTTGAAAGCCCCATGTTGAAGCTGCGGGGCTGGAAATTCTTCTGCTCCCCGGCCGAACCGCGCAGCCCGCCTGTAGTGAGGGGCGAGGTCATGCTAAAGCTGATCGCCTTCTGCAGGGCGTTGAAGGAAGGGTGGGCCGCATCGCGCCCCCCGAAACAATCGGCATAGGCCGCTTCGAGTTGCCGGTGTACGATGTGCAGGTAATCAGGAGGGAGGATGCAGTCCGAATCCACCAAAATGATATAATTGCCGCGGGCCTTGCGCATGCCGAAGTTGCGGGAATCGCCCGGCCCGGTATTCGGTTTTTGCCAGTAGCTGAGGTCGAGCCGGTCACGGTATTCGGCGATGACCGAAGCTGCATCGCGCGTTGACCCGTCTTCGACCACCACGATTTCAAAAGGGTGGCCGTACCGCTGGGCCACGAGGCTTTCCAGAAGCTCACGGAGCTCTTCGGGCCGGTTGTACACCGGTACTACGATAGAGAAATGCAATTGCATGATGGTTCAAAAAAAAGCCACCCGCCCGGGGCGGGTGGACAGGCGGGATGGTCCCCGGTTTATTTGGCAAACTGCTCGATCACCTCCTGGCTTACCCCCGTGTTGGAGAAGCCACCATCGTGATAGAGGTTTTGCATGGTCACCTTCCGGGTCAGGTCCGAAAAGAGCGTTACGGTGTAATCGGCACAATCCTGGGCCGTTGCATTGCCCAGGGGCGACATCATCTCGGCGTAGTTGATAAAGGCGTCAAAGCCCTTCACCCCCTGCCCCGCCGTGGTCGGCGTCGGAGACTGGGAGATGGTGTTCACCCTTACTTTCTTTTCTTTCCCGAAGAAATAGCCGAAACTCCGGGCTACCGATTCGAGGTAGGCTTTGTTGTCGGCCATGTCGTTGTAATCGGGGAAGGTCCGCTGGGCTGCCATATAGGTCAGGGCGACGATGCTCCCCCACTCGTTCATGGCATCGGCCTTGTAGAGGGCCTGCAGCACCTTGTGGAAGGAGAGGGCTGAGACGTCCCACCCCTTGGCAGTCCAGTCGTAGTTCTCGTCGGTGTAACGCTTGCCCTTGCGCACATTCACCGACATGCCGATGGAGTGCAGCACAAAATCGAGCTTCCCGCCGAGGATTTCGAGCGACTGGCTCACCAGGGCTTCCAGGTCGGCCTCGCTGGTGGCATCGGCCGGGATGATCTGCGAGCCGGTAGCTTCGGCCAGTTTGTTGATTTGCCCCATGCGCATGGCGATGGGGGCGTTTGTCAGCACAAAGGTGCCGCCTTCCTGGTGAACGCGCTCGGCCGTTTTCCAGGCGATGGAGTTCTCGTCAAGGGCTCCGAAGATGATTCCCCTCTTGCCTTTCAGTAAGTTGTATGCCATTATGTTTCGCTTTGGTTAGCTGGTGTCAAAGATATTTAAAAATAGCGAATCGGGCGGGCCGGAATCAGGACTTCCACAGGCCCCCGCCCACCCCTGAAAGCCACTTAGTTCAACAATTCCCGGGCATGGGTCAGGGCGGCGTCGGATGCCTCGTTGCCTCCCAGCATCAGGGCCAGTTCCCGGATGCGCTCCTCCTGGTTGAGCAGCCTCATCCGGGTAAAGGTCTTTTGGCCGGTGTGCTCTTTATAGACCTTGTACTGCTGCTGCCCCTTGGAAGCCACGGTCGGCAGGTGCGTAATGGCGAAGACCTGCATGTGGCGGCTCATCTGCAGCATAATCTCTCCCATCCGATTGGATATTTCCCCCGAAACACCTGTGTCGATTTCGTCGAACATCATGGTCGGCAGGGCCTCATAAGAAGCCAGCAGCGCCTTGGTGACAAGCATGATGCGCGAGAGCTCGCCCCCCGAGGCCGTTTTTTTAAGCAGGCCGTGGGCGCCCCCCTTGTTCGCCGTAAAGAGCAATTCCAGGGTGTCTTTCCCGGTAGGCCCGAAATCGGGCCTTGGTAAAAGGTTCCAGCGGAACGAGGCATGGGGCATGCCCAGCTTGCCGAGCTCGCCCTGCAGGCGGGCGGTAAAATCGGGCAAGACAGATGTCCGGCGCTCGCGCAGTTGGGCGGACAGCCCGTCGAGGGTTTGCGCCAGCTCCGTTTCCCGGGCCTCCAGCCGGGCGATCTCGCCGTCGAGGCCGGCCGTGTCGCTCACCTGTTGGTCGAGGCGGTCGCGCAGCGCGATGAGCTCCGCCACCGTCGAAACGCCGTGTTTGCGCTGCAGGTCGTAAAGCTGCTGCAATTGCCCGCTCACCTGCTCGAGCTGTTCCGGGTCGGCCTGTTGTTCGCCTGCCCACTGCCCGACCTCCTGGGCCACATCATCGGCCTCAATATACAGGGATTGCACCCGCTGGTGGAGGGCTTCGAAACGCGGGCCAAAAGCGGCCAGGCGCGCTGTGAGCTGTCGCAACTGGGCTTGCAGGGCCAGCAGTCCGTATGACTCATCCTGGCATAGCTGGTCGGCCTGGCCCAGCCATTCGATGATCTGTTCGGCATGGCTCAATTCGGCATGCCGGGCCTCGAGCTCTTCCTGCATGCCTGGCTTCAGGCCCGCCTTCATGAGTTCGTCGAGGAGGAACTCATGGTAGTCCTGTTCGCGGAAGGCCGCATCCCGGCGCTGGCGCAACTGGCCCAGCTGTTTGCGCACCAGGCCGTACGTTGCCCTGAGGCCTTCGTACTGAGCCAGCAGGGGGCCATTTGAGGCCAGGGCGTCGACCACCCGCAGCTGAAAATCGTGTTCGGTCAGCTCCAGGGTCTGGTGCTGGGAGTGGATGTCTATAAGCCGCGCCCCCAAACGGGCCAGTACCTCAAGGGTGACCGGGCTGTCGTTGACGAATGCCCTCGATTTCCCGTTCGGCCGTATCTCGCGCCTGAGTACGGTATGCGGGTCGTAGTCAAGGTCTTCCTCACTGAAAAAGCGCTCCAGGTGCGGGTAGGCACCGATCCGGAACTCGGCTTCCACCACGCACTTTTCGCCTTCGTCCCGCAGGGCCGAACGGTCGGCCCGGCTGCCCAGAACCAGGCCGAGGCCTTCGAGCAAAATGGACTTTCCCGCCCCGGTTTCACCGGTAATGGTTGTAAAACCGTCCGAAAAGACGACCTGGAGGTCGTCGATCAGGGCGTAGTTTTTTATGGATAGCTGGGTGAGCACGGAAAGGCTGCTTTACGTGCCGTAAAGATACGCGAAACCACTGTAAAGTTTTGCGCTCAGTAGGTAATTTGGTTCCAGGTGCTGGCGTAGAAGGGGGCGACCTTGTTCAGGGTTTCCTTGAGCTGCGCCAGGTCTATTTCAGGGCCGTCTGAAAAGATGTTCTGGATCTCTTCGGCCTTGGCGTCAAAGAAGGTCTGCAAGAGGAAGGCATTCGGGCGTCTCTGGTTGAGCGTCTCGAAAAGCCTGAGCGAGCCGGCGATGATCTGCTTGCCGGTACTGTTGTTGTCGCCCAGAATGTCAAGGCCCTTGCGGTGGTAGTTGTACAGGGCTATGCGGTATTCGCGGAAGGTGTTTGACAACAGGTTATCCACAAGCTGGAAACGGGTCCGGTTGTCGGATGCGGTCTGCCCCCACCCGGCAAGGTTGGCGCCCTGTGCCTGGGCGACGATGCCCTGGGCTTTCTCGTAGTACTCCGTGCCCCCTTCGAGCTGGAAGGTGTCGGCATCGAGGCCGAGCATGATATAGGCGTAGAACGAGATGACCCCGACCAGGTTGGAACTGAAGACGTTTTCATTGAAAACCAGCGGCTGGTATTCGATGTATTCAAAGAAGAACTGGTCATCCTTGTAGTTGAAGACCGGGGTCTCATAGGTAGTGTTGAAAACCGGACGGGACGACTGCAGCTGAATGCTGGCCTCGAATCGACCCGAGGGGTCGAAGCGCGTCACAGTGATAAACATCCGGCAATTGACGCGTTCATTTTCCTTGTAGACCCGGTTGGTCCACTGGGTCTGGTTGACAAAATCGGTCAGGGATCGCTCGAGGGTGCGGAAAATCTGCTGGTTGGTCTGGGATACCTGGTCCGAATTCACCGTAACGGTGCAATTGAGCTCCTGGGCAGTGCCGTAAAGGATCCCTGCCAAAGCCAGGAGGCCCGTCAGCCATTTATTGCGCAATCCGCTGGTGAATTTCATGGAGTATGTCGCGGGCGACTTCCGCCTTCGTTTTTAATTCAAACGGCGTTATTCGGGAATTCTTGTCTATAAAGCTGATTTTATTGGTATCGCCCCCAAACCCGGCCCCGGGTTCGCGCAGGGAGTTCAAAACAATGGCATCCAGGCCCTTTTTCTGCATCTTGGCAAGGGCGTGCTCTGTTTCCTTTTCGGTCTCGAGGGCGAAGCCGACCACAAACTGCCCATTCTTCCGGGAAGCCAGGGTCTGGATGATATCGGGGTTGCGCACCAGGTCGAGCTGCATTTCGCCTGCATCTTTCTTGATTTTCTCGGGGGCCGCTTCACGGGGTCGGTAATCTGCCACGGCCGCTGCCCCGATGACCACATCGGCCCCATCAAAATACTTCCCGGCCATCTCGAGCATTTCCAGGGCCGTGGTCACCCGGATGCAATGTACCCCTGGCATTTCAGGCTGCAGGTGCGTGGGGCCCGTCACCAGGAATACCTCTGCGCCCTGCCGGGCCGCCTCGCGGGCCAGTTCAAAGCCCATTTTGCCGCTCGAATGATTGCCGATAAACCGCACGGGGTCTATGGGCTCGTAGGTGGGGCCCGCCGTGATCAATACCTTCCGGCCGGCCCAGGGGGCGTGCCCGAGCAACCAGGCTTCGACCTGTCCAACGATTTCTTCAGGCTCTGCCATGCGCCCTTCTCCCTCGAGGCCGCTGGCCAGTTCGCCTGTGCCGGCCGGGATGAGGATGTTCCCGAAGCCCTGCAGGGTATCAATGGCCATTCGGGTGGCAGGGTGTCGGTACATGTCAAGATCCATGGCCGGGGCGAAGAATACAGGGCATTTGGCAGACCTGTAACACGCCAGCAGCAGATTGTCGCAGGTGCCGGAAGCCATTTTGGAAAGGGTGTTGGCCGTAGCCGGGGCGATGATCATAAGGTCTGCCCAGAGGCCAAGCTCCACGTGGTTATTCCAGTCGACCGCCCCGTCTTCTTCCTTCACAAAACGGGTCAGCACCTCATGCCTGGAAAGGGTGGCCAGGGTAAGGGGGGAAACGAAATCGCCTGCGCTGTCGGTCATCACAATGCGGACCTCAGCGCCGGCTTTTATCAGCAAACGGGTCAGAAAAGTGGTCTTATAGGCCGCAATACCCCCGGTAATGCCCAAAAGGATACGCCTGCCCGCCAGCATCTCACTCGGTGTCTTTCTCGGTATTCCGGTAGTAGATCTTGTCATCCAGCCACTCCTGCACAGCCAGGGCATGGGGCTTGGGAAGCTTTTCATAGAACTTGGACACCTCGATCTGCTCCTTGTTCTCGAAAACTTCCTCCAGGCTGTCGCTGTAGGTGGCGAACTCTTCGAGTTTTTCCATCAGCTCCTTCTTGATCTCAGAGTTGATTTGGGTCGCCCGTTTGGCCGCAATGGAGATGGCTTCATAGATGTTGCCGGTTTTGGCGTCGAATTCATCCCGGTTGATGGTCACAGTGGTTACCGGGGCTTTGGAATTTTTAACGTCGTTCATAATCATTTGGATAAAGTTCCTTCTAAGGCTTTATAGGCATCCAGTTCTTTCTGAATGTCTTCGTACAATTCACGCGCATCATCGGCAAACTGGCTTTCCGAGTAATAGCGCATAAAGGAGTTATAGGCTGCCACGGCATCCTGAAGGCGCTGTTGCTTCTTCGAGAAGGTGCTGTTCAGGGCCAGGTTGGTGGCCGATTGCAGCCGCAGGAAAAAGGCCTCTTCCCGGTAAATAGAACCCGGGTGGTCTGAGATAAAGTTGTCAAGGGCGGCAATGGCCGAGATATTGTAGTCGAGGGTATAATACTTGCCCAGCTTCACGAATTGCTTCGCGATCTCGAACGCCTTTTTCTCCTGCTTGGTGGTTAGTTCACGCGCCATGGCGTTGGCTTCGGCCAGAAATTCAGATTCAGGGTAGGTGTTGATGAACTGCTGCAGCTTGGACAGGGCCTTTTCGGTTTCGGTCTGGTCGAGGGAATAGCGGGGCGAGAGCAGGTAATAGCTCTTGGCGCCCAGGAACGCGGCCTCTATAGCCTTGTCGCTTTTCGGATACGACTTCAAAAAGCGCTCAAACTGGTAACCGGCAAAATTGTAGTCGCCGATCTTGAAGTAGCTGTCTGCCAAAAAGTACATGACGCGCTCTCCCTGGGGTTTCCCCACGAACTGAGGGGCGATCTGCTCGAGCAGCCGGTTCGCCTTCTTGTACGACCCTTCGTTGTACAAACGCTCGGCCATTTCGTACTTCTTGGAAATGTCGGGATTCTTCAGCACCTTCTGGAACTCGCTGCATGAAAACAGCAGGAAGGATGCGATCAAAATGACACCGGAGCTTTTGATTTTCAAAAACATTGGGCAAAATTAGCGATAATTCGCGAGATAGAAAACGGAAAATTGATTCCGAAACTTACACACTTTGAAGCCGTAGGCCGCAATTTTGGGCAAAATTTAACGACTTCAGGCCTTTTCGGCAGAAAGCCGCCGCATAAAGGCGTCCAGATGCCGGCTTAAGTCAGCACTGGCCCGTACCAGCGGCAGTCGCACCTGAGAGCCGCAGATGCCTTCCCGTTCGAGCAGGGCTTTGACCCCGGCAGGGTTCCCTTCCCGGAAGATGAGCTCAACCAGGGGGTCGAGGGTGGCCGACATGGCCCGGGCCTCATCGGCCCGGCCATCCATGGCTGCATTTATCATGGCCGTGAAAACACCGGGCACGGCCTGCCCCAGCACCGAAATGACCCCGGCCCCTCCGGCCAGGATGGTCGGCACCGCCGTGGCGTCATCGCCCGAAATGGCCAAAAAACCCACCGGCACCTGTTCGATAAGGTCGCGTATTTGCCCCATATCGCCGCAGGCCTCCTTGACGCCAATGATGTTCGGGCAATCGGCTGCCAACCGGGCCACGGTGCCAGGCAACATGTTGCTGCCGGTGCGGGCGGGCACATTGTAAAGGATCAGCGGCAGGGGGGCGCTTTCGGCAAGGTATCGGAAATGCCGGTAAATCCCTTCCTGGGTGGGCCGATTGTAGTAGGGGGAGACCGAAAGGATGGCATCATAGCCGTGCAGCTCCCTGTTTTGCAGCTCGGTGGCTACCGCCAGGGTATTGTTTCCCCCGATGCCCACCACCAGGGGCAGCCGGCCGGCATTTTCTTCAGCCACGACCTCCATAATGCGCGATTTCTCCTCCGGGCTGAGGGTGGCGGTCTCGGCGGTGGTGCCCAGCACCACCAGGTAATCTACCCCACCTTCGATAACATGGTGCACCAGGCGCCTGAGGCCCACATAATCAGGACGGGTGTCGTCTAGAAAAGGGGTGACCAGGGCTACCCCGGTCCCGGTAAAATCGACGTTCATGCGCATTGGTTCAAAACTGTCAGGTATTTCTTCATTTCCTTCTTAAACAACCGAAAATCGGCCGGGTCTGCCCCGAGTATAAGATCGTTATAGACCGGGTCAACCCCCGAGAACCCGACCCGCATCCGGGCCCTGGCCTTGATGCTCATCAACTGCATCACCAGGCTGTCTTCGGTAAAATAATTGATCAGCAGGTCGTATTCCCGAGTGAGGAATTCGAGGGCGTAGCTGTTTTCGATGGCGCCGTTCCAGCCGAGGTCTTTATCGGAGAACACCGGGGTGGCATAGGGCGAATTCTTGTCGTAAAACCGCTTGTAACCAATTATTTTTACCGCGTTGGGCCTCAGGGAAAAAGCATCGATCAATTCATAAAACTGTTCAGGGTTGGTGAACTTGTCGAGATCCACGATCACCCCTATGGCCTGAATCCCCGAAGCCCGGCCTACGCCTTCACGGGGTTTCTGCAGCTGTTGCCGCAGGTACTTAGCTCCTGATTTTTGCTTGAATTTATCAGTAAGACCTTTGAAAATCATGTACCTTTGCCTTTGATGCAAAAGTAGGCATTCTCCCTGCAAGCACTGCGCTAAGTTAAGATCTATGCGGCATTTATATTTGAAACTTTTTGTTGTATCTGCAACATTCTCTATCCTTTCAGGTTGCCGGCAGGGCCCGCCTGTTCTGAGCCGGATCGCAACAGGCCAGGTTCAGATCGACAGTTCGCTGACTCCTGATGATTCCCTCACCGCCTTCATTCAGCCCTATCACGACCACGTCAATGAAGTGCTGGACGCGCCCCTGTCGTATGCGCCGGCCCTGCTCAGCAAAAAGGACGGGCAACTCAATTCAAGCCTGGGCAACCTGTTGGCTGATATCGTGCTGCAGCAGGCCGATGGAGTTTACCAGAAACAGAAAGGCAGGAGGGTCGATTTGGCCGTTCTCAATTACGGCGGCATTCGCAGCGTGATATCGGCCGGGCCAGTATCTGAACGCACTTCCTATGAGGTCATGCCCTTCGAAAACAAGATCCATGTGATTGCCCTGCAGGGCAAGGCAATCCGCGACATGGCGGGCTTTTTGATCGCGGCGGGGGTGGCACACCCCATTGCCGGCATGCAGATCGTCCAAAACCCGGACGGCAGCCTCCATTCGATCAATATAGGAGGAAAGCCCTTTGACGAGGAGCGCATCTACTATGTGGCCACTTCAGATTATCTGGTGGGCGGGGGAGACGAGATGGGATTCTTCCGCGAAGGCACCGATGCGCACGACACGGGTTACAAGATCCGCAACGCTTTAACCGATTACTTTAAGCAGACCGATACGCTTCACGCCTCCGTTGACGACCGGTTTATAAAACTTCCCGCAAGATGAAAAGACGTTCCTTTCTGCAACAGACGGCTGCGGGCACCGCAGCACTCGGCCTCGGGGGGCTATCCCTCCAGGCCTGTTCCGGGGCGCGGGAACGGCATATCACCATTTTGCACACCAATGATGTGCACAGCCATATCGACCCCTTCCCCCCGGACCACGGGGCCTACCCCGGCCTTGGCGGGGTTGCACGGCGCGGGGGGTTGATCCAGGCCATCCGCAATGAGAACCCGAATACCCTGGTACTTGATGCCGGGGACATCTTTCAGGGAACCCCCTACTTCAACTTTTACGGGGGCGAGCTGGAATTTCGCCTGATGAACCGCATGGGCTACCACGCCGCCACTATCGGGAATCACGACTTTGACAACGGGCTCGAAGGACTGCTTGCCCAGCTCCCGAATGCCGAGTTTACTTTTGTTTCGGCGAATTACGATTTTAAGAACACCGTCCTCGATGGCTATGTGAAACCCTATGAGGTCTTCGTGATGGATGGGGTGCGCATCGGGGTTTTTGGGCTGGGGGTAATGTTTGAAGGCCTGGTGCTCCCCGAGCTCTATGGGGAAACCTTATATCTCGATCCTTACGAAAAAGCCCTGGATGCCGCACGCACCCTGCGCGAAAAGGAACAATGCCAGCTCGTGATCTGCCTCTCGCACCTCGGCTACAGCTACAAGGACCCCCAGCGGGCCAGTGACCTGGGCCTGGCACGCGCGACAGAGGGCATCGACCTGATCATCGGGGGGCATACCCATACCTTCCTGGAAAAGGCCGAGGTGTACCCGAACCGGATTGGGAAGGAGGTCGTGGTCAATCAGGTGGGGTGTTTTGGCATCAACCTGGGCCGGGTAGATTTCTACCTGGATTCGAACGGCAAGGCCAGGGCCGAGGGCCTTTCCATCGAGGTCTGAACAGTAAGGCCGCGGCCAGCCTGCAGCTACCAGTAAATGGGGCCGCTGCCGAGGTATTTTTCTGCAATCGGCTCGTAATGCGATCTCACTTCATCGAGGGAGTACGACTTCGTGCTTTTCGTGTAGAGGTCGTACCGGTTGAAATCACGGATCCATTCGAGGTAGCGCGCGTCATTTTCACAGAGCAGGCGGCCGTAACTGCCCCCGCTGTGCCATGGGTAAAAGGAGTGGTAGCGGATCATGACCATGCCTGCCTCGGGGATGCGGTTGCCCTTATGGTTTTTTAAAACCTGGTAGAGGTATTCGTCGTGGCCCCAGGCCAGCTCAAGGGCGTCGAGCCCACAACCCTCTTCATAGATCCCCAGCTCCGTATTGTAACGGGGGTCTTGCATATCCGGATTCAGAACGTTGAATTCGGGGTAGACGCAGGTGTCGGGCAGGGCGCAGCCCACCACGAACACGTCTCCGACCATCCCCCACTGCTCGGCCTGGCTGGTGCCGTCAGCGTCGCACCCCCACATAAACATCGCTTTGCCCAGGTCGTGGATGAGCCCCACCAGCTGCATCCAGTCGGGCCGGTTATCGGCCCGTATGGCTTCAGCGCTCTGGATGAGGTGCTGCACATTGGGCAGGTCAAGGTCGGGGTCGCTCACGTCAATCAGCCTGTTGAGGGATTCCATGGCCTCCCACAGCCCGAGGGGCTTGTCAAAGGTCAGGTATTTCTCATGCATGCGCTGCACATAGCCATAGGTCTGGTTCCGGCGCATTTTCCGGTAGTGCTCCCTCACAGCCGTTTTGACATCGGGGGCTTCGTAGTTGCGAAAGGTTTTTTCCATATCAGACATTTCCAAGTAAAATGTATAAAAGAATCGTGAATGCCACAAGAAAAACACTGAAAGCCCGGGTGTGCTTCCAGGGCTTCAGGTCGACCTTACCGCTGTCTTGCATCTCAAAGGCAGGGCCGGCAGGGCCCAGGGCCGAAACCGCGTGCATCAGCCCTATATTCAGCACGAATTCGATCCCCCACAAGTGCACGAAGTGCACGTCTGCCTCGAGCACAAAATTGGTCACCACATAGAACGCAAACCCAAAAAGCAGGCCGGCCAGGGCGCCCCTCGAGGTAACCCGGGGGAATAAAAAGCCCGCCGTGATCACGCTGGCGATGGGGATGAAAAAGATCCCGTTGAGCTGCTGCAGCAGCTGGTACAGCCCTTCCGGGGCATCCCCCACGAAGGGGGCCACCGAAATGGCGAAGACGGCCAAAAGGAAGGATGACCATTTTCCGATGCGCACCAGGCTTTGTTCACTGGCCTCCCGGCTGATGTACCGCTTGTAAATCCCCAGGCTGAAAACGGTGGCCGCACTGTTCAGGGCGCTGTTGAAGGTCGTTAATACGGCCCCCATCATCACGGCTACGAAAAACCCTGTCAGCCACTTGGGCAATACCATTTTGACCAGTTGGGGGTATACCCGGTCAGGGGTGTCATACAGGGAATCCCCAAAATGGTAAAACCCGATCAGCCCGGGCAGGACGATGATGAGCGGGATCAGGATCTTCAACAGCCCGGTCAGGAGCAGCCCCTTCTGGGCCTCTTTCAGGCTGGCCGCCCCGAGCACCCGCTGTATGATGGACTGGTGCATGGCCCAGAAATAGACCTGGTTGACCATCAGGCCCGTAAAAAGGACCTCGAAAGGCAGGATGGCTGCCCGGGAACCGGGCCCGGTACCAGCTTCGCGGCTGATGACATTGAACTTTTCGGGGCTGTTGCGAAAGACGGCCACCAGGCCGTCCCAAAGGTCGTTATCGCCTATGCTCATCAGCGCCAGGATGGGGACGAGCAGGCCGGCCACCAAAAGCCCGAACCCGTTGATGGTATCGGTGTAGGCTACCATTTTCAGGCCTCCAAACACCGCGTAGACAGCCCCCAGGGCGCCGACCATCACAATCGACAGCCAAAGGCCCTCTTCGCGGCTGATCTGGAGCAGGCGTGAAATTTCAAAGATGTCTTCGAGGTTCAGGGCGCCCGTGTACAAAACAATGGGCAGCAGGGTGGCCACAAACGACAGGATGAGCAGCAGGGCCACGATGGTGCGGATCAGGCGGCTGAATCGCTTTTCGAGGAATTCGGGGATGGTGGTCAGCCCCATTTTCAGGTAGCGGGGCACGAAGTAGAGGGCCGCCAGCACCAGGGCCAGGGCCGAAGTCACTTCCCAGGCCACGATGATGGCCCCGTTCTTGTAGGCGGAACCGTTCATCCCCACCAGGTGTTCGGTCGAAATATTGGTGAGCAGGAGCGACCCGGCGATCACTATTCCGGTCAGGGACCGGCCGGCCAGGAAATACCCGTCGCTCGACCGGAGCGAATCCTTGCGGAGCCTCCACCAGGCAAAAGCGGCCACAAAACCGGTAAACAGAAGAAAGGTCAGGAAGGTCATCGGTCTAATGTAGTTATTATGACCGAATTAACGGGCATCAACCCAGCCCGAGCAGAAAGCGCACCAGGGCTTCAAATTCCTCCTCCAGGCTCAGGGCCGGGAAGGGCTTGCCGGCCCGGTCGTACCAGTACCCGGCATTCCAGCGGTCTCCCTCCTTGCGGTGGAGGTAGGCATGGATCCAGCTCCCGGTGGCGCCCGGCATATCCTGGGCGAGCTGGTGGGCGGCCTCCCAATCCCCTTTCCCGTCAAACCAGAGGGCCCGGAGCCCCTCTGGCCAGTCAGCCGGCGGGTGGTCGGCCTGGAGGCTCCCGGAAAACGCGTCAAAATCTTTGGGAAGGTCCATGGGGAATGCTTACTCGGGTTTCAACAACTGCAGGAATTCCTGTTCGGTGATCATGGGGATCCCCAGGCTTTCCGCTTTGGTCTTCTTGCTGGGGCCCATGTTGGCCCCGGCCACCACGTAGGTCGTCTTGGAGCTGACCGAGGAGACCACCTTGCCCCCGTTGTCTTCGATCAGCTTTTTCAGGTCGTCGCGCTCGAGGGTCTCAAACACCCCGGAGACCACAAAGGTTTGCCCCTGCAGCAGGTCGGTCTGCCCCATCAGTTGTTCGGCACTCAGCGAAAACCGGAGCCCGCAGGAGCGCAGCCGCTCCACCAGTTCCCGTTTGACAGGGTTCCGGAAAAAGGACTCCACGCTTTCCGCAATGCGCTCCCCGATCTCGTCAACCCGGGTCAGGTCTTCGGTTCCTGCCGCCATCAGGGCATCGATGTTCTTGTAGCTCCGGGCCAGTTTCTTGGCCACGGTTTCGCCCACGTACCGGATGCCCAGGGCAAAAAGCACCCGTTCAAATGGCACTTCCTTGGACGCTTCGATCCCCTCCAGCAGGTTGGAGACCGACTTTTCGGCCATGCGCTCCAGGGGCAGCAGGTCTTCCCTTTTAAGGGTGTACAGGTCTGCGTAGCTGTGGATCAGCCCCTGATCGTAAAGGAGTTCGACGGTCTCGCCCCCCATGCCCTCGATATCCATGGCCTTGCGGCTGATGAAGTGCTGGATGCGGCCGGTGATCTGGGGCGGGCAGCCCGTGTCATTCGGGCAGTAATGCAGGGCCTCTCCCTCGTTGCGCACCAGGGGGGTGCCGCATTCGGGGCAGGTCGTGATATACCTGGTGGGTTGGCTGCTTTCGGGTCGTTTGCTCCATTCAACCCCGGTGATCTTGGGGATGATCTCCCCCCCTTTCTCCACATACACCATATCGCCTTCCCGAACGTCGAGCTTTTCGATCTGGTCCTTATTGTAAAGGGAAGCCCGCTTTACGATCGTGCCGGCCAGCAAGACGGGTTCGAGGTTCGCCACGGGCGTAATGGCGCCGGTGCGACCTACCTGGTAGGTTATGCGGAGCAGGCGGGTCAGGGCCTGTTCGGCCTGGAATTTATAGGCCATGGCCCAGCGGGGAGATTTGGCGGTAAAGCCGAGTTCTTCCTGAATGCGCAGGTCGTTTACCTTCACCACCACCCCATCGGTCTCGTAGGGCAGGGTATGCCGGTGCTCGTCCCAGTATTCCAAAAAGGCTATCACTTCTTCCAGGCTATGGCAGAGCCGGGCCGTTTCGGGCACCTTGAAGCCCATTTCCCGCATGCGGGCCAGCATCTCGAACTGGGAGGCCACCCCCAGGTCTTTCCCGACCATGGCATAGAGCAGGCAGTCGAGGGGGCGCTCGGCCACCAGGCTGCTGTCTTGCAGTTTCAGGCTGCCCGAGGCCGTATTGCGGGGGTTCATATACGGATCTTCCCCGCTTTCGATCCGTTCCCGGTTCATGCGTTCAAACCCCTTGATGGGCAGAATGATCTCACCCCGTACATCAAAGCGGGGCGGATAGTTGCCCTTGAGCCGCAACGGGATGGAGCGGATGGTCTTCACATTGGCCGTCACGTCGTCTCCCTGCACCCCGTCGCCCCGGGTCACGGCCCTGACCAGGCTTCCCTGCTCGTAGGTAAGGCTGATCGAGGCCCCGTCGTACTTCATCTCGCAGGTGAAATCTACCTGTACCTGCCCCATCAGCCGCTCGATGCGGCCTTCCCATTCCTGCAGTTCTTCGCGCGAATAGGAATTGTCGAGCGAATACATGGGGGTGTCGTGGGCCACGGTTTCGAACTTTTTGGTGACCTCCCCTCCCACCCGCTGGGTAGGCGAATTGGGGTCGTAAAACTCCGGGTGCAGCCGCTCGAGTTGCTGCAGCTCCTTCATTTTCATGTCGAACTCGTAATCGCTGATTACGGGGGCGTCGAGCACGTAATACCGGTAATTATGATCTTCCAGTTCGGCCCGCAGGGCCTTGATCGTTTCCTCAACCTGGCTCATCGGCTCATGGGGTCTTAAAGGGTTGACGGGTTAGGCGAAGGCCGCGCACAAAACGCGGCTTCCCAAAAATATCCTTTTTCAGCTGAACTTCGCCCATCCCTGCCCCGCGCAGGAGATCGGCAACCTCATCTCCAAACCGCTCGTGGATCTCCACATAAAGCCATCCTCCGGGTTTCAGGGCGTTGGCCGCCAGGGCCAGCAGGTAGCGGTAATAGGCCAGGGGGTCTTGCGGTGGGGCGAAAAGGGCTTCGGCTGGTTCGTGATCCCGAACGTTCGGACGCATGTCGGGCGCCTCCGAAACGGGAACGTAGGGAGGGTTTGACACGAGCAGGTCAAAGGGGCCTCCCACCTGCCCTGCATCGCGCATATCGGCCTGGTGCCAATGGATGGCCACCCCCTGGGCCGCCGCATTGCGCCGGGCGTATTCCAGGGCTGCGGGCGAAAGGTCGAGGGCATGCACCTCGGCCGCCGGCAGGTGAACGGCCAGGGCCAGGGCGATGCAACCACTTCCGGTGCCCACGTCGAGCAGGCGCCCTGTTGTCAGCTCAGCCCCGTGCGATTCGAGGATCCAGCGGACCAGCTCCTCGGTCTCAGGTCGCGGGATGAGCACCCCGGGGCCTACCTCAAGGGCCATATCCATGAAATGTGCCCGGCCGGTAACATACTGGAGGGGTGTATTTTGTTTCAGGGAGGCCAGCGCCTCAAAAAGCGGCTGTTCCGCTTCCCGGCTCACGATTTTGTCGGGTTCAAGGCCCAGCACAAAACGCGGCAGGCCCAGGTAGTGGTCGAGCAGCTCATAAAATATGTGGTCTGTCTCTTCAGGGGGGTACAGGGTTGACAGTTCCTGCCGAAAGATTTGCCGGATTTCGCGGAGCAGCATGCCGGGTGCTATTGAAGGTTTTTAAGCATCCATACCTGGCAGGCCGTGTGCCCGGTGCATCCCATGGGCTGCTCCAGCATCTCGAACCCATGGCGCCGGTACAGGCTCAGGGCGGCCTTCATATAAGGCATGGTTTCGATGTAGCAATGCCGGAAGCCCAATTCACGGGCCGCCTCAAGCGCCTGTTGCAGCAGCGCCTGGCCCAGCCCCAGGCCCCGCACCTCTTCCCTGAAATACATTTTCTGCAGTTCGCAGGTATCGGGGTCGCCCCCTGCCAGGGGGGCAATTCCGCCCCCGCCCCAGACGCGGCCCTGCCCCTCGACCACCCAATAGCGGCTGCGGGGCTCGCTGTAAGTCTCGTACATGGCGTCGAGGGAAGGGTCGGCAAAGGCCGTACCCTCCAGAGGGGCCCCCGTTCCTGGCAGCACCTCTCTTATCACCTCGCCGAGCTCCGGGTTGTCTGCGGGCTCTATCGCCCGGATTCGAAATGCCTCCGAATTCATGCCTAATATGCTATTTTTGTGCGGTGAAGATACAGGAAAAATACCTTTCCCGATGCATCGAGATCGCCCGGCACGGCCTGTGCAACACGGCCCCTAACCCCATGGTCGGGCCCGTGAGAGCCCATGGCGACCGCAGCAGTGGCGAAGTGTACACCAGCCCCTCCGGGTGGGACGCTTTTGAAAGCCTCGCTCGCCTGTTGCACATTCCGGTGGTGATGCTGGCTGACGATTCCGGAGGAGCCAGCTTTGACGAGGCCCTGCCGGGGCTGTGGACCGCTCTGCAGCAGGCTCTTCCGGAGGCGTCCCTTCCCTCGGCCACCCGGGGCTGTAC
>CAYWZF010000015.1:0-40616 GCA_964461555.1 uncultured Robiginitalea sp. | reverse complement strand
GAAACCATGAGCTACGGGATGATTGGCTACGTGGTGCCGCACAGCATCTACCCGGCGGGGTACCATTGTGACCCTTCTCTGCCGTTGCCCTTCATGAACATCGCCTCGCAGAAGAACTTCATCGCCGTGTACAGCAGTTCGGTCTATGCCGACCCCCAGATCCAGCAGTGGTTCCTTGAGGCGTACGCGAAGTTGGGCATCGGCAAGCCCGATATGGGGAAAAGCTGCATCCGCTTTAAAAAGCCCGATCGCATCCCCTTTGAGCTGATCGGCGAACTGGCCGGGAAGATGAGCTTGGCCGAGTGGGTGGCCCTGTATGAACGGAACGTAAAAAAGGCATAGGAATATCAAATCCTGCTGGTTTGCTGCAGGGGTAACGGTATCTTTTCCCCCGGGGTAACGGGGAGCATCGCCATATGAAGACTTCGGGAATTTTTCGTACCTTGGAATAGGGTGTTCTAATCATCCCTTACCGATGAAAAAGCGTGTTACAGGCCTGGGCGGGATATTCTTCAAGGCCGATGATCCGAACCTGATCAAAGCCTGGTACAGGGACCATCTCGGCATTCCCACAGATGATTACGGCTGGACGTTCTGGTGGCGCGACGACCAGGGAAACCCCCGCAGCACCCAGTGGAGTCCGTTCAAAGCCGACACTTCGTATTTCGAACCCAGCCAGAAGCCTTTTATGTTGAACTTCCGGGTAGAGAACCTGGAGGAATTGCTGGAACAACTCCGGGCCGAAGGAGTGCAGGTGGTGGGTGAAGTGGAATCGCATCCCTACGGTAAATTCGGCTGGATCATCGACCCGGAAGGGAACAAAATCGAATTGTGGGAACCGGAGGATTCGGCGTTTCTGGAATAAGGATTTATTCCCTATCTTGTAGGTACTATCAACCAACATCCTATCACTATGTCAGACGACACCAAAGACTTCGGAGAAAAGGCCGAAGAGGCTTTCGACAAAGCCAAAGAAGAAGCCAAGGAATTTGGCAGTGAGGCCAAAAAAACCGCCTCGGAATTCGCAGAGGGCCTCAAGAGCGCCGGGGGCGACAACAAGAAGATCCTGGCCGGTATCCTGGCTATTTTCGTGGGCTGGGCCGGCATCCACAAGTTTATCCTGGGCTACCAGAAAGAGGGCATCATTCTCCTGGTGGTTTCGGTGATCGGCTTCGTGCTCACCTGCATCGGGGTCGGGGTATTCCTGGTATGGGCCACGGGGCTGATCGGCCTTATAGAAGGCATCATCTACCTGACCAAGAGCGACGAGGAATTCTACAATACCTACCAGGTCGGCCGCCGGCCCTGGTTCTGAAAAAAGGCCGGAAATTATTTCCGGCTTTTTTATTTCAAATTTATATCGTAATATTGCGATATAACGAACTGTATGGGAGTTTCCAAAACGCAACTTTTTGACGCCGAGCAAAACGAACTGGCCCGGGTGGCCAAGGTACTCGCCCATCCGGCCCGGGTGGCCATTTTGCAGTACATCAGCCGGCAGGATGCCTGTATCTGCAGCGACCTGGTCGAAGAAACCGGCCTGGCCCAGGCGACCATTTCGCAGCACCTGGCCGAAATCAAGAAAACAGGCTTGCTCAGGGGGAACTTTGAAGGCAAAAACCTGTGCTATTGCATCGACAAAACGCGCTGGGATGCCCTGCAGGAGCTTTTCTCTTCGTTTTTTACGGGCATCGGCGCCCAATGCTGCACTTCTTAAACACGACATATGAACACAGGCGAATTTCTCCGGCTTCTGAACCAGCACCCCCAGCGGCCCCTTAATTTTGAATACCGCCCGGGGCTCCGGCTCAGGCCCGGCTACCATATTACCGAGGTAAAAAACCTGCAAATAAACGCCACCGACTGCGGCGGGCGTACCGATTCATGGCAGGAGACCGTCATCCAGCTCTGGGAAGACCCAGGGGCGGGGCCCGAAGGGCGGAACATCACTGCCCGGAAGGCGCTGGCCATCCTCGACCGGGTGAACCGCAGCCAGCCCCTATGGCCAGGAAGCCTTCTGAAATTCGAATACGGCAATGCTGATTTCCACACGGCCCAGATGCATGTAGCCGGCTCCTTTCTCGACGGGGAATCGCTGGTGGTTTCCCTTTCACCCGAAAAGACCCAATGCAAGGCCAGTGACCTTTGCGGGGTGCCCGAGGCGAAGGCCGACACCCCGGCCTGTTGCGAGCCGGGCACCGGATGCTGTTAACCCTGCCCTATGGAAATCAGGCCCATGCTTCCTTCAGACTGGCCCGAAGTGGCCCGCATCTACGCCGAGGGCATTGAAACCGGCATGGCCACCTTCGAAACCCGGGTGCCCGAATACGACGCCTGGGACCGGGCACACCTGCGCCCCTGCCGTTGGGTGGCCGAGGCCGGGGGTCGGCTGTTGGGTTGGGCCGCCCTTTCGCCGGTTTCGGGGAGGTGCGTTTACGGGGGCGTGGCGGAGGTCAGCATCTATGTCGGGGCCGACAGCCGGGGCCGGGGGGTGGGCCGTGCCCTGTTCGGTGTGCTCATCCCCGACAGCGAGGCAGCCGGGTTCTGGACCCTGCAATCCGGCGTTTTTCCCGAGAACATGCCCAGCATCAACCTGCATCTGGCCATGGGGTTCCGCCAGCTGGGCTACCGCGAACGAATCGCCCGGCATAACGGGACCTGGAAAGACAACCTTTTATTTGAACGGAGAAGCGACCTCGTGGGCACAGACCCATCGGCTTCCACCCCCTGAAGGGGAAGCGTATCGCGGGGTGTTGTACGCCTAACGGAGGGGTTATTCGCCCGGAGAAGCCTCAGTCATGCGGCGTTCCAGTTCGGCCTGGAACTCTTCCATGACCGGGCGCACTGTGTCTTCTGGCAGGTCGGAAATCTTGATGTACATCAGGCCGTCGACCGAATTGTTGAAAAGCGGGTCTACGTTGAAGGCCACCACCTTGGCGTTCTGCTTGATGTACTTCTTGATCAGTACCGGAAGCCGGAGGCTGCCCGGCTCGACCTCCTCGATGAGCTTGTCGAATTTGTTCAGGTCGGCCTCGGTCTCGTCAAAGACGAATTCTTTGTCGGCATCTTTGAGCTTTACCTTGAATTCCTTTTTGGGGCGGATGTACTGGGCCACATACGGATCCCAGTAGTTCGACTTCATGAACTCGATCATCAGCGATTTCGAGAAGTTCGAAAACTGGTTGCTGATGCTCACCCCCCCGATCAGGTATTTGTGCTCGGGGTGCCTGAGGGTGGTGTGCACGATCCCCTTCCACAGCAGGAACAGGGGCATGGGCTTTTGCTGGTATTCTTTGATAATATAGGCGCGCCCCATTTCGATGGACTGCCGCATCATGTTGTAGAGCTCGGGCTCGAAGCGGAAGAGGTCCTGCAGGTAGAACCCGTCGATGCCGTATTGCTCGAAGATTTCAGAGCCCATGCCCATACGGTACGCCCCGACTATCTGCTTTTCCTGGTCATCCCACAGAAACAGGTGGTGGTAGTACTCGTCAAAGCGGTCGAGGTCAATCGCGTTGTTGGTCCCCTCCCCGATGGCCCGGAAGGTGAGCTCCCGCTGCCGGCCGATCTCCTGCAATATAAAGGGCATGTCTTTTTTCTGGGCCAGGAAGACTTCGTAGTTCTTGCTCTGCAGCAACCGGCAGCCCTTTTCGCGCAATTTTTCGATCTCGCCCTGGATGACCTCCTTCCGCACGGCAGTGGCAATCCGCCTGGGGGTTTTGGGGATTTTGAGCGACCCCGGGATCTGGTCGATCAGCCGTTCCCGTTCGTAGGCATTGGCCAGGATATA
Source organism: uncultured Robiginitalea sp. (assembly GCA_964461555.1). Classification (GTDB taxonomy): domain Bacteria; phylum Bacteroidota; class Bacteroidia; order Flavobacteriales; family Flavobacteriaceae; genus Robiginitalea. The sequence continues at coordinate 36,826 of CAYWZF010000015.1, read as the reverse complement.
CGTTTTGCGCCTTAGCAGGTCAGAGAACTCCTCGAGCGATTCCTGTTCCTGCTGCACGGCCACCTGTATCGGGTGGCCAATGCGCACCTTGATGGGCCGGTTGCGCTGGGTGATCAGCTCGGAGGGCAACTTGGCCGTCCTGAAAATGTCGTTGATCTGGGAGAGGTAATAGAATAGGCGGCTGTTGCGGGCGTGGAAATAGATAGGCACCACCGGCACCTCGGCCTTGCGGATCAACTTCAGCGCCGCCTCTTCCCAGGGGCGGTCGACGATGAGCTGCCCGTCTTTGTACGTGGAAACCTCCCCGGCCGGGAAAATCCCCAGGGGGTGGCCGGCATGCAGGTGTTCCATGGCCCGCTTGAAACCGGCGATGGAACTCCTGGCATCGCGGTGGTTCTCAAAAGGGTTTACCGGCAAAATGTACGGGGCCAGGGGGGCGATTCGCTGCAACAGGAAATTGGCCACTATCTTGTAGTCGGAGCGTTGCTGCAAAAGCAGCTTGAGCAGCAATACCCCGTCAATGCCGCCCAGCGGATGGTTGCTGATGGTGATGAAGGGCCCATCCTTGGGCAAGCGCTTGTAATCCTCCTCCGGGATCTCAAAGTCGATCTCGTAATGCTCGAGGATGCGGTCGAGGAATTCGGGGCCCGGCAGGTGGGAGTGCCTGCGGTAGAAACGGTTGAGGCTGCTGATGCGGGTGAAGCGCATGAGCATCCAGCCCATGAAGGTCCCTGCCAGACCGTACCGGTCAAGGTGGATGGCTTTGGCTACTTCCTTAGCAGAAACTAAACTCATGGTCGTCCTTTGGCTGAGGGATAAAGATAGAAAATTGCCCCCTCCCGCCCCGGGTATTTTGGAAATTTCGACGGCCCTTGCTACAAGACCACCAACTGCACGGTCTCTTTGCTGCGTTGTTCCAGCAACACTTCCCGCCCGTTCTGAAGCGACCGGATGGCATCGCTGTTGAAGTGCCTTACGGTATAGAGGGAGACCCCTTCATAATGCACCACGTTGAACCGGCCCTTGAGCCTGGCCAGCAAATCGGGCAGGGTGCCGTATTTGTTTTCGACGCAGACCGAAAAGCTGATGGCCGAGTTCTGGATAAGGTCGACCTTCATGCGGTGGTCGTGCAGCAGTTTGAAAAGGTCGCCGATGCTGTCTTCGACGATAAAGGAAAAATCAAGGGACGAAAGCTTCATGAGCACCTGGTCCTTTTTCAGGATGAAGCAGGGCACCTCGGGCTCGATGCCCTGCCCTTTTCCCACCGTGGTACCCGGGTCGCCCGGGTTCAGGAACGATTTCACGTGCAGGGGGATCTCTTTGCGCTGCAAGGGCTGCAGGGTCTTGGGGTGGATGACCGAGGCCCCGTAAAAGGCCAGCTCAATGGCCTCCCGGTACGAGATGCGGTTCAGCAGGCTCGCCTGTTCAAAATAGCGGGGGTCGGCATTGAGCACCCCGGGTACGTCTTTCCAGATGGTTACTGATTTGGCGTTCAGGCAATAGGCGATGATGGCCGCGGTGTAATCGGAGCCTTCCCGCCCCAGGGTGGTGGTGAAGTTGTTCTCGTCGCTCCCCAAAAAACCCTGGGTGATAAAGAGCTCCCTGCGGCCCTCCAGTTCTGAGATGGCCGCCTGGGTCTTTTCCCACTGCACATTGGCATCGCGGTAATTGGCATCGGTCTTCAGGTAGTTGCGGATGTCGAGCCAGGTGTTGGGCAGGCCGTTGTCGGCCAGGTAGGCGCTGACAATGACAGTGGAGAGCAGCTCCCCGTACCCGACCACCTGGTCGTACACAAAGCTGTTTTTGGGGGATTTGTTCCACGCCAGAAAACCCCTTACCTCGTCGAAGAGCGCCCGCACCTGCTGGTAGACCGGGTGGCCCTGGGCCGGGAACAATTCCCGGATCACCCCGGCGTGGTACTCTTCCACCTTCTGCAGGCTCGGGGCTACAGAGGCCTTGTCGTCAAAATAGGCCCGAACCACCTCTTCCATGGCGTTGGTGGTCTTTCCCATGGCAGAGACCACCAAAAAGGTCTTTTCCGTGCCGGTCTGCCGCAATACGTTCAGTACGTTTCGAACGCCTTCCGCATCCTTCACGGAGGCGCCCCCGAATTTAAATACGCGCATAGTTCTCTAAATAGGCTGCTATTCCCTTTTTGTCAAGGTGTACCACCTTCCATTCGCCCATGATGCGGGCCCCGCGGCTTTCGTAGAATTCGATGGCGGGGGTGTTCCAGTCGAGCACTTCCCAACTCACCCTTCGGGCCCCAAGCCCCGCTGCGGTGGCGATCACCTCGGTGAGCAGGGCACTGCCAAGCCCCGTTCCCCGGGCCTTTTCGGTCACGATCAGGTCTTCGAGGTGGATCACCAGGCCCTTCCAGGTCGAATAGCGGGGATAGAAGAGGGCCATCCCTACCACGGCATCACCCTGGCACCCGAGCAGGCAGCCGAATTTGGGCGACTCACCGAAACCATCTTCCCTGAGCTGCTCCAGGGTGACCTCCACGGCGTCCGGTTCATTTTCAAACACGGCCAGTTCGCGGATCAGGCGGAGCACATCGGCCATATCTTCGGCCCGGGCCGGACGAATCGTATACTTCATAATTGTTACAAATAAAACACAAAGTTATATATTTAAAAAACCGCTTGCCGGCGAAATCGTTGTAGTTTCACAAAATACGCGATATTTGTGGGCATAAACACCTAACCCTTCCTGTATGCAGTGGAAAACGAAGACCCTGGGCGAGTTCATCATCGAAAACCAGGTTGAGTTCCAATATTCCACCGGGGAACTTTCCAAGCTCATCAACGCCATCCGCCTGGCGGCAAAGGTAGTCAATCACGAGGTGAACAAGGCCGGCCTGATCGACATCCTGGGGGCAGCCGGCGAGACCAATGTGCAGGGCGAGAGCCAGCAGAAGCTCGACGTGCTGGCCAACGAAAAATTCATTCAGGCCCTTAAAAACCGGGAAATCGTCTGCGGCATCGCCTCAGAAGAGGAAGAAGATTTCATCACCGTGAACTCGCTTGACGAGAACCACCAGAACAAATATGTGGTGCTGATAGACCCCCTCGACGGCTCTTCAAACATCGACGTCAATGTCTCGGTTGGCACCATTTTTTCAGTGTACCGGCGCATCACGCCTATCGGCACCCCGGTCTCCCTGGAAGATTTCCTGCAACCCGGCATCAACCAGGTGGCGGCCGGGTATATCATATACGGCACCTCCACCATGCTGGTATACACCACCGGCCACGGGGTGAACGGCTTTACCCTCAACCCGGCCATCGGCACCTTCTACCTTTCGCACCCGAACATGCAATTCCCCGAATCGGGCCGTATCTATTCGGTCAATGAAGGGAATTACATCCACTTCCCGCAAGGGGTCAAAGATTACATCAAATACTGCCAGATGGAGGAGGGCGACCGGCCCTATACTTCGCGCTATATCGGCTCCCTGGTCTCTGACTTCCACCGCAACCTGATCAAGGGCGGCATTTACATCTACCCGAAAAGCAGCCTGAATTCGAATGGGAAACTGCGGCTGCTCTATGAGTGCAACCCCATGGCCTTCCTTGCCGAGCAGGCAGGAGGCAGGGCTTCAGACGGCTATCGCCGCATCCTGGAAATCGTACCTGCAGAATTGCACGAGCGGGTGCCGTTTTTTTGCGGCAGCCCGAAAATGGTGGAAAAAGCAGAAGAATATATGGCGCGCCACGCCTGAAGAATCACTTCTCTTTCCCGATCAGGGCAAGGTAGTCTTCAAAGTCGATACGGCCGCTGAAGATGGCGATGGACCGCGCGATCAGCCTGTCGGCCGTGGCAGCGTTGAAACCCAACCCAATCGCGTATTTCCTGACCAGGGCCATTTCCTCGTCGTCGATGTCGTGGTCTGAATAAATCAAACGGAACAAATCGAACAACCGCTCGTAGCGCTTTTCCATCTCGAAGGGTGCCTCGATGGGGTACTTGTTTTCCTTCTTCATCACCTCCTTGTATTCGGTTTGGGTGATGTTCAGCTTGCTGGCAAAACGGTCCAGTATCGCCTTTTCCTGGGGGTTTACCTCCCCGTCTACAGCGGCCAGGGATGCCAGGGCTGCAAAGTGGGCCAGGTTACGGCGTTGCTCGGAGTGGTTGTACAAATCGAGAATAGGCATGTCGGGGTCTGATTTTTGTGCAAATATACCCAATTAAAAACCTTTTACCAGCGGGCCCGGGCGAATTATTTGGGGCACGCCAGGGGCCTGGCCGGGGCTGCTTCCTGAGGAATAATGCGTACCTTCACCGGGCTATGAAATCACCCCTGCTGGAATTTACCGGGAGCGGCATTTACTGCCCCCGGGCCGATGTGTACCTGGACCCCTGGCGACCGGTGGCGCGGGCCCTGATCAGCCACGGACATTCTGACCACGGGCGCCCGGGGAGCGGGCAGTACATTACCCACCACCTGAACGTGCCCATCCTTCGCCACCGCCTGGGGGACATCAGGGTGCGGGGGATGGGATGGGGCGAGACCCTGACGGTCAACGGGGTGGAATTCAGCTTCCACCCGGCCGGGCATATACTGGGTTCCTCCCAGATCCGGGTGGCCCATCGCGGGGAGGTCTGGGTCTTCTCGGGGGATTATAAAACCGAAAACGACGGGCTGAGTGCCCCCTTTGAGCCGGTGGCCTGCCATACCTTCATCACCGAATGCACCTTCGGGCTGCCGGCTTTTGCCTGGCGCCCGCAGGCGGAAATACTGGCCGAGATCGAACAGTGGCGAACCGCCAACCGGGCCGAAGGCCGCACTTCGGTGCTGCTGGCCTATTCCCTGGGCAAGGCCCAGCGGCTGCTCGCCGGCCTCGACCCGGGCGGGGGGCCCGTTTACACCCACGGTGCCATCGAAAACATGACGGGGGTGCTCCGGCAACAGGTAGCCCTGCCCCCCACGATACGCATCACCCCCGACACCCCGCGGCGGGAACTGGAGGGCCAGCTTATCCTCGCCCCGCCCGGCGCCCAGGGCAGTGCCTGGATCAGGCGGCTGGCGCCTTTTGAAACGGCCTCGGCCAGCGGCTGGATGGCGCTGCGCGGTGCCCGACGTCGACGGGCCGTAGACCGGGGGTTCGTGATCAGCGACCATGCCGACTGGCAGGGTTTGCTGCAAAGCGTCAGGGCCACCGGGGCCGAGCGCATCTTCTGTACGCATGGGTATACCGAGATCTTTGCCCGGTTCCTGAGGGAGCAGGGCCTGGAGGCCCACAGCGTGCACACCCAGTACGAAGGGGAAACGGCAGACCCCGAACCCCTAACCCCCGAAGCAGGCGAACCATGAAAGCCTTTGCCGAATTGATCCGCGCCCTCGACGCGACCAACAAGACGAACGCCAAAGTGGCTGCCCTGGAGGCTTATTTCAGGCATGCCCCGGAGCGCGACAAGGTCTGGGCCATCGCAGTGCTCTCGCACCGCAGGCCGCCCCGGCCGGTCAAAACCGGCCTGCTCAGGGCCTGGGCCGCCGAACTGGCGGGCATCCCCATGTGGCTGTTCGAGGAAAGCTACCATATTGTGGGAGACCTGGCAGAAACCATTGCCCTGGTGGCGCCCCACCGGCCGGACCCCCAGCGGGAAGAAAGGTCCCTGGCCGACTACCTCGACGACCTGATCGGGCTCAAACGGGCAGAACCGGCCGCCCAGCAGGCCTACCTGGCGCGCCACTGGTCGCAACTCGATTACTACGAGCGCTTTGTGCTGACCAAGTTCATGACCGGGGGCTTCCGGATCGGCATCAGCCAGAAACTCATGACCCGGGCCCTGGCCCAGGCCACAGGAATTGCCGAAGACCTGCTGGCCTACCGCCTTATGGGCAACTGGGACCCGGCCCGGACTTCCTTTCGGCAGCTCGTGCTGGAAGAACAAGACCAGGAGGGGGCCTCCCGGCCTTACCCCTTCTACCTGGCCTATGGGCTCGAAACGGGGCCCGAAGACCTCGGCGACCCGGCCGACTGGCTGATGGAATACAAATGGGACGGCATCCGCGCCCAGCTCATCGTTCGCGATGGAGGCCACCACCTGTGGAGCCGGGGGGAAGAACTGATAACCGACAGCTACCCCGAACTGGCCATCCTTGCCACAGCCCTGCCCGATGGCACGGTGCTCGACGGGGAACTGCTGCCCTACCCGGGCGGGCAGGTCGGATCATTCAACGCCCTGCAGAAGCGCCTGGGGCGCAAAACCGTGGGCAGGGCCCTGTTGAAAGAGGTGCCCGTGCTACTGCGGGCATACGACCTGCTCGAATGGGAGGGCCGGGATATCCGGCCACGCCCCTTCGGGGAGCGTCGCCGGTTGCTGGAGGCTCTCCTGAACCCGCTCTCAGACAACGAAGATTTGCCCATCGACCTTTCGCCCGCCTTCGGGATCGAAGACTGGCAGGCAACCCTCCGGGCACGCGAAAGTTCACGGGAAGCCCGGGCTGAGGGCCTGATGCTCAAACGTCTGACCGCTCCCTATGGGGTGGGCCGCAAAAAGGGCGACTGGTGGAAATGGAAGGTCGACCCCCTGACTGTCGACGCGGTACTGACCTACGCCATGCGCGGGCACGGCCGGCGCAGCAACCTGTTCACCGACTATACCTTTGCCCTGTGGGACCGGAAGGAAGGCGACAAGGCCGAACTGGTCACCTTTGCCAAGGCCTACTCAGGCCTGACCGACGCCGAACTCCGCGAAGTGGACCGGTGGATCAAGGGCCATACCCTGGAACGCTTCGGGCCCGTGCGTGCGGTGGAGCCCCGCCTGGTCTTCGAGATCGCCTTTGAAGGGATCGCCCGGTCGAACCGCCATAAAAGCGGGGTTGCCACCCGCTTCCCCCGCATCCTGCGGTGGAGGCGCGACAAGCCGGCCGCTGAGGCCGACAGCCTGCAAACCCTCGAAAAATTGCTCCCGCAGGAATGAAGGCCACCCCCCCGCCCCATGAGGAACTCCTGAACCGGGCCTCGGCCTGGTTCGCCCGACAGGGCTGGAAGCCCTTTGCCTTCCAGGAGGAAACCTGGGAGGCCTTCCTCAGCGGCAGGCATGGCCTGCTGAACGCCCCCACCGGCAGCGGCAAGACCTATGCCCTCTGGTTCCCCATCCTTTTGGAATACATGCGGCAGCACCCTGATTTCAGGGAGCGGCGCAGGCCCGGGCTGAAGGCGGTCTGGATCACCCCCCTGCGGGCCCTTTCGCAAGAGATCCGCCAATCGGCCGAGCGCATAACGGGCGACCTGGAAATCCCCTTCGAGGTGGGCATCCGCACCGGCGATACGACCTCCTCCGAAAGGGCGCGCCAGCGCAAAGCCCTCCCCGACCTGCTGATCACTACCCCGGAAAGCCTGCAATTGTTGCTGGCCACCAAGGGATACGCAACCGCTTTCCGCGACTGTTACGCCATCGTGGTGGATGAATGGCACGAACTGCTGGGGAGCAAACGCGGGGTGCAGATGGAGCTGGCGCTCTCCAGGCTGAAAACAGTATGCCCCAACCTGCGGATCTGGGGCATCTCAGCCACCATCGGCAACCTCGACCAGGCCCGGCAGGTATTGCTGGGGCCCGACTCTGAGGCCTATGCCAACTCCGTGTTGATCAGGGCCCAACTCGACAAGAAGATCACGGTGAGAAGCCTTCTCCCCAAACGCATGGAAACCTTCCCATGGCGCGGGCACCTGGGCCTGCACTTGCTGGAATCGGTCATCCCGATAATACAGAACAGCAAGACAACCCTGCTCTTTACCAATACCCGGGGGCAATGCGAGATCTGGTTCCAGAAATTGCTTGAGAAACACCCCGAGCTTGCCGGGGAGATCGCCATGCACCACGGCAGCATCGATAAGGAAACCCGGCTCTGGGTCGAACAGGCGATCCGCAACGAAAGCCTGAGGGCCGTGGTTTGCACCTCCAGCCTCGACCTGGGGGTCGACTTCGCCCCGGTAGAGACCGTGGTGCAGATCGGCGGGCCCAAAGGGGTGGCCCGGTTCCTGCAGCGCGCCGGCCGCAGCGGGCACCGCCCGGGGCAGGAAAGCCGGATCTACTTTTTGCCCACCCACGCCATCGAGCTGGTGGAGGCCTCGGCCCTGCAGCAGGCCGTGCGCACCGGGGCGGTGGAAGACCGCACGCCCTACCTGGCCAGCTTTGACGTGCTGGTGCAGTACCTGACCACCCTGGCCGTTTCAGACGGTTTTTACCCGGAAGAAGTTTACAGGGAGGTTTGCGGCACATTCTGCTACCAGGCCCTCTCGCGCGAGCAGTGGGACTGGCTGCTCAACTTTCTGGTGATGGGGAGCCAGAGCCTGCAGAGCTACGACGAATACAAAAAAGTGGAGGTGCAGCAAGACGGCCGCTTTCTGGTGACCAACCGGGGGGTGGCCCTCAGGCACCGCTTCCAGATCGGCACCATTGTGGGCGATGCCGACATCACCGTCAAGTACCAGAACGGCGGGTATATCGGCACCATCGAAGAATGGTTCATCTCCAAATTGCAGCCCGGCGATGTCTTCACCTTTGCCGGCCGGAACCTCGAGTTCATTCGGATCAAGGAAATGGTGGCCCTGGTGCGCAACTCGTCTGAAAAAAGCACCAAAACCCCAAGCTGGATGGGCGGGCGGCTCACCCTCTCGAGCGAAATGTCGCACTTGCTGCGGCAGGAATTGTATTCGGCTGCCCTGCCGGCGCGCGAGCAGTCTGAGGAAATCAGGGCCCTTGCCCCCCTGTTCGGGCGGCAGCGGGCAGAAAGCATTGTTCCCGGCCCTGACGAATTTTTGATCGAGACCTTTGAGACCGATGACGGGTACCACCACATCTTTTACCCCTTTGAAGGGCGGTTTGTACACGAGGCCATGGCGAGCCTGCTGAGCTACCGGATCAGCCTGCTGGCCCCGATCACCTTTTCCCTCGCCTACAACGACTACGGGTTTGAGCTGCTCTCAGACCAGGAGGTCGACATGCAGATGGTGCTCGACAATGACCTGTTCAGCACCGACTACCTCCTCGATGACCTTCAGAAAAGCCTGAACGCCACCGAAATGGCCCGCCGGAAATTCCGCGACATCGCCGTGATCAGCGGCCTGGTCTTCAGCGGCTACCCGAAGAAAAACATCCAGATGAAGCACCTGCAGAGCAATTCCCAGCTCCTTTTCGAGGTCTTCCGCGACTACGAACCCGACCACCTGCTCTTCCAGCAGGCCTTCCGCGAAACCTTCGAACACCAGCTCGAAGAGGGGCGGCTTCGCCTGGCCCTGGAGCGCATTGCCCGGCAGCGCATGGTCTGGAAGCCCTGCCAGAGCCCAACCCCCTTCTCTTTCCCCATTATTACCGACCGGCTTCGGGAAAAGCTCTCTTCCGAGCGGCTCGCAGACCGGATCCGCAAGATGACCCACATCCTGACCAGCCGGAAAAGGCGGTAAGGCCGGCCCGGGTTGCCGAAACCTTCCCTTTGTTTTGATACCTTTGGCCCTATGGTGCACCACGTCGAAATTGCCGGAGAAACCCTGGGGCTTCACCCCTGGGGGGTTGCCTACTGGGAAGGGGCCTCCACCCTGCTGATCAGCGACGTGCACCTGGGCAAGGTGACCCATTTCCGGAAACATGGGGCGGCCGTGCCCCCCGGGGCGCTGCTGCGGAATTTTGAACGCCTCCGGGAGGTAACAGCCTATTTTACACCCCGTTCCATCTGCTTCCTGGGCGACCTTTTCCACTCCCACATCAACCGGGAGTGGGTGCTGTTCGAACAGTGGGCCCGCAGCTGCCGGGCCCGCCTCGACCTGGTATGCGGCAACCACGACATCATCTCGCCCCTGCGGTATGAAGCCCTCGGCATCAGCCTGTGGGACCGGTTGGAAAACGGCCCCTTCCTGTTAACCCACGAACCGGAGGAAGGCGGCGGCCTGTTCAACATCTCAGGGCACATTCACCCGGCCGTCCGCCTGGCCGGGCCCGGGCGGCAACAGCTGCGCCTGCCCTGTTTCTTTTTGCGCAGGCGCCAGCTGATCTTGCCCGCTTTCGGGGCTTTCACAGGATCACATACCCTGACCCCCGAAGCCGGCGACCGCGTTTTTGCCCTGGCTGGCGACAGTGTGATTGCCATTGACGAGCCGGCCCCGGGCGCCCGGCCCTGATCTCCGGAATTGGCCGGAACCGAATTCCGCCGTATTTTTGCCGAAAATTTCCGCCTTTGAGCGTAGCCCACATCCGGGAACGATTTGCACAGGCCCCTGTTTTCAGGGATCTGCAGGATGCCGTTTGCCAGCCCGGGGCCAAAGTGCGGCTCAAAGGCCTCAGCGGTTCTTCCCTTTCTTTCATGCTGGCCGAAACATTCCGGGTGCAAGAGGCGCCGGTGTTGCTGCTGATGAACGACAAGGAAGAGGCGGCTTACCTGCTCAATGACCTGGAGGAGCTCCTCGGCAATGAAGACGTGCTGTTTTACCCCGACAGCTACCGCAGGCCCTATGAGATCGAGCAGACCGACAATGCCAATGTGCTGCTCAGGGCTGAGGTGCTGAGCCGGATCGGCTCGCGCAAAAAGCCCGCCCTGATCGTAAGCTACCCCGAAGCCCTCTTCGAACAGGTGGTTACCCGGAAGGAGCTTAAAAAAAACACCCTTAAGGTTCACACGGGCGATTCGCTCTCCCTCGATTTTCTGAACGAAACCCTTTTCGAATACCACTTCCGCCGCGTCGACTTCGTAACCGAGCCGGGGGAATTCTCGGTGCGGGGGGGCATCGTGGACGTCTTCTCCTTTTCGCACGACGAGCCCTTCCGGATCGAATTTTTCGGGGACGAGGTGGAGAGCATCCGCACCTTCGATGTGGAGTCGCAGCTTTCCACCGACCGGCGTTCGAAGATCACCATCGTGCCCAACGTGGCCGACAAGATGCTGCTGGAGGCCCGCGAGCCGTTCCTGAGCTACATCCCAGAGCACACCCTGCTCTTTGTCAGGCAGCCCCAGCTGTGCACCAGCAAGCTCAACCAGTTGTTCGCCAAGGCCGAAGAAGCCTTTACCCGCCTGAGCCCGGAACTGTCACACGCCCGCCCCGGGGAGCTTTTTGTCGACGGGAAGGCCCTGAAGCGCCAACTCGGGGCCTTCCGGCTGGTTGCCCTCGAAGGCGACCCCCCTGCCGGGCCTGAAGCCGTCAGGGATCTTCAGCTGGCAGTGCTGCCCCAGCCCGCCTTCAACAAGCATTTCGACCTCTTGCTCGACACCCTTCGGGAAAACCACCAGAAAGGGATGCAGAACTTCCTGTTCTGCGCCTCCGAACAACAGGCACGCCGCTTCCACGACATTTTCGAGGAAATCGGGCGGGAAGTACCCTATACCACCGTGGTGACCCCCCTTTACCAGGGGTTCCAGTCAGAGGCCCTGGGGCTCTGCTGCTATACCGACCACCAGATCTTCGAGCGCTACCACCGCTTCCATTTGCGCAACGGCTATGCCAAGAAGCAGGCCATTACCCTGAAGGAGCTCAACAAGCTGGAGGTCGGCGACTACGTGACCCATATCGACCACGGCATCGGCAAGTTCGGCGGGCTGCAAAAGATCGAGGTGGAAGGAAGGCAGCAGGAGGCCATCAAACTGATTTACGGCGACCGCGACATCCTGTATGTAAGCATCCATTCCCTCCACAAGATCGCCAAGTATAACGGGAAGGACGGGGCGGTGCCCAAGATCTACAAACTGGGGTCGGCCGCCTGGAAAAAGCTGAAGGCAAAGACCAAATCGCGGGTCAAGCAAATTGCCTTCGACCTGATCAAGGTCTACGCCAAGCGCCGCCTGAAGCAGGGCCACGCCTACGCCCCCGACAGCTACCTGCAGCACGAGCTCGAGGCCTCCTTCCTATACGAGGACACCCCCGACCAAAGCGTTGCCACCGAGGCAGTGAAGGCCGACATGGAGAGCGAGCGCCCCATGGACCGCCTCATCTGCGGCGACGTGGGCTTCGGGAAGACCGAAGTGGCCATCCGGGCTGCCTTCAAGGCTGTCGACAACGGCAAGCAGGTGGCAATCCTGGTCCCCACCACCATTCTGGCCTTCCAGCATTTCCGGACCTTCCGGGAACGCCTCTCGGAATTCCCGGTGACGGTAGACTACCTGAACCGGTTTCGCAGCGCCAAAGAACGAAAGACCCTGCTGGAGAACCTGGCCTCGGGCAAGCTCGACATCGTGATCGGCACCCACCAGCTGGTGAGCAGCCAGGTCAAATTCAAAGACCTCGGCCTGCTGATCGTTGATGAGGAGCAGAAATTCGGCGTGGGGGTGAAAGACAAGCTGAAGAGCCTGAAAGAGAATATCGACGTGCTTACCCTGACGGCCACCCCCATCCCCCGCACCCTGCAGTTCAGCCTGATGGCCGCCCGCGACCTGTCGGTAATCAATACCCCCCCGCCCAACCGCTACCCGATCGAAAGCCGGGTGATCCGCTTCGACGAGGAGGCCATCCGCGATGCGGTGAGCTACGAGATACAGCGCGAAGGCCAGGTCTTTTTTGTGCACAACCGCATCGAGAACATACGGGAGGTGGCCGGCATGCTGCAACGGCTGGTGCCCGATGCGCGCATCGGCATCGGCCACGGGCAGATGGATGGGAAAAAGCTCGAAAAGCTCATGCTCGATTTCATGAACGGGGAATTCGACGTGCTGGTCTCGACCACCATCATCGAAAGCGGGCTCGACGTGACCAATGCCAATACCATCTTCATCAACAACGCCCACAACTTCGGGCTGAGCGACCTGCACCAGATGCGGGGCCGGGTGGGCCGCGGCAACAAAAAGGCCTTCTGCTACTTCATTACCCCGCCCTACGAACACATGACTGCCGAGGCCCGCAAGCGCATCCAGGCCCTGGAGCAATTCACCGAGCTGGGCAGCGGCTTCCACATCGCCATGAAAGACCTCGAGATCAGGGGGGCCGGCGACCTGCTCGGGGGCGAGCAGAGCGGCTTTATCAATGAGATCGGGTTTGAGACCTACCAGAAGATTCTGGCAGAGGCCATCGAGGAGCTGAAAGACAATGAATTCAAGGAATTGTACCAGGAAGAGCGGCAGGCCCGCACCTCCTTTGTCAGGGAGACCCAGATCGACACCGACTTTGAGCTGCTCTTCCCCGACGACTACGTGAACAACATCACCGAGCGGCTCAACCTCTACACCGAGATGAACGAATGCAGCACCGAGGCAGAGCTTGAAAAGTTCAGGGCCCAGCTGCGCGACCGCTTCGGCCCGCTGCCGCAACAGGCTTCTGACCTGCTCGATTCGGTGCGCATCAAATGGCTGGCCACTTCCCTGGGCCTGGAGAAGGTGGTCATGAAAAAAGGGAAGCTGGTGGGGTATTTCATCGCCGACCAGCAATCGGATTTCTACCAGAGCCATGCCTTTACCCGCATCCTGCAGCGGGTACAGCTGCACCCCGGGAAGGCGGCCCTGCGCGAAAAGCAGACCCGCACGGGCCTGCGCCTGCTGCTGGTAGTCGAGAAGGTGACTTCCCCGGCCCGGGCCCTGGCGGCCCTGCGCCTGCTGGCCGAGCAGCAGGCTGCCGAGGCTCCGCCCCGGCAACGGGATTGATGCCGCTCCGGTACCGGAAAAAGAAGCAATTCCCTATCTTTAGGACCGCTACTCAAACCGAGCCCTATGAAACGTCTTTCCTTTTTCCTGGCCCTGCTGGCATCTGCCTTCGGAAGCCTGCACGCCCAGGCCGTCGATTCCCTTTACATGCGCACCCACTACGACCTGTCCGAGGTCCACATCCGCATGCGCGACGGGGCCGAATTGTTCACGGTCATCTACACCCCGAAGGATACCAGCAAGAAATACCCCATCTTGCTGAACCGAACCTGCTACAACGCCTCGGGCTACACCAACTACCAGGTGTCGCGCTACCCCTCTGACTACCTGATCAGGGACGGGTACATCCTGGCCTACCAGGACGTGCGCGGGCGGTACATGAGCGACGGCACCTTCGACAACATGCGGCCGAACATCCCCGGCAACGACCCTTCCAACCCGAACGACATAGACGAGAGCTCCGACACCTACGACACGATTGAATGGCTCATTAACAACATCCCGAACAACAACGGGCGCGTGGGCATGTACGGGGTGTCTTATCCCGGATTTTACACGGCGGCAGCCCTGCCCGACGCCCACCCGGCCCTGAAGGCCTCGTCTCCCCAGGCACCCATCTCGGATTTCTTTTTTGACGACTTCCACCACCAGGGGGCCTACCTCGAGAGCTATACGGCCGCGTTCGCCGTTTTTGGGTACCAGAAGCCCGGCCGCACCCGCGACAGCTGGTTCGTCGACCAGATGAGGCGCTTTTATGAGGAACCTGCCAAAGACGGCTATGACTTTTACCTGAAGCAGGGGCCGCTCAAGAACATCACCGAGAAATACCATTCCGACAATTTCTTCTGGCAGCAGATCGTGGAACACCCCAACTACGATGAATTCTGGCAGAAGCGCAATATCCTGCCCCACCTGAAAGGGGTCAGCCACGCGGTGATGACCGTGGGCGGCTGGTTTGACGCCGAAGACCTGTACGGCCCCCTGAACATCTACAAAACCGTGGAAGCCCATAACCCAAAGGCAAAAAATACCATTGTTATGGGGCCCTGGGCCCACGGGGGGTGGGCCCGGGAGCAGGGCCAGACCACGCACAACCATATCTATTTCGGCGACAGCATCTCGACCCACTACCAGCGCGAAGTGGAACGACCCTTCTTTAATTTTTACCTGAAAGACGACGGGGCAATGACCCTGCCCGAAGCCTATATGTTCGACACGGGTACCAAGGAATGGAAGAGCTTTGACCACTGGCCCCCCCGGGAAGTAGCCCCCGTCTCTTTTTATTTCGGGGAAAACGGGGCGCTTTCGGTAGGGAAGCCCACCGATGAAAAAGCCGTTTTCGAGTACATAAGCGACCCGGCCAAGCCGGTGCCCTACACCTCCCAGACCGAAGGACTCACCTTTACCCCGAGGCGGTTCATGAGCGACGACCAGCGAGAGGCCTCGCGGCGGCCCGACGTGCTGACCTTCGCGACAGAGCCCCTGACCGAACCCCGTACCATTGCCGGGGAAATCCTGGCGAAGCTCAAGGTTTCCATGACGGGCTCCGACGCCGATTTCATCGTGAAGCTCATTGACGTCTACCCGCCCGACCACCCGAACTATGAGCACAACCCCGACAATATCGTCATGGGTGGATACCAGCAACTGGTGCGCTCCGAGGTGTTCCGGGGCCGATTCCGGAACAGTTTCGAACACCCCGAACCTTTCGTGCCCGGGGAAATCTCGGATGTGAATTTCCGCCTGCAGGACGTGCTGCATACCTTCAAGCCCGGGCACAGGATCATGATACAGATCCACAGCACGTGGTTCCCATACATCGACCGGAACCCCCAGAAATATGTGGATAACATCTACGAAGCCGACGCCTCTGACTTCATCAGGTCGACGATCAGCATCCACGGGGGGTCATCGGTCGAAGCCGGCGGATCGGTAGAAGCGCCTGCCCCGGTGATGCTGCCCCTGGAGGGGGCCATCAAGGACTGAGGCGGTCGTTGCTCAGAGCGATTTGAGGTCCTTGATCACCGCAAAGGCGGTGTCGACCTGCTGATCGTCTACCAAAATGGTGAATTCGTTGGTCGTGGAAATGACTTCGTACAAGACGATCCCTTCCCAGGCCAACCTTTGGAAGATAAAATAATAGATGCCCGGCACCGAGACGTTCTCGGCGGGCAGCTTAACGGTGATGGAGGAAAGGTTCTCTGCCTTCTGGGTGAGGCGCTCTCCCTTGAAGAGCCGCTCGACGGCCCCGTTCAGGCTGTTGCTCACCACGATGTTCAGCTCGTTGACGCCCCGGGAGGAGGTATAAAAGACATCCTTGTTCCGGTTGACCTCTTCGAGCAGCTTGCGCTGGTTTTCGAGGATGGTGTCGGAGAGCAGGAAGGTGAAATCGGTAAGCGAGCTGCGCACGGTGATTTCCCCTATATTCTTGAGCACCTTTACAATGCGGTGGGTGGCCCGGAATTCCAGGTCATCTGACAGGCGCTTGAGTGCCATCACAATCGCCCCGTTGCGGACTTCCTTGCCAAGCTGTGCCTCGATCTCGGGTTTTACCTGGCGCGAGAGGGAAGTAAGGTTGATGATGCCCTGGGCCAGGGCGGTTTGCAGAAATGGCTTCTTCTTGATATAGTGCTCCACCACGGAGGAAATCGTTTTCATGCTTTTAAGGTTGCTGAAGAATTCAAAAATAACATTTTGTTATAAAAAACACAAACCTTTAAAAAAAGTAAAACGCATCTTCCAGGTGCACCAGGCGAAAACCCGGGCCCTCCCTGATGACCTGTATGATATCAAAGCGTACTTCCAGGTTCAGGCCGGCTTCTACTATGTAGTGGTGGGCCGCCTCGACGAGCCGGCTGATCTTGGCCCGGGGGATGCTGTCGGTAAGCGCCTCGTAAAAGCTGCCGGTTCGCGTCTTTACCTCGACCACCACCAGGAAGGGACCTGCCTGGGCCAGGATATCGACCTCGGCCTTGCGGTAGCGGTAGTTCCGGCACAGGATGCGATAGCCGGCCCGTTCGAGGTACGAGGCGGCGTGATCTTCCCCTTCGCAACCGATGTCAAGCGTATTTCCCATAGGCCTAAAAGTCTCAAATTGTGAAGATTTGATGCAATTCGTCGAAAAAAAATGACTTTCACCGCAATTTTCAAGCAAAGCCCGTACTTTCAGTCAACCATTCAACGAATAACCCTTAAACCCCATACTAAGCCCCTTGTACGCGCGTTAAGAATTTGCCCCTGAACACATGAACGCTCTTAAAGCCTGCAAAATCTATGGAATACTTTGTGAATTGCAACACGGCCCCCCTTACGCCGTATGCATCTCCCCTGGACCGGACCCGGGTAGAACACCTGTTCCGGAGGCTGGGTTTCAGCGCCTCGGTTCAGACGGTTGACCAGGCCGTCGGCCAATCTGCCGGAAACCTGGTAGACAGCCTGATCAATGAAGCGCTTTCGATGCCCCCCCAACCAGCCCCTGCCTGGGCCGACTGGAACCGTCTGAACTACCCTGCCGACGACGACCTCGCCCGCCAGACCGTCAGGACGCAGCACGACAGCTGGAGGCTCGACTACACCCGGGGTCTGCTAACCGACAACCTGCGGGACCGGCTGAGCTTTTTCTGGAGCAACCATTTCGTGACGGAGCTCGACATATACGAAAGCCCTGGCTACCTTTATTATTATACCAACTGCCTGCAGCGAAACGCGCTCGGCAATTTCGAGACCTTCGTCAGGGAGATCGGCCTGACCTACGCCATGTTGTATTACCTCGACGGGGTTTACAACAACGGCGACAACCCCAACGAGAATTACGCCCGGGAACTCTATGAGCTCTTTACCCTGGGCGAGGGGAACAACTATACCGAACAGGATATCATCGAGACTGCCCGGGCCCTGAGCGGGTATACCAACCGGGGAGAGGAACAATGGGACCCGGTCCTCTTCGACATCAGCACCTACGACCCAACCAGCAAGACCATTTTTGGGCAAACGGGTACCTGGGGGTACCAGGATGTGCACAACATCCTCTTTGCCCAGCGGCCCAACGAAATAGCCCAGTTCATCTGCACGAAACTCTACGAGTATTTTGTGCATCCCGATTCGAACGACGAAACCGGCAATGCGCAGACCATCATTTCCGGGATGGCGGCCACTTTTATTTCGAATAACTTTGAACTGGCCCCGGTACTTTCACAACTGTTCAAGAGCCAGCATTTCTTTGACGAGAATGCCATCGGGGTCATCATCAAAAGCCCCTTTGACCTCTACCTGAACTTCATCAACGAAACCGGCTTCAGCTACAACGACGGCGACCTGGCCTTTGCCATGGACTCTGCCGCCCTGGTCGGGCAGGAACTGTTCGACCCGGTCGACGTGGCAGGCTGGCAGCGCGACCGCACCTGGATCAACACCAACTTCATCATCGGCCGCTGGCTGACCATGGAAGTTCTGATCCAGGGCTTTTACCAGCGCAATGCCGAACAGTTCCGCACCCTGGCCATGGACGCGGCGGGAGCCTCCAACAGCAACACCAGCAACCCCGAAATCGTGGTGCGCGCCCTGGTAGACAAGTTCCTCCCCAAAGGACTGCTCACCGACCAGGACTTCGAGAATGCCATGGACGTATTCAAGATCGAGGACGTCCCCGAGAACTACTACGGTGCCGACTACATCGCGGGGGGCCTCGGCCTCTGGATGCTGGCCGTGAGCCCCGAGGTGCCCCAGCAGGTCTTTCTGCTGCTCATGTACCTATCACGCCAGCCCGAGTTTCAATTGAAGTAAAAACCTACGACTATGTGCAACAACCATATACACCTCCCCAAAGACGCCAGCGCCCACGACCGGGAACATATTGTCTGGAGCCGCCGTTCCTTTTTGCAGGCCCTGGGCATCGCCGGGTCAGGGACCATGATGCTGGGCCACAACCTGCTCACCGCCTCGGCACCCTCGCCCCTTACCGCCGCGATTGCCAGTGCCCCGGGCGACGGCATCCTGATCCTGATCCGCCTCTCGGGCGGGAATGACGGGCTGAGCACCGTGATCCCGATCGAGCAATACGACACCTATGCCAATGCCCGGCCCAACATCTACATCCCGGAGAGCAAGATTTTGAAGCTCACCGATGAATTCGGGATCCCCTCCTACATGCAATCCCTGGAAAGCCTGTGGGGCAGCGGCGCCTTCAAGGCCGTCCACGGGGTGGGCTACCAGAACCAGAGCCTTTCCCATTTTACCGGCTCCGACATCTTTGCCAATACGGACCTGACGACCACCAACACCACCGGGGAACGCACCGGGTGGATGGGGCGTTATTTTGAGAACCTGTACCCCGATTACCTGATCAACCCCCCTGCCGCCCCTGCGGCCATCCAGATCGGGCAGTACGGGAACCTGGTATTTCAGGGCGAAGAGACCAATTACGCCTTTGTAACCTCCAATATCGACCAGCTCGAGCAGATCGCCGAGTCGGGCGTACAGTACAGCATGGACCCCGCCCTGTTCGACGGGTGCATGTACGGCGACCAGTTGCGGTTTCTGCGCGGGGTGGCCAACACCACCTACGAGTACTCGGGCCTGATCCACGATGCCTACATGCGCGGGCAGAACCAGGTCGAATACCAGAACAACTACTTTGCACGGCAGATGGCCCTGCTGGCCCGCCTGATCAAGGGCAACCTGGGCACCCGGGTATACATGATCTCCATGGGAGGTTTCGACACCCACGGCAACCAGCCCCTGGCGCACGAGCGCCTCATGACCGACCTGTCGATCGCCGTCCGGGATTTCTACGAAGACCTGACCTTTACCGAGCAAGACGACAAGGTGCTCAGCATGACCTTTTCGGAGTTCGGGCGACGCATCTTCGAAAACGGCTCCAACGGCACCGACCACGGAAAAGCGGCCCCCACCCTGTTCTTCGGGGCGGGCCTCAGCGGCAGCGCCTTTGTGGGGGACCACCCTTCCCTCGACAGCCCCAACAGCCGGGGGAACCTCGAGTACACCATGGACTTCAGGGACCTCTACGCCACGGTGCTGGCCGAATGGCTTTGTGTTGACATCCCGCTGGTGGAGCAGCACCTGCTGGGCCACGCCTACAACCCGGTGAACCTCGGGTTCAATTGCTCGGGCGTCAACTTCCCCGACATCGCCTACAGCGACCAGCCCCCCACCCCGCCCACCCAGGGCGGCGGCATGGATGGGGAGACCCCCACAGACGCCATGATCGACGCCATTGTGCACAAGCCCTATTACCCGGGTGACAACAACCCGTACATCCATGTGGAGATGCCCTTCAGCGCCCATATCGACGTGACCCTGTACAACATCCTCGGCCAGAAGGTAGCCACCCTGTTCAACGAGATGGTCTTCGAGGGCAGCCTCGAAATAGACGTCCGCGGCAGCGTGCCCCAGCACCTGGCCACCGGAAAATACATCTACCGGATCGGCGTGCAGGACCGCCACCTGGCCAAATCCATTTTGGTGGCCTGACGCCGTTGCCGACACCGTTAATGCCCTCGGACACTGGACGCCCCGGATCATTGCATCTGTCCAGTGTCTCGAGGGTTTTTACTTTTCCGGCCCCTTGGCGCAGGCCCGTAATTTTGGTTATTTTTGTGCGCAAATCCGCACCCTATGTCTGCAGCCCCCGGCGCCTACAAGAGAACCACCATCACGGCGGCCCTGCCCTATACCAACGGCCCCATCCACATCGGCCACCTGGCCGGGGTCTATGTGCCGGCAGATATTTATGCGCGGTACCTGCGTTTGAGGGAGCAGCAAGTCCTCTTTGTCTGCGGCAGCGATGAGCACGGGGTGGCCATCCCCATGAAGGCCAAGAAGGAAGGCATCACGCCTCAGCAGCTCATCGACAAATACCACGCGATCATCCAGAAATCCTTCGAAGATTTCGGGATCGCCTTCGACAATTATTCCCGGACCTCGGCAGAGGTGCACCACCAGACGGCTTCGGCCTTCTTTACCCGCCTGTACCGGCAGGGCGATTTCATCGAGGAAGTGAGCGAGCAGCTCTACGACCCCGAAGCCGAACAGTTCCTGGCAGACCGTTTTGTGGTGGGCACCTGCCCGAAATGCGGGTACGACTCGGCCTACGGCGACCAGTGCGAGCAGTGCGGCTCGTCCCTGAACGCCACCGACCTGATCAGCCCGCGCTCGGTGATCAGTGGGGCCACCCCGATACTGAAAAAGACCAAACACTGGTTTTTGCCACTAGACCGGTACGAGGCCTTCCTGCGTACCTGGATTCTGGAAGGGCATAAAGACGACTGGAAACCCAACGTATACGGGCAGTGCAAGTCGTGGATCGACGACGGCCTGAAACCCAGGGCCGTGACCCGCGACCTCGACTGGGGCATCCCTGTGCCCCTTCCCGGGGCCGAAGGCAAGGTGTTGTACGTCTGGTTCGATGCCCCGATCGGCTACATCTCCTCTACCAGGGAATGGGCGGCCCGCGAAGGACAGGCCTGGGAACCCTGGTGGCAGGACCCCGAAACCCGCCTGCTCCATTTCATCGGGAAAGACAACATCGTGTTCCATTGCATTATTTTCCCGGCCATGCTCAAGGCCCATGGCGGGTACATTTTGCCCGAGAACGTGCCGGCCAACGAATTCCTGAACCTGGAGGGGCAAAAGCTTTCCACCTCGCGCAACTGGGCCGTCTGGCTGCATGAGTACCTCGAGGAATTCCCCGGCATGCAGGATGTGCTGCGGTACACCCTCACGGCCAATGCCCCGGAGACCAAAGACAACGACTTTACCTGGAAGGATTTCCAGGCCCGCAACAACAACGAGCTGGTCGCCATTTTCGGGAACTTTGTGAACCGGGTTTGCGTGCTGACCCAGAAATACCTGGATGGGAAGGTGGTCGCCCCGGCAAACCTGAGCGAACTCGATCGTGAAACCCTGGAAGCCATCAGGATGTATCCGGGTAAAATCGGGAACAGCCTCGACCGTTTCCGGTTCCGGGAGGCTTCGCAAGACCTGATGAACCTGGCCCGCCTGGGGAACAAATACCTGGCCGACGAGGAGCCCTGGAAGGTGGTCAAGGCTGACCCGGAGCGGGCAGCAACCATCCTGTATGTGGGGTTGCAGGTAGCTGCGGCCCTGGCGGTGCTCAGCGAACCCTTTCTCCCATTCACTTCCGGCAAGCTCAAGGCCATCCTGAAACTGGATCCATTGAATAAAAATATTAACTGGAGTTCACTGGCAACCGATCCGGTACTTCTGCCCGACGGACATTCCATCGGCGAGCCCGAACTGCTGTTCCGCAAGGTGGAAGACGCCGAAATAGAAGCCCAACTCGACAAGCTGGAAGCCACCAAAAAACAAAACACCATGGAAAACACCCCCCTGACCCCCCAGAAGGAAACCATCCAATACGACGATTTCGGCAAAATGGACATTCGCGTGGGTACCGTGCTGGCGGCCGAGAAGATGCCCAAGGCCAATAAGCTGCTCGTGATGAAGGTCGATACGGGCCTCGATACCCGTACCATCGTTTCGGGGATCGCCGAGCACTTTACCCCTGAAGAGCTGGTGGGCAAGCAGGTGGCCGTACTGGCCAACCTGGCGCCGCGCCCGCTGCGCGGGGTCGAGAGCCAGGGCATGATCTTGCTGGCTGAAGATGCCGACGGGAAGCTCGTCTTCGTGCGGCCTGAGCAGGTGGTGGGCAACGGGGCGGTGATCCGCTGAGGCCAACCCGGTTTGCGCCTTGCTCAAGATCGCCTACCACCCGCAGTACCGGCACCCGCTTCCCGAAGGGCACCGCTTCCCCATGGACAAATACGAGCTGCTGCCCCGCCAGCTCCTGCACGAAGGCACCTGCGGACCCGAGAATTTCTTCGCCCCTGAACTCCCCGGCGAGGATGATGTCCTGCGGGCGCACCAGCCCGAATATTTCGAAGACCTGAAGGCCGGTAGTCTCACGGCCCGAGCCATGCGCAAGGTGGGCTTCCCCTGGAGCCCATCACTGGTGGAACGCGAGCTGCGCATCGCCCAGGGCACCATAGAGGGAAGCCTGTTTGCCCTTGAATACGGGGTTGCCATGAATATTGCCGGGGGTACCCACCACGCCTATTCCGACCGGGGCGAAGCCTTCTGCCTGCTCAACGACCAGGCCGTGGCGGCCCATTACCTGCTGGCCCGTGGCCTGGCCAGGCAAATCCTCATCGTAGACCTTGACGTGCACCAGGGCAACGGCACGGCAGAGATCTTTGCCCGCGAGCCCCGGGTATTCACGTTTTCCATGCATGGCAAGGCGAATTACCCTTTCAAAAAAGAAGTCTCCGACCTTGACGTGGCCCTGGAAAAAGGCACAGGCGACCGGGAGTACCTCGCATTGCTGGAAGGGCACCTGTCGGAATTGCACCAAAAGGTGAACCCCGATTTCGTCTTTTACCTCTCGGGGGTCGACGTGCTGGAAACCGACCGGCTCGGCACCCTGGCCCTGTCGCTGGAAGGGTGCCGCCGGCGCGACGAAATGGTGCTGGAGTGGTGCAAAAGGCAGGGGCGGCCCGTGCAGTGCAGCATGGGCGGGGGGTATTCGCCCCAGCTCCGCACCATCGTCGAAGCCCACGCCAACACTTACCGGGCGGCCCAGCGGCTTTATTTCTGAAGGGATTTCTCAGGCCAAAACCCGGCGTCGAATTTTTTTCTAATTTGCAGGAAACCAACTCCACCCATCATGAAAATTGGAATCCTTCCCCGACTGAGCCTTTCCGCAGGACTGTCCCTGGCCCTGGTCTCGTGCGGCGGGCCAGCGGCCCAAAAACAGCAAGAGGCTCCCGTGTCAGGCCCTGAAACCAAAAAAGTCAGCGTCATTTTTGACACCGACGCGAACAATGAACTCGACGACCAGCATGCCCTGGCCTACCTGCTGATGAACGGGGACGTTTTTGACCTGAAGGGGGTGACCGTTAACGCGACTGTAAACGGAGGCGACATTGAAGGGCATTACCGGGAAGCCGAACGCGTGCTGCAGTTGTGCAACCTTGGGGGGAAAATCCCGCTCCTGAGGGGGGCCAACGGGAACTTTGACCAGATTGCCCCCGATTTTGACCCGGAAGCCTTTGACGGGCAACAGGCCGTGGACTTTATCCTGGATCAGACCCGTGCCGACCCGGTGGTGATCCTCGCCGTGGGCAAGCTCACCAACATTGCCCTGGCCCTGCAAAAAGATCCGGGGCTGGCCGAACGTACGCGGGTGGTCTGGCTGGGGTCAAACTATCCCGCCCCGGGTGAATACAACCAGGACAACGATACGGTGGCCATGAACTACGTCCTGAATAGTACCATCCCCTTTGAAATGGTCACCGTGCGGTACGGCGACCCTTCGGGTACCGATGCGGTTAAGGTGTCTCAGGAGGAAATCAACTCCCGCATGCCCGGGCTCGGGCCCCGGGCCAACAACCCGGTAACGGGGCGTCACGGCGGCACTTTCGCGACTTTCGGCGACTATTCGGTCAACCTCTTCCAGCACATCGATTACCATACCGATCCGCCGTCACGGCCTCTTTTCGACATGGTGGCCGTGGCCCTGCTGAAAAACCCGGGCTGGGGTCAAAAGCGGCAGCACCCGGCGCCTGTGCTGATCGACAATACCTGGGTAGAACGGCCAGACAACCCGCGCCAGATAGCCATATGGGAAAACTTTGACCGGGAAGGCCTGCTGGCCGATTTCTTTGAAAGCCTGACCCATCCGCAACTGGTTGCCGAAATCAGCAAGCCATGAACCGGGTTGCCGTCATCGGTAGTTCCAACACCGACATGGTGGTCAAGACTTCCCACTTCCCGGCCCCGGGCGAAACCGTGCTGGGCGGTGAATTTTTCATGTTCCCGGGGGGTAAGGGCGCCAACCAGGCAGTGGCCGCGGCCCGCATGGGGGCCGAGGTGCGCTTTTTCTGCGTAGTGGGCGACGACCCCTTCGGGCAGCAGGCGCTGGAGGGGTACGCCCGCGAGGGGATCCGCACCGATGCCATCCGCACCGAAGCGGGGACGGCCTCGGGGATTGCCCTGATCACGGTGAATGCAGCCGGGGAAAATGAGATCGTGGTCGCCCCGGGGGCCAATGCCCGGCTAACGCCGGCATACCTCGCCGAACAGGCCGGGCACCTGCAAAATGCCGATATCGCCCTGGCCCAGCTGGAAATCCCCATGCCTGCCATTGAGCACCTGGCCCGATTCTGCCGGGAAAAGGGGATTCCCCTTATCCTTAACCCGGCCCCCGCCCGGGACCTCCCTGCTGAGGTACTGAACGGCCTGTTTGGGATCACCCCAAACCAGTCGGAGACCGAAAGGCTGACCGGCATACGCCCGCAAAGCCCGGAAACGGCTGAAAAAGCCGCTGAATTGCTACACAACCGGGGCGTAGAGCACGTAGCCATCACCCTGGGCGCCGAAGGGGTTTACTACCTGGGGCCCGAAGGCCGGTTCCGACTTGAGCCGCCAAGGGTGCAGGCCCTGGATACCACGGCCGCCGGGGATGTGTTCAACGGGGTGCTGGCTGCCGGGTTGGCCGGCGGCCATTCCTGGAGGCAAAGCCTGGAGCGGGCCAACCGGGCTGCCGCCCTTTCGGTGACGCGGATGGGGGCCCAGAGCTCTGCGCCTTTCCTGAAAGAACTCGAACCTTAAAGACAAAACCATGTATGTTATTGACCAATATCCGGTAGCCGTCCTATTCTGCATCATCACCATGCTGGCCTGGGGGTCGTGGGCCAACACCCAGAAGCTGGCATCCCCCGGCTGGCGGTTTGAACTCTATTACTGGGATTACACCCTGGGCATCGTATTGTTCGCCGCCCTGCTGGCCCTGACGGCCGGCAGCACAGGGGCCGAAGGGCGCCCCTTTCTCGACGACCTGGCCCAGGCAGACCAGGAAAACCTGGGGTCGGCCTTCCTGGGCGGGGTCCTTTTCAATGCGGCCAACATCCTGCTGGTAGCCGCCATTACCCTGGCGGGCATGTCGGTGGCCTTTCCCGTGGGCATAGGCCTGGCCCTGGTGATCGGGGTGGTGGTCAACTATCTCGACGCCCCGGTGGGCCGGGCCGAGACCTTGTTTCTCGGAGTGGCCCTGGTGGCCCTGGCCATCGTCGTAAATGCACAGGCCTACAGGCGGCTTTCCCGGGTCCGGAACAAGGTGCCCGCCAAGGGCCTGGTACTGGCCATCCTGGCGGGAGGGCTGATGGGGCTGTTCTACAAATATGTGGCCCAGTCTATGTTCCCTGATTTCACCCAGCCCCTGCCGGGCAAACTCAGCCCGTACACCGCGGTCTTTATCTTCTCCCTGGGCATCATGGCGAGCAACTTCCTGTTCAACACCCTGCTGATGCGCAAACCCGTTGAGGGGGCTCCCGTGGGGTTTTCTGACTACGCAAAAGGGACGGGGCGAGACCATGCCATGGGCCTGCTCGGCGGGGTGATCTGGAGCATCGGGATGTCGTTCAGCATTCTGGCCTCCGACAAGGCAGGCCCGGCCATTTCGTATGGCCTCGGGCAGGGCGCCACCGTGGTGGCCGCCATTTGGGGGATCTACATCTGGAAGGAATTCAGGGGGGCACCCAAGGGGGTGGCTTCCATGCTGCAGGCCATGCTGTTGCTGTATATCGCCGGCCTTACCCTGATCGTAATGGCCCGCTAGGCTTCTTTTCAGGAGAAACGCCCGATTGTACTTGTTCCGGAAAAACAAGGTTTGTACCTTTATCTAAAATTCAAAATCATGCTCAAAAAGAAGGTCGAAACCGCCCTGAACGAACAAATCCGCGTAGAAGCGGAATCATCCCAGATTTACCTTTCCATGGCTTCCTGGGCCGAGGTCAAAGGCCTGGAAGGCATTGCGCAATTCCTCTACAGGCATTCGGACGAAGAACGGATGCACATGCTGAAACTGGTCAAATTCGTCAATGAGCGGGGCGGGCACGCCATCGTCACGGACCTGAAGGCCCCCGAAACCGAATTCGGTTCTTTCCAGGACCTGTTCCGGAAATTGTACGAGCACGAGATCATGGTCTCAGAGTGCATCAACAACCTGGTGCATATTACCCTGGAAGAAAGGGACTACGCCACCCATAACTTCCTGCAGTGGTACGTGGCCGAGCAAATCGAGGAAGAAGCCCTGGCCCGCACCATCCTCGACAAGATCGACCTCATTGGCAACGACAAGGGAGGGCTCTATCTCTTTGACCGGGATATCCTGCAAATATCGGCTGATAGTGCAGCCTCCGACGGGGGCGCGGCATAGGTGTTAAATTTTATTTAGATTTATTACAAATTATTACCTTTGACAGGAACCTCTGTCATGGGCAATAAAAAGAAATCTGGCAAGAAGGCCCTGAAGGCCGAAAAACTGCGCTCCAAACGGCTGCAGGTGCTTGCTGTTTCGGCCTGCCCGCCCGAAGGCTGCAAATCCAGATGCTGCGAGAAGTACGCAAAATGCGAGACCAAGCGCTGCAAGAAATGCCCGTGTCTGGACTTGCTAAAGTCTTTGAAGAAAAACCCGCAACTGGTCCGGGTTGCTTGATTCCGGAAACACCTATTGCCTGAAGGTGGCCGACAACAGGTCGGTTCGTCCCAGTTGTGTGTATTGTGGGGTCGATTCCGGCCCGAACTGGATGTAGTAGGAGGCCTGCAGCCAATAGTAATCGCCGTGCCGGCAGGCCGTGCTGCACAGGGCGTGATGGGCGGCATATACCTCGTGCTTGGCCTTCAGGTAACTCAGGTAGCCTTCCGGCTCCCCCTGCAACAGCGCGTATTCGTAAGCCCGCTGGTCTTTCCAGTAATCGACTTCGTCCTTGTCTGTGGCAAACCGAACCTCCTGTTCATACAAGCCATCGGCATGCCCCATACGTGCGTAGAAGGCAGTCCTTTCCTCCTGCCCCTGAAGGAGGCACGGGCCCAGAAGGCCACTTCCAAGCAATATGAGGATCAAACGGCGCATAAGGATCTGTGATCTTGGACGAACCACTTCCCCTTAAGTTACACCGCCACGCCATTTTTATATAAAAAAAGAGGCCAAGCGCCTCTTTTCCCGTTCAACGACCCAATGGCACCCTATCGCCCCAGCAAAAGCAGCTCGGTACAGCGCACCTCCGTGACGTATTTTCGCTGCCCGTCAGCCGTATCGTAATGCCGGTGGATGAGTTTGCCCTCCACCGCCACTTCCTTACCCTTATTCAGGTAGCTTTCGACAATGTCTGCGGTTTTGCCCCAGGCTACGACCTGGTGCCACTGGGTATCGGTCACCTTTTCCCCGGCCCCGTTCCGGTAGGTTTCGTTGGTGGCCACTGAAAAGCGCGCCATTTTACCGCCCTTCTCCAGGACCATCACTTCCGGGTCCTGGCCCAGGTTGCCAATCAGTTGTACTCTGTTTCTCAGTGCATTCATGGTTTTTGATTTACGCATTAAAGTTCCTTTCCCGGGAAGGCGTCCCGGAATGCAAACATAAGGGCCGCCTGCTTCCAGAGCCGGCTCTTAAACACTTGTATCCGTTTGAAAATGCCTGAACTCTTCAGATGCCAAAAGCAGGTTCTTCAAAATCGCGCAAAAGGAGCTGTACCCCCTGTCGGGAATTTTGAATAATGCGTATCTTACTTCCTTAAAAGTCCGCAAACCAACCCGACATGAAAAAAATCCTTCTGGCCCTGCAGGTCTTTGCGCTGGCCATTGCCCCCCTCTCAGCCCAGGACACCCGGTCTGTCGTGGCTCAAATCGAAAAGGAAGCCACAGAAAACTCCCAACTGGAAACCCTTGCCCACCAGCTGATGGACGTTATCGGACCGCGGCTCGTGGGGACGCCCCAGATGGAAAAGGCCCATGCCTGGGCCGTATCGACCTTCCACCAGTGGGGCATAGCAGCCGCCAATGAACAGTGGGGCACCTGGCGGGGCTGGGAACGGGGCATCTGCCATATCGACCTGCTGGAGCCCCGGGTGGTGAGCCTCCAGGGCCGCCAGCTGGCCTGGAGCCCTTCCACCCCGGCCAAAGGCATTACCGCCGGGCTTGTTACCCTGCCTGAAGTGGCCGATTCCCTGGCTTTCGCCCGATGGCTGCCACAGGTCAGGGGCAAGTGGGTATGCATTTCCATGCCCCAGCCCACGGGCCGGCCCGATTACAACTGGGAAGAATTCGCCACCCCCGAATCCTTTGAAAAAATGAAAGCCGACCGCGAGGCCCAGACCAAAGCCTGGAACGACAACCTCGGGCGTACCGGCTACACGACCCGCACCCTGAACCGGGCCCTTGAAGCGGCAGGGGCCGCGGGCATCCTGCAATCAAGGTGGTCCAGCGCCTTTGGCGCCAACAAGATCTTCAGTGCCGACACCGAAAAAATACCGGTTATCGACCTGTCGCTGGAAGACTACGGCATGGTATACCGCATGGCCATGAACGGCGACCAGCCCCGCCTTCGCGTGGTTGCCGAATCAAAGGAACTGGGGCGGGCCCCCACCTTCAACACCATTGCCCGCATCCCCGGCACTGAGCTCCCCGATGAATATGTGGTGCTTTCGGCCCATTTTGATTCCTGGGACGGGGGTACCGGGGCCACCGACAACGGCACCGGCACCCTTACCATGATGGAGGCCGCCCGCCTGCTCAAAAAGTTCTACCCCAACCCCAGGCGCACCATCCTCATAGGCCTGTGGGGCAGCGAAGAGCAGGGCCTGAACGGTTCCCGTGCCTTCGTGGAAGACCACCCGGAGGTCGTATCGGGCCTGCAGGCCCTTTTCAACCAGGACAACGGCACGGGCCGGGTGGTACAGATCTCGGGGCAGGGCTTCCTCCACTCCTATGAGTACCTTGGGCGGTGGCTGGCCGCGGTCCCGGATACCATTACCCGCCACATCGAAACCACCTTCCCGGGCAACCCCGGGCGCGGGGGTTCTGATTACGCCTCCTTCGTGGCTGCCGGGGCGCCTGCCTTCTCGCTGAGCTCCCTGAGCTGGAGCTACTGGAATTACACCTGGCACACCAACCTCGACACCTATGACAAAATCGTCTTTGACGACGTACGCAACAACGCTATTTTGACCGCTGTACTGGCCTACATGGCCAGTGAGGACCCCCGGCAGACCTCCCGCGAAAAGGCGGTGCTCTCCATCGACCCCAGAACCGGCGAGCAGCGGCAATGGCCCGAGCCCAGGGCCCCCGAACGTGAAGGCGGCAAGAACGAATAACGCAGATTTTTTAGCATCCCAACCTGTAAAACCCCTATTATGAAATTGAGATTCCTCCTGATTGCCCTGCTGCTGACCCTCGGCACCCACGCACAGCGCAAAAAAGCCAAAGCCCCCGAACCGGTATTGAATGACAGCCTCTACCATGGCCTGCAATGGAGGAATATCGGCCCGTTCCGGGGCGGCAGAAGCGTGGCCGTTTGCGGGGTCCCCGACCAGCCGGGCACCTATTATATGGGCTCCACGGGCGGAGGGGTCTGGAAGACCACCGATGCCGGCATCCGTTGGGACAATGTCTCTGACGGGTTCTTCAAAACGGGCACGGTGGGCGCCATCGATGTGTCCCTTACCAACCCGAACGTGGTACTGGTCGGCATGGGCGAGCACGCTGCCCGGGGCGTTATGACCTCCATGGGCGACGGGGTCTACCTGTCGCGCAATGCCGGGCAGAGCTGGCACCACATGGGCCTGGACCAAAGCCGCCATATTTCCGACGTGATCATTCACCCCTGGGATGAAAACACCTTTTACGTGGCCGTACAGGGCGCCCAATACGGGCCCAGTGCCGACCGCGGCATCTACCGTTCCACCGACGGAGGCCAGGCGTGGGAGCGCGTGCTCTTCGTAAACGACGTTACCGGGGCCTCGTCCCTGAGCATGGACCCCAACAACCCGCTGGTGCTGTACGCGGCGTTCTGGGAGCACCGCCGCAAGCCCTGGACCATGGAATCAGGGGGGGCGAACTCGGGCCTTTATAAGTCGGAAGACGGGGGCACCACCTGGAAAAAACTGGAAAAAGGCCTGCCGGAAGCCTTTGGCAAGGCCGGCATTTCTGCCTCAGGAGCGCAGGAAGGAAGGGTATTTGCCGTGATCGAGGCCGAAGGCGAAAAGGCCGGGGTGTACCGCTCTGACGACGGGGGCGAATCGTGGCAGCAGGTAAACAAAGACCGGATCAACGTGGCCCGCTCCTGGTACTACATGGAGATATTCGCCGACCCCATAGACCCCAACCGGGTCTACGTGCTCAATGCCCCGGTGACCCGTTCCATCGACGGGGGAAAAACCTTCCAGCCGGTGCCGAGCCCCCACGGCGACAACCACGACCTCTGGATCAACCCGTACGACAACCAGATCATGATCAACGCCAATGACGGGGGGGCCAATGTCAGCCACAACGGCGGAAAGACCTGGAGCACCCAGGAGAACCAGCCCACCGCCCAGTTTTACCGGGTGATCACCGACAACCGCTTCCCCTACTACGTCTATGGCGGGCAGCAAGACAATTCAGCCATCGCCATCGCCAGCCGCACGAGCGGGGCGGGTATCGACTGGAAAGACTGGTATTCGGTGGCGGGGTGCGAAAGCGCCTACCTGGCCTTTGACCCTGACAACCCCGAACTGGTGTACGGCGGGTGTTACCAGGGACTTATTGACAAATGGGTGGCGGCCACCCGCGATGGGAAAGAGATCAAGGAATATCCCGAGCTCTCCCTGGGCAACCCCCCCAGCTCGCAGAAATACCGCTACAACTGGAATGCCCCCATCCTGACCGACCCCCACGACCGGGCGATCCTCTACCATGCCGGCAATGTGGTGTTCCGTTCGCGGGACGAGGGCCAGAGCTGGGAGGTCATCAGCCCCGACCTGACCCGAAACGACCCTGACCACCAGGGCCCCGGCGGGCAGCCGTATACCAATGAGGCCGCGGGTGGGGAAAACTACAATACCCTGATGTACCTGACCGCTTCGCCCCACGAGAAGGGGGTGCTTTGGGCCGGGAGTGACGACGGGCTCGTCCACCTGACCCGCGACGGGGGGCAGAACTGGGCCAACGTGACCCCCCCGGGCATGCAGGAGGGCATTGTGAACAGCATCGAGGTGTCGCCCCACGACCCGGCCACCGCCTATGTCGTGCTGATGCGCTACAAGTTCATGGACCTCTCCCCCTATGTGTACAAGACCACCGACTACGGACAAAACTGGACGCGTATCACCACCGGGTTTGACGACCCGAACGGGTTCCCCAGGGTGGTGCGCGAAGATCCGTCCAGGCCGGGCCTGCTGTACGCCGGAACGGAAACCGGCCTGTACCTGTCCGTCAATGGCGGGCAACGGTGGGAGCGGTTCCAGCTGAACCTGCCCGTGGTGCCCATCAACGACCTGGGCTTCCGCAACAACGACCTGATCGCCGCCACCGCCGGCCGCTCGTTCTGGATTTTAGACGACCTCTCGCCCCTGCAGCAGGTGGCCGGGATGGAAAAAGGCTTCAGCCTGGTGCGTCCGCGCGACACCTACCTTTTCAGCGGGGGGCATGTCGAGAAGTTTGAACCGGGCCTCGGCCAGAACCCGAAGTCGGGCGTGGCACTCGACTACTTCCTGGCCCAGGATGCCGATTCGGCCCAGATGAAACTGGAAATTCTGAAGGGAGGCCAGGTGATCCGCACCTATACCAACCAGGCGCCCAAAGAGTTCAAATCCTGGCCCGGGGGTCCTTCCAAACCTGAAGTGCTGCCGGCCAAAAAAGGCCTGAACCGTTTTTTCTGGGATTTCCGGAGGGAATCCCTGCCTGCAGTGAATGGGGTGTTTGTATACGGCGACTACAGCGGTTCACGCGTAGGTCCGGGAACTTATACGGCCCGCCTCACCCTCGATTCCGTGGTAGTGAGCCAGGAATTCAGGGTAGTGGCCCGGCCCGGCCTGAAGGCCACCCCTGAGCAGTGGGCCGAGCAACAGAAGGCCCTGGAGCAGATCGAAGGCGCCATTGGCGACATGCACGAGGGGGTAAACCAGCTGCGTTCGGTCAGGGACCAGCTCAAGGGCTATGCCGCCCTGCTCAAAGAGCAGGAAAAGGCCAAACCCCTGCTGGATAAGGGCGATGCCCTGCTGAAGCGGATCAGCGAATGGGAAGAAAAGCTGATCCAGCCCGACCAGAAGACCTTTCAGGACGTGATCAATTTCAACAACCGGCTCAATGCCGAACTCATGTACCTGAAATCGTATGTTGACGCCCCCCTGCCCGCCCTGACCCAGGGGGCGCGTGAGCGCCTGTCAGACCTGCTGGCGCAGTGGTCAGACATGGCCCGCGAACGCGATGCACTGGTACAGGATGAAATGCAGGCCTACAATCAGCTTTACCGCGACCTCGGCCTGCCGGCCCTGATCATGGACTAACCGGGCCGTGGATCTTTTCGCTGAAAGGGAGTTTCAGGCTTCAGACCTACCTTCGGGCCGTTTGAAGCAGGGCACCTACGATTCGTGCACCTTCAGGGGCCTCGACCTGTCGGGGGGCTACCTCGATGGCTGCCATTTCATGGAGTGTTATTTCGACGACTGCAACCTGAGCAATGCGAACATTGGCGGGGCACAATGGAGCGGGGTCCGTTTCAGGGGCTGCAAGATGATGGGGCTCCGCTTTGAGAGTTGCGGGCAGTTCGTCAGCGACCTGCGGTTTGAGAATTGCAAGTTGGATTATGCCTCCTTTTGCGGGCTCGAAATGAAAGGGACCCATTTCGAAGACTGCTCGCTGCGGGAAGCCGATTTCACGGAGGCCGAGCTAGGTTCAGCTGTCTTTGGCAGGTGTAACCTCGACCGGGCCCTGTTCTTTCGCACGGGCCTGGAGCGGGCTGATTTCACGACTGCCTTCCGGGTATCGCTCGACCCGGAACAGAACCGGCTCCGCAACGCGCGCTTTTCCCTGGAAGGCCTGCCGGGCCTGCTGGGCAAGTACGGCATACAAGTAGAATAACACCCACCTTTGAAAGGAAGTTGTCTGGAATGCAGGGCTGAATTCAGGGGGCGTACCGACAAGAAATTCTGTTCGGATGCCTGCCGAAACGCCTACCACAACCGCCTGAACCGCGACGGGAACAATTTGGTGCGAACCGTCAACAACCGCCTGCGCAGGAATTACCGCATCTTGCGGTACCTCGCTTCCGAATGGCCCGGCGAATCGGTACACCGCGCCAGCCTCGCAGACCGGGGCTTCGACTTTGAAAGCATTACCCGTGTAAGATCATCCCCGCAGGGCGAGCCCTGTTTTTGCGTGTACGACCTGGGTTACATTCCTTTGGGGCAAGACCGCATCAGGATCGTGGTTGCCCACGAGCCCGGCCCCGCCGGGCAGGCTTCTTTATTTCCAGTTGTGTGAAGAGAGCTTCAGCGCGGCCACCACAATGTCTTTGCGGCTGATTTGACCGACCAGCACCCCGTCTTTCACTACCGGCAAACGACGCCGGTTGTTCTTGTGGAAGCGCTCGGCCGCATCGAAGATTGACAGGTCGTCGGGTATGGTCTCCACGTTTTTGGACATAAAGCGCTCCACGCTTTTGTCCAGGATGGGCTGGTTGAAATAGCGGCTCTCGGAAATCTGCTTCATGCAATCGGCCTCCGAGACAATCCCGACCAGGTTGCCATTTTCGTCGAGCACCGGCCCCCCTGAAATACGGTTCTTTGTGAAAGACTCCATCACCTCGAGAATAGACTGGTCGGGGCGAAACGTCACCAGGTTTCGGGTCATATAATCAGACACCAGAATAGGGGCGTCGTACTCCTTTTTCGATACTTCCTTGGCCCTGCGGCCCATAAAACTCTTGATTCCCATGGGTCAACTTTAAGTCAGGTTATTCTTCTAAGATATCAAAAAACTTTGAATAGTATTCAAATCTTTTCCCGGCCTCTGACGGCCCTCTAAATTTTTATACTTTTAAATCCCAATACTTCTGCATGAAACCCGCCGTTGCCGTAATCTCCTTTCTGTTCCTGCTTTTTATGGTGTACCTGACCTTCCGGTTCTCCATGCCTGCGTACCGCCCCGACGCCGGATTTCCCGAAACGCAATTTTCGACCGACCGGGCCCTGGTACACGTGCAAAAAATCGCGCAGAAACCGCACGGAGTCGGATTCCCGGCCCACACCGGGGTGCGCGATTACATCATCAGCACCCTCGAAGGAATGGGGCTCGAACCGGAACTCCAGACGGGCTATACCGCAGGCGACTGGGGCAACCTGAGCAGGGCCGAAAACATCCTGGCCCGCATCCCGGGGCGCGAGCCCGGGGAGGCCCTTCTACTGCTCTCGCATTACGACAGCAGCCCGCATTCTTCCCTGGGGGCCAGCGACGCCGGCAGTGGGGTAGCGGTAATCCTGGAAGGCCTGCGGGCCTTTCTCGCCGGCAACCCGGAGCCGAAAAACGACATCATCGTGCTGATCTCCGATGCCGAGGAATTGGGGTTGAACGGGGCCGACCTCTTTGTCAATGGCCATCCCTGGGCACGCGAAGTGCGCCTGGCCCTGAATTTTGAAGCCCGCGGCAGCGGGGGCCCGGGCAATATGCTGATCGAGACCAACGGGGGCAATGCCGGCCTGATTGATGCCTTTACCGGGGCCGGTCCGGGGTACCCTGTGGCCAATTCCCTGGCCTACAGCATCTACAAAATGCTCCCGAACGACACCGACCTTACCGTTTTCCGCGAAGACGGGAATATTCAGGGCTTCAACTTTGCGTTCATCGATGACCATTTTGACTACCATACAGCCCTTGATTCGCCAGACCGTCTCGACCGGAATACCCTGGCCCACCAGGGAAGCTACCTGGTGCCCCTGCTGGCCAGCCTTAGCAACGCTGACCTCACCCAACTGAACGGCACTGCCGATTGGGTGTATTTCAACCTGCCCTTTTTCGGGTTGATGCATTACCCCAATGCCTGGATCTGGCCCATTTTCCTGTTCGCAGTCGCCCTGCTGCTGGGCGCGCTCATCACCGGGTTCCGGAAGGGATCGCTCTCGCTGCGGGGGGTAGCAACCGGGTTTATCCCTGCCCTGCTCTCCCTGGCCATCAACGGCCTGGCCGGGTATTACGCCTGGCCCCTGCTGAAGGCAGCCTACCCGGCCTATGCCGACATGCTCCACGGCTTCACCTACAACGGCTACCTGTACATCGCTGCCCTGTCTGCCCTGGCCTTCGGCACCTGCTTTCTGGTGTACGCCTGGTGGCGCAAGGGTTCGGTCGCCGATGCCCTGGTAGCCCCTTCGGTGATCTGGCTGGTGCTGTGCGGGGTGCTCAGCTTTTACCTGCCCGGGGCCTCCTTTTTCATCATCCCGGGCCTGGCCCTTCTCATGTGCCTGTGGATCAACGTGCTTGAACAGAAGCCGAACCCGTATTTTATAACACTCCTCGGAGTTCCCGCCCTGTGGATCTTCGCCCCATTTGTCAGGATGTTCCCCGTAGGGCTCGGGCTAAAAATGCTGGTGGGCGCAAGCCTGTTGAGCTGCCTGATCTTTTTGCTCTTGCTGGGCATCTTTCTGCAATACCCCCAGCGCCGTCGCTTTGGCTGGCTTGGCCTGATTGTCGGGGCAGGCCTTTTGGCCGGGGCCCATTTGACCAGCGGGTTTTCGGCAGAGCGCCCGAAACCGACCAGTTTGGTGTATGTCCTGAAAGCCGGTTCGGGCGAAGCCCGCTGGGCTACCTACGAGAAGGTGCCCTCTGACTGGACCCGGGCCTACCTCGGTAACGACCCGATCGAGGCGGCCAGCGCGAATGGCTTTACCCTGAGCAGCAAATACAGCACAGGCTTTTCCTACCTGGCCCCGGCCCCGCCCAAGGCGGTGAGCCAGCCCCTGATCTCGGTAACCCGAGACACCGTGGTGGGCCCTGAGCGCCAGCTTTCGCTGGAAATAACCCCCCAAAGGCCCGTAAACCGGGTCGAAATCATCACCAATGAAATCTCCTTCACCCGCGCCCGGGTGAATGGGATTCCGCTCTCTGAATACTACCTTGAAAACCGCCGGGGCGGCAAATTGATCACCCACTTCGTGAGTAACAACGACCCGACCCGGCTCGAACTGGCCTTTTCGGCAGGCAACCCGCTGGAGCTCACGATCTATGAAGCCTCGAACGACCTGCTGACCAACCCGCTCTTCAGCGTTCCGCCCCGCCCTGACGACCAAATCCCCATGCCTTTCGTGCTGAACGACGCCGTGCTGGTGATCCAATCCCTCCGCTTTGAATAAGGTGGTGGGCATTTTGGGCTGTGGTTGGCTGGGCGAGCCCCTGGCCCGGGAACTCGTGGCCTCGGGC
>CAYWZF010000014.1:0-46068 GCA_964461555.1 uncultured Robiginitalea sp. | reverse complement strand
AGCGACGGGGCCAGCCTTACCTATGTGGGGAGCAAGGTACGCGCCTGCCAGCGGGTGGGGTTCGAATCGACCCTGAAGCAATTGCCCGAATCCACCACAGAAGAAGAGCTGCTCGGGGTGGTGGCAGAGCTCAACGCCGACCCCGACATCGACGGCTACATCGTGCAGCTGCCCCTGCCCAAACACATCGATGAGCAGAAAATCCTGTTGGCGGTCAATCCCGACAAAGATGTGGATGGCTTCCACCCCGCCAACTTCGGGAAGATGGCCCTCGAACTGGAAAGCTTCATCTCAGCCACTCCGTTTGGCATCATGGAGCTTCTTCGCCGGTACAAGGTGGAAACTTCAGGGAAGCACGCCGTGGTGATCGGGCGCAGCAACATCGTGGGGCGGCCCATCAGCATTTTGCTAAGCCAGAAAGGGGAGGGGGCCAACGCCACGGTGACCCTGGCCCACAGCCGCACCAAAAACCTGGCAGAACTTACCCGCCAGGCCGATATCATTGTTTCGGCCCTGGGGGTTCCGAATTTCCTGAAGGCCGATATGGTCAAAGAAGGGGTGGTGGTCGTAGACGTGGGCATTACCCGCGTCCCTGATGCAAGCCAGGAGCGGGGCTACTTCATCTGCGGCGATGTCGATTACCAGGCCGTGAGCCCGAAGGCTTCTTACATCACGCCTGTGCCGGGTGGGGTGGGCCCCATGACCATCGCCATGCTGCTTAAAAACACCTTGCTGGCGCGGCAGCGCCACCGGGCCAGGGGCTAAGCGGTCTGTTGCTGTTCCGTGTTCGGGGTGAGGGTGTCGAATTCCGTGTCGGTCTCATCGTTGGTACAGCTGTTCAGGGCTCCGGCCAACAGTACGGCCAGCAGGCCAAAGGCAACTTTCTTCATAGCGGCAAATTTTTAAAGGTCTTTCCTTCCAGAACGAAAGGGACCCTGGCCCTGGTATTTTTTTTCGATGAACGGCAGCCAAAAATCACGGGTGCCTGCCTGCTTGTACTCCCGCCAAAAAGAAGTATCTTTTTGAAAATTTTACAGGTATGCGCCTTTCTTTCCTCCTTGTTTTGAGTAGCCTTTTCATTGCGGCCTGCCAGCAGGGCCCGGCCGCAGGCCCGGTTGTGGAGATCGGGGTCAGCTTTGCCGAATCGGTCGGCGATTCGTCCCTCGACGGCCGGCTGCTGCTCATGCTGTCGAACGACCCCTCGGCCGAACCCCGGTTCCAGATCAACCCCGGCCTGAATGGGCAGCTCATCTTCGGGATGAACGTGGAGGGCATGAAGCCCGGGCAGGAGGTGGTCTTCGGCGAAGCCCAGCCCGGTTTCCCTTTTTCCAGCCTGACCGAAGTGCCCCCCGGCACCTACAGGGCCCAGGCGCTGCTCCATGTCTACGAGACCTTTAACCTGTCTACCGGGCACACGGTAAAGCTGCCCATGGACAACGGGGAAGGGCAGCAGTGGAACCGTTCCCCGGGCAACCTGTACAGCCAGCCGGTGGAGGTTACCGTTACCGAAAGCGGCATACAGGGCCTCAAGCTGGTGATGGACCAGAAAATTCCGCCCATCCCCGAGCCGGAGGACACCCCGTGGATCAAACACATCAAGATCCGTTCTGAAAAGCTCTCGGCATTCTGGGGCCGCGACATGTACCTGGGGGCCCATGTGCTGCTGCCCAAAGGATTCGAGGAGCACCCCGAGGCCCGGTACCCGCTCATGATCTTCCACGGGCATTTCCCGTCCGATTTCTCGGGATTCCGCACCACGCCCCCCGACCCGAACCTGGAACCCGACTATTCGGAACGCTTCGGGGTAGAAGGGTATAACATCATCCAGCAGCAGGAGGCCTACGATTTCTACCAACGGTGGAATGAGCCTGATTTCCCACGCTTCCTGATCATCGAGATCCAGCATCCGACCCCTTATTACGACGATTCCTATGCCGTGAATTCGGCCAGCCAGGGGCCGTACGGAGATGCCATCACCTATGAGCTCATCCCGTATATCGAGCAGCAGTTTCGCGGCATAGGGGAAGGCTGGGCCCGGTTTTTGTACGGGGGGTCTACAGGGGGCTGGGAGGCCCTGGCCGTGCAGGTCATGTACCCTGACGAGTACAACGGCTGCTTTGCGGCCTGCCCCGACCCGATCGATTTCAGGGCATACACCCTGGTCAATATCTACGAGGACGAGAACGCGTATTACTACAAGAGCGCGTATAAAACCCTCGAGCGGCCTTCGCACCGCAACTACCTCGGCCAGATCCAGAACACGGTGCGCGAAGACAACCAGCTCGAAGCCGTGCTGGGCGACAAGAGCCGTTCGGGCCAGCAGTGGGATATCTGGGAAGCCACCTACTCGCCCCAGGGCGACGACGGCTACCCGAAGCGCATCTGGGACAAGCAGACCGGCGTCATCGACAAGGAGGTGGCGGCCTACTGGCGCGACAACTTCGACCTTTACCACATCCTGCAGCGCGACTGGGCCCAGCTGGGCCCCAGGCTCCGAGGGAAGATCCACATCTACTGCGGCGACATGGACAATTACTACCTGAACAACGCCGTGTACCTGATGGAAGACTTCCTGGAGAGCACCACCGATCCGTACTACGAAGGGGAGGTGGCCTACGGCGACCGGGCCGAGCACTGCTGGAACGGCGACCCCGAGCAGCCCAACCACATCAGCCGGTTGCGCTACAACAGTATGTACGTGCCCAAGATCATGGCGCGCATCGCAAAGTCAGCCCCCCGTGGGGCCGACCTGACGAGCTGGAGGTACCGATAATTGATGTGAAACGCCATGAGTAGGATGTCCTTTACCAACAAGGTGGCCTGGGTGGCATTCGGGGCGATGGCCATCGTTTTCAGCCTCTATCCGCTTACCTACCTCGACATGCCCCGTAACATGGGCCTGCTGGCCTCCAAGAGCAACGCCCTACTGGCGTCGCCCCTTTGGCAGATCGCCTTTTACGGGCATATTTCCTTCGGGGGGCTGAGCCTGCTGAGCGGGTGGACGCAATTCAGCCGCATGCTGAGGCGGAAGTACCTGCGCTGGCACCGCCGGCTGGGCCTGTTCTACCTGATTTGTGTGGTACTGAGTGGCTGTTGCGCGATCTACCTCTCCTTTTTTGCCACGGCGGGAAACATTGCGGGCCTTGGATTCTTTTTGCTGGGGATCAGCTGGATCTCTTTCACCCTGCTCGCCTACCAGGCCGTGGTGAAACGCGATTTCAGGCTCCATGGCAAGTGGATGGTATTCAGTTATGCAGCCTGTTTTGCGGCAGTTACCCTGCGGATCTGGCTGCCGCTCCTGATGATTGCCTTGAACGGCGACTTTGAAATGGCCTACAGGATCGTTGCCTGGCTCTGTTGGGTGCCCAACCTGATCTTTGCCTTTTTTTGGGTGCGACGCGACGGGATAGAGCTTGGCTGAAACAAACCTCCAACCATGGTACCGACAATCCATCGCACCACCTCTGAAAATGCTGATTTCCGGCTTCTGGTGGCTGAGCTCGACGCTGAGCTGGCCCGTCGCGACGGAGCTGAACATGCTTTTTACCATCAATTCAACGGGATTGCCCACCTGAACCGGGCCGTGGTGGCCTACCTCGACGGACACCCCGTGGGTTGTGGCGCGCTGAAGGAATTTGGGGAAGATGCCCTGGAGGTCAAACGGATGTACACCCGCCCCCAGTACCGCGGCAGGGGGGTAGCCGGGCAGGTGCTCCACGCCCTTGAACAGTGGGCGGCCGGGGACGGCTATGGCCGTTGCGTGCTGGAGACGGGCCGCAGGCAACCTGAAGCCATTGCCCTGTATGAAAGGCACGGCTTTGAACGAATCCCCAATTTCGGGCCGTATGCCGGGGTGGCCAACAGCCTTTGCTTTGCAAAACGCCTGGCATGACTTTCGGGGAATCCCCGGAAAAGGAATGATAACCACAACCCAACCGATATGAAAACCTTTTTCTCCTACCTTTTTGCCGGGCTGTTTTGCTTCGGACTGTCTGCCCAGGACCTGTCTCAGAAGGCCCGCGACTTTTTAAACAGCCTCTCGCCCGAATTGCGCCGGCAGGCCCAATTTACCCTCGATGACGCCGAACGGATGAATTTCCATTTCGTGCCCATGGCCCGCAGGGGCCCCACCTTCCACGATTTTGATGAGGCCCAGAAACAAGCGGCCCTGGCCCTGCTTCAGGCAAGCCTGAGTGCAGAAGGGTATCGCAAGAGTTCTGAGATCATGGAGCTCGAAAAGGTACTGATCGCCATGGGGGACCAGCATACCATGAAAGACGGCTCGGCCATGCGCGACCCGCTCAACTACCACCTGTGCATCTTCGGCGACCCTGCGCCCGACGCCCCCTGGGGCTGGCGCTTCGAAGGGCACCACCTCTCCCTGAACTTCACCTCGGGGCAAGGGCGTGTGGTAGCTTCGACGCCTTCCTTCATGGGTTCAAACCCCGCCATCGTGCCGATTGAGCCCAACCGGGGCCGGCAGGTGCTGAAACGGGAGAGTACCCTGGCCCTGGCCCTGGTGAATTCCCTCTCAGCCTCGCAGCTCAGAAAGGCGCGGTTCTCGGAAACGGCCCTGAAGGAAATCCTGACATGGACCAACCCCAGGGTTACCCTCCTGGAGCCGATGGGCATCGCCTATCCCGATTTGACCCCCTCCCAGCAGACTGCCCTGCGCGAATTGTTGGAAGTCTATATCGGGAACTATATCTTTGAATTCACGGAAGCCTTCCGCAAGAAGATTACCGATGCCGGGCTGGAAAACCTCCATTTTGCCTGGGCGGGCGGCACCCAATGGGGCCTGCCGCATTACTATCGCATCCAGGGGCCCATGCTCATCATTGAGTACGACAACACCCAGAACGATGCCAACCATGTGCATTCTGTGGTACGCGACCTGACCAATGATTTTGCGGAAGATTTTTTAAGGGAGCACTACAAAAACGAACACCGGAACTAAAACGACAGCATGCATTACAGAACATTGGGAAGAACGGGCTGGCAGGTCAGCGAAATCGGCTACGGCATGTGGGGCATGGCGGGCTGGAAGGGCTCCGACGACTCCGAATCGGAAAAATCCCTCGACCTGGCCGTGGAGCAGGGGGTAAATTTCTTCGATACCGCCTGGGGGTATGGGGAAGGCCACAGCGAGCGATTGCTGGGCAGGCTCCTGAGGCGACACCCCGACAAGAAGCTGTACGCCGCCAGCAAGATCCCGCCCCGCAATTTCCGCTGGCCGGCCAAACCGGAATACACCCTTGAGGAGAGCTACCCGTCTGGCCATATCAGGGAATACACCGAGAAGACCCTTTCCAACCTGGGGGTGGAGCAAATCGACCTGATGCAGTTTCACACCTGGGACGACGGCTGGGCCGACCGGGACGAATGGCAGCGGGCGGTGGAGGACCTCAAAAAGGAGGGCAAGGTGGCGGCCATGGGTATCAGCATGAACCGCTGGGAACCCGAAAACGGGATCGGCGCCCTCGACACCGGCCTGATCGACGTGGTTCAGGTCATTTACAACATCTTCGACCAGGCCCCCGAAGACGTATTGTTCCCCTATTGCAGGGAGCACGCGATCGGGGTGATCGCCCGGGTGCCCTTTGACGAGGGGACCCTTACCGGGAATATTACCCGCGATACGGTTTTCCCGAAGGGCGACTGGCGCGGTACGTACTTTGTGCCCGAAAACCTGGTGGCAAGCGCCGACCGCGCCGACCGCCTCAGGCCCCTGGTGCCCGGGGGTATGACCATGGCTGAAATGGCCCTGCGTTTCATCCTCGAAAACCCCGACGTAGGCACCATCATCCCCGGCATGCGCAAGAGTGGCCACGTGCTGGCCAATGCGGCCACCAGCGACGGGAAGGGGCTGGGGGCCGACCTGATGAAAACCCTTAAAAAACACCGCTGGGACCGCGTTCCCACCGAATGGTCCCAATAGTTATGAGCACACAGCGCATCATCGCCCAGGCCGTCGCTGGCGGCCTGCTGTTCTGGGTCTTCAAGCTGATCCTCGAAAAGAGCCTGGCCCAGGAAACCCTGATACGGGAAGGCCAGTACGCCCTGGTATTTGCAGTGATATATGGTGCTTACCTCTTCCTTCGGAACCGGTTTGGCCAACGCCCCGGGCAGGAGTAGGAAGCCTATTTCGCGAAAAGCTGGCCCATGTCGCGGAACGCCTTGAACTCAAGGGCATTCCCGGCGGGGTCGAGGAAGAACATCGTGGCCTGTTCCCCTACGAGCCCCTTGAAGCGGATGTAGGGCTCGATCACGAAAGACACCCCTTTGGCCTTGAGTTTTTCGGCAAAGGCGTGAAAGGTGTCCCAGGGGAGCACCACCCCGTAGTGGGGCACGGGCACATCCTTGCCGTCTACCGGGTTGGTATGCAGTTCTCCTTCGGCTTTGGGCTTGTAATGGATGACCACCTGGTGGCCGAACAGGCTGAAATCGACCCAATGGTCGCTGCTGCGGCCTTCTTCGCACTCCAAAACCTCATTGTAGAATTTCCGGCATTCCGCCAGGTTGTGCACCGGGATGGCCACATGGAACGGGGTGATCTGTTGCATGGTGAATCGTTTGGGGCAAAGGTATGAAAAAGGGGCATTTTCTAGCGGGCCTCACCCCCGAAACCCCCAAAGAATCAACCGGCCTGCAAAAAGGCCACGATCTGCCGGTTCACGCTTTCCTGATGCATGGAATGCCCCAGCCCTTCGGTGGGGATCAGCACACTGTCTTCCCAGGCGTTGTGCACCTTCTGGGAAGCGTGGAAGGGGGTGATCGCATCGTGCCGGTCGTGCAGGAGGAGCCCCTTTTTGGGGTTCCCGGCCGCGAAACGCGAGGTCGAGAACTCGTGCACGTGGAAGCCGAATTCCTGGAAAATAAAGTCGTCCAGTGCCTGCATGACCCGGTCGTTGAACTTCAGGATACGCTGGTATTCTTCCATGATCTCGTAGAATTCAGAAGGGGAGCCGATGGTCACAATCTTTTCGACCCGCTCGTTCGGGTGGCGGTGGGCGTGGTACAGGGCCGTCATGCCCCCCACGGAATGCCCGATGATATGCCGGGGCTCAAAGGCCTGTACCATGTGTTCCACACATTGGGTGTAGAGGGGAACATGCAAAAAGCTCCCGCTGGAATACCCGTGGGCCGGGGCGTCGAAGGCGATGATATGGAAGCCGGCCTCCCTGAGGAAACCGATGAGGTTGCGCCAGCGGAAGGTATTGCTTTCCCAGCCGTGGATGAGCAATACCCGGGGCCCGGGGCCGGGCCACTGGTAGGTCTGTATCTGGTGGCCGGCCACCTCTTCCACCGAATGCCGGGCCGCTTCGAGGTAGTCTTTCTGGTTGGGAGCCACCCGGCCCTTTCTAACCCTGGTGAAGATGAAGAAGGCCTTGCGGGCCGCCAGGCTGCGGCTGAAAGCTGCCAAAATGTTCAGGTACAGGCCAAGGCTTTTAGCCACAAGGGGTCGGAGCAGGGTACGCAGGTTTGCCATAGGTTTGAAGGCAGGCACAGGGTCGTGCATTGCGGCGCAAAAATACGGCAAATCTGCAAATTCAGGCAGGCAGCCTCAGTCCGAATTGGTCACGAAGGCAATGTAGCGCCCGTCGGGAGACCAGCTCGGCACATTGATGGTGCCCTGCCCGCCGTACACGTAGGCAATCGTTTGGGGCTGGCCCCCTTCAAAGGGCATGATCCGCAGCATGCAATGCTTGTAGAAGGGGTGGTCGCCCGAGGGCACCTCTTTCGGGAAGGTGATCATCACCACCTGTTTCCCGTCGGGCGATACGTGGGGG
Source organism: uncultured Robiginitalea sp. (assembly GCA_964461555.1). GTDB lineage: Bacteria > Bacteroidota > Bacteroidia > Flavobacteriales > Flavobacteriaceae > Robiginitalea. Next base: position 38,278 of record CAYWZF010000014.1, on the reverse strand, counting down.
AACCAGTCGTTCAGCTCATCGGTGGTGAGCTGCTCCTGGCCCGACCCGTCGGGTCGCATCCGCCAGATCTGCATGGTGCCAGTCCGGTTTGAATTGAAGTAGATCCACTGCCCGTCCGGGCTGAATTCAGACCCGTCGTCGAGGGTTTTCTGGTCGGTGAGTTGCGTTTCCTTCCCACTCGCGACATCCACGGCATAAATGTCGTATTGGCCGTTGCGGTTGCCCGTGAACAACATGGTCTTGCCATCGGCCGACCAGCCGTGCAGGTAGGAAGCGCCCAGCCCTTCGCCCGTAACCTTCACCGGGGTATCGCTGCCCGTGATGGGCAGGTGGTAGATGGAGGAAACCCCGTCGTCGGCCGGGTTGTGGTGGCTGATGCCGATGCGTGAGCCGTCGGGCAGCAGCACGTGGTCGTTGTTGTTACGGTTCGCAAACCCCGTATTCAGCACCGCAATTTGGCCGCTTTCCAGATCGTAGGTATACAGGTAGCCGTTCGAATTGTAGATAAGGGTCTTCCCGTCGGGGGTCCAGTTCGGGGCCTGAACGCTGTGAGCCTCAAAATAGGCGAGTACCCGGCGCAGGCCCGTTTGCAGGTCGAGCACCTCCAGGCGGCTGCCCAGGTAGTCGCGGTAGGGGGTATCGCCCGGCGCCTCGGGCTTGATGATGCGTACATTTTTAAAAGTGGCGGCTTCTACCACATCGGGGTTGTGCGAACAGACATACAGCCCCGCGAAGAGCTCGCTGTCGAGGGCCAGCTCGGTGCTCACGGTTTGGAAGGGCTCGCCCATTCGGGCCACCGCCAGGGTAAAGGTGTTCCCCCGCCGCTCGAGCTGCACCACGTCGGGGCCTTTCACCGCCGAGAGTACCTCTTCGGTCTCGGCACCGGTCGACGGCCGGAACTGCAGGGAGGTGAGCCCGTCGCCGTGGATGCTGGCATTGACGTGGGCCGCATCGGGCCGGAGGCTTTCGCGCACGATCCAGCCGATTTTCCGGTGGGGGTCGACCCCTTTGCCTTCAAAGGCCACCTCGGCCCGCAGGATGAAATCGCCCTGCACGCTCTTCCAGGCGTAGTGGAAGGCGTCTGAGGCGCCCCACATATTGGTGCCCGAGCCGGTGATGCGGTAGATGCCAGTCACGGCATCGTACTCCAGGCTGCCCGGGTGCAGTACCGTGCCGATATCCTGGTGGGCCTGGAAATCGCCCAGGGATGCCGGTTGGCCCGGGAGCAGGGCCGGGACGGCCAGGAAAAGCCCCAGGAAGGGTTTTTCCAGGAAGGGAGGGAGGGAAAGTCGCATAGCGTCAAATTTTGGGATTACCGCAAGAGATGCCACCGCAATTGGCAAGATAAAAGATACGGAATATCTGGCTTTTTATCGCAGGGCAGGCCTGGATTTTGGAGTGACTGCGGCTTACAGGGCAGGTATTTTCCGCAAGCGTTCCAGGCTCCTTCTGGCTACATTCAGCTCCCTGAGCGCGTCCTTTTTCTTGGAGGTATGGGCCTGCATGCGCTCCAGGATGGTTTTCAGGATTTTTACGGCATCAAGAATATGCGCCCCCTTGTTCAGCATCACGCATTCCGAGCGCGTACCCAGGGTCACGTCGCTGATCTCTGCCCGGGTGGCGATGCCTGTCTTGGCCAGGGTATCGAGCACCTGGGTAGCCCAGATCACGGGCACGTGGGCCGCCTCACAGAACCACAGGATTTCATTTTGCACCTCCGAGATGCGGTCAAAGCCCAGTTCCACAGCCAGGTCGCCCCGGGCGATCATCACCCCGATGCGGTTCCGCTTCATGCCTTCCAACAGGATTTGGGGGAGGTTGTCAAAGGCCATGGGGGTTTCGATCTTGAAGACCACCCCGAGGTTGGGTGCATGGAGGCGCTCCAGTTCCTGGTACAACCTGCGGACATCTTCGGGTTTGTTCACGAAGGAATAACCGACCAGGTCGGCGTTGCGGGCCACAAAGGGGAGGGTTTCCAGGTCGCGCTCCGTCAGGGAGGGCAGCTCCAGGTCCCGGCCGGGAATGTTGATCCCCTTGTCGCTTTTCAGTTTGCCCTGGTGGGTTTGCAGGATTTCCACCTCTACCGCATCGGCTTCCCGACCCACCACACGGGCCTTGACCAGGCCGTCATCGAAGTAGATGAGGTCGCCGCGTTCGAGGCGGTCGAGGATCTCGGGCAGGGTGCTGTTCAGGCGAAGGGGGGTGTTGCCGCTGGCGTCTTCCAGGGCCGCGTTGAACTGGGCCGCGCTCACGGGGGCTTTCTGCAGCCAGAATCGCTGCCCGTTTTCAAGCGGCACCGGGCCGCTGCTTTCCGGGAACTGGGTCCGTATCTTCGGCCCCCCCAGATCCATATAGATGCGCACCACCCGGCCCGAAGCTTCCCCGGCCTGCCGTACCGCATCTACCATGGCCTGCCACGCTGCCTCGTCGTCTTTGGCCAGGTTGATCCGCGCCACGCTCATGCCGCTCTGGGCCAGGTCGGCCAGCAAATCGGGGTTGGCTGCCATGGCGGGGGTAAGGGTGACCATGATCTCGGTGCGCTGCTGGGCCTTGGGCCGCCCGAACAGGCGGGCCGTTTGTTCCCAGAGGAGTTCCTTGCTTTCTCGGTACCCGATGGACTGGGCGGGGATGGGTTCTTCCCAGGGCGTGCCGGCAATGTAGTTCAGGTTTCGGACCACATCGTGCAGGTTGCGGAGCACATAGCCCTCGGCAGAACGCAGGGATGACACCCCGAGGTCGGAGAGGGGGTCGTGCAGGTCGCGCAGGTCCGAACTGCGCAAGACCAGGTAGTGGTAAAGGTTCAGGGCGCTCTGCCGGTAGTCGGGATGCACCCAGCTGGCGATTTCCGAAGCCTGCTGCTGCTGTTTCAGGATTTGCCGGTACAGGGCGGTGAGGGCATCGATCAGGGATCGTATCTCCATGACGGGCAGTTTGAGGTTGAACCAAGGCCCCGGGGCTTCTCAGGGTACTCCCTTAAAGGTACGAAAAGGCAGGCATTTGAAGGTTACGCCTGTGTAAAACTTTCGGGGGGTTTTCCGCTCAATCCCAGCCCACCATCATGTACTTGACCGGGGCCGCATCGGGGATCTGGACGATCTCTACCGGCTCGGGGGAATACCGCAGGCTGGCCGGGAGGTCTTCGCGCGAAATGGTGAAGTAGACATCGCTGCCTTTGAGCAGGATCACCAGGTTGTTCAGGGAGGTGATCACCTTGCGGATTTCGTACCTGGCTTTGATCTCCCCGAAGGTGCTCTCCAGGGAAATGCCATTTTCGGTGCGGAAGCGCGGGTCGTGGATGCGGATGTTGCCGATGCGGTGCAGGGTGTCAGCAGCCGGGCTCAGGGTGAGCAGCAGCTTGCCGCCCTTTTCGAAGACCTCTATTTTCCCGTCCTGCCCCAGGTTCAGGCGGGTCGAATCGCGCACCAGGGAGTCGGCCCTGAAGATGCTGTCGAGTTGCCCGGTGGTGTGTTCCCGGTGCAGTTTCCCGACCCGGTCGGGCCCGATGGCAAATGGGTCTTCGGTATCGTTTTTGCATTGGGTCAGCAGCAGGGCGCATGCCAGCGCCAGAAGGATTCCTTTTTTCATAAGGGGCAGGTTGGTTTCAGGCCGGTTGGCTTATCGCATTGCTTTTTTGAGGATGCCCAGCACGCCCCGTATAAAGGTGGCGCTGGTCAGCACCTTGATCACCGGGTCTTGCCGGGTAGACCGGCGGGTGCTGGTTTTGGTGCGGCTGTCTGCTTCGCGCTCGCGCTGGCGCTCGCCTTCGGCTTCGGCCCTTTCGATTTTCCGGCTCAGGATTTCATAGGCGCTCTCCCGGTCGGTCACCTCCCGGTATTTGGCCGCCAGTTTCGACTGGCCGGTAAGCGCTTTCAGTTCAGCCTCGGTGAGGACGTCCATGCGGCTCATGGGGGCCCGCATCAGGGTAACGGCCAGGGGGGTGGGCCGGCCCTTCTCGTCGAGGGCCGTCACCAGGGCCTCCCCGATGCCCAGGCCGGTAAGCACCTCTTTGGTGTCATAGTAATCAGACAATGGGTAGTTCTCAGCCGTGAGCTTGATGGCCTTGCGGTCCTGGGCGGTAAAGGCGCGCAGGGCGTGCTGGATCTTCAGGCCGAGCTGGGCCAGCACTTCGTTGGGCACATCGGTCGGGTTCTGGGTGACGAAGTAGAGGCCGACCCCCTTGGAACGGATCAGCTTCACGATGCTCTCGATCTGGTCGAGCAGGGCCCGGGAGGCTTCCTTGAAGATCAGGTGCGCCTCGTCGATGAACAGGACCAGCTCGGGCCGGTCGCTGTCTCCCTGCTCGGGGAAGGTGCTGTAGATCTCGGCCAACAGGCTCAGCATGAAGGTTGAAAACAGCTTCGGGCGGTCTTGTATGTCGGTCAGGCGGATGATGTTGATGTATCCGTGACCCTGTTCATCAACCCGGGTGAGGTCGTCTACCTCGAAGGATTTTTCCCCGAAGAAGAGCTCGGCCCCCTGCTGTTCCAGTTCGATGATCTTGCGCAAAATGGTGCCCGTGGAGCTGGTGCTCATGCGGCCGTAGCTGGCCTCAAACTCCTTTTTGCCTTCCCCCGTGGCATACTGCAAGACCTTCTTGAGGTCTTTCAGGTCAAGCAGGGGATATTTGTGGTCGTCGCAGTATTTGAAAATGACCGCCATGATCCCCTCCTGGGCCTCTGACAGGTCCAGGATGCGCGAGAGCAGCACCGGCCCGAATTCCGAAACGGTGGCCCGCAGCTTTACCCCGTCCTGTTCGGAAAGGGTCAGGATTTCGACTGGAAAGGCACGGGGGGTGAAATCGAGGCCGATCTGGGCCATCCGCTGGTCGATTTTCGGGTGGCCCGGGCTGGGTTGGGCCAACCCGCTCAGATCGCCCTTCAGGTCCATCAGCAAGACCGGGATGCCGTGCAGGGAGAGGTTTTCTGCCAGCACCTGCAGGGATTTGGTCTTCCCGGTGCCCGTGGCCCCGGCGATCAGGCCGTGCCGGTTCAGGGTCTTCAGGGGCACCTTCACGTGGGCCCCGGTAATGGCTTCCCCATCCAGCATGGCGGCGCCCACGGCTATGAAATCGCCTTTGCACTGGTAGCCGTTTTCGATATGCTCCCGGAAGGAATCCACAGTACTCATACGCTCAATTTTGTCGTAAAAATAGCAGAATTCGCAGGAAGTGATGCGGGCGGCCCCCACTTTTTGCCCCCGTGGCCCCGCCGGGGTTTTTGGTTATCTTTGCGGCATGGAAAAAACAGCGCTCATGGAGCAGGTAGACCGGGGGCTCATGCTCCCCCTGATGGAGGCGTTCTACACCATACAGGGGGAAGGCTTCCACACGGGGAAGGCGGCTTATTTCATACGGGTCGGGGGCTGCGACGTGGGGTGCCACTGGTGCGATGTGAAGGAGAGCTGGAACGCCGACCTGCACCCGCCCACGCCCATCGGGGAAATAGTCGAGCAGGCGGCCCGGCATGCCGACACCATCGTGGTGACCGGGGGCGAGCCCCTCACCTGGAACATGGCCCCGCTTACCGGGGCCCTTAAGGAACGGGGCATGAAAATCCATATCGAGACTTCAGGGGCGTATCCGGTCACCGGCCAGTGGGACTGGATCTGCCTTTCTCCCAAGAAAACAAAGCTCCCGGTGGGGGATATCTATGAAAGGGCCGACGAGCTCAAGGTGATCGTGTACAACAAGCACGATTTTGCCTTTGCCGAGCAGCAGGCCGAACGCGTCGGGCCCGATTGCCTGTTGTTCCTGCAGCCGGAGTGGAGCGTGCGCGAAAAGGTAACCCCCCTGATCGTGGAGTACGTGATGGCGAACCCCAGGTGGCGGGTGTCGCTCCAAACCCACAAATACCTGAATATCCCGTAAGCCGTCAGTCTCAGCGGCCGCCTGCGGCCTGCAGGTCGCGGATGCATTCCGGGCCCAGGTCAGGCACTACGGTGAGGTTCTTGGCGGCCCGTTCTTCCATCACTTTTACGATCCCCTGGGTGAATTCCAGGGAGGCCTGCATGAGGCAGCCGTCTTCGAGGCAATGGTTGGCCGCGGCAGGGTCTTCGTGGGGGTTGATCTCAGGGGTTCCCAGGTCTACCAGGCCGAAGAGGTGACCGAACTCGTGCGTCAGGGTGGCAGCTTCGGCTGCGGCAGTGCTGATTACCGCACTTTTGGAAGCCAGTTCCCTGATGGTGCTTTCATGCAGCACCATGGAGGTGTTGCGGTACACTGCCCCAAGGGTGAAGGTATTCCCATCAGGGTCGTCGGTGCTCGAAGGTGCATCGGCAAAATAGATGTACAGGCCAAGGGTGCGGCCGTCGTTGTAGCGGGTCCGGTTTTCGTTCTCCAGGCTGGCGATCTCCTGCAGGGTCAGGGTCTCTTCATTCGGGGAGGGGAGGGGCAGAAATTCGTAGCGGACGGCATCCTTGAAGGTGCGCAGCAGCAGGAATTCCCGCAAGTCGGCCAGGGCCAGGTCGCTGGGCCGGAACCCTTCCACATAGGCGATCTGTATCACCAGCTCATCGAAATTCGCATTGCCAAGCAGGTCTTCGGCGCTTTCGCCTGTGGTAAGCAGGTTGCCCGAACGATCGATCGGGTCGGGCTCGGGGTTTCCATCGGCATCTTTGGAACAATTTCCGAGCAGGAATAACAAGAACAAGCCGGCCAGCAGCTTCAGGGTATTTCTCATGCGAATCATTTCCATAACAAACGTTTTATACCGGCTTCTGGTATGCGGGCTGTACCAGGCGGGCCAGATAGTCGTAATGCGGCCCGTCGGCCACCTTTTCGGCCAAAAGCCCTGCCTTGGAAGCCGCGGTGGCCAGGGTAGGGTAGTCGACAAAAAGCCAGTTGAACGGCCTGCCTTTTTTCCCCCTGTACTCCCAGCGGTACTGCACCTCCCCGTAATACGCCCGGTCGCCCGGCACCCATATCCCCCCGTCTGAGTCTTCCTCGAACAGGTAGATCAGGTCGCTCGAATCGAGCAAGATCTGACCCCCGGGGGCCAGTAACCCTGCCAGGTGTCGCAACAGGGCAGGGAGCCTGGCCAGGCTGCCTGAGATGCCGGCCCCGTTCATTAACAACAACAAAGTACCGTATAACCCCGACCTGAAATCCCAAATATTTTCGCACCGGGTGTTGCGCACCCCCCTCTCGGAGGCTACCCGGATGGCCCCCGGGGAAAGGTCGAGCCCGAGGCACTCGACCCCCCGGTCTTGCAGGTACAGGCAGTGGCTTCCCGCCCCGCACCCGATGTCGAGCACCGGGCCGGTGGCCAGGTCGAGGGCGAGGCGCTCGAGCTCAGGCATCTGGGCGTAGGAGCGAAAGAAATAAGAGGGGGCGAGCTCTTCCTCGGTGTCGACAGAGGTGGAGATCCGGAGGCTGGGTGCCGGGGCGTTGTGAAGCTCGTCCAGCAGGGCCTTTCCCAATACGTCCATGGTTCGTACTTTTGGCAGGGTCCTAAGGTACGAATTAATACCGCCCCTCATGTCTGAACCCCTTGATAAACTCCCGCAGCTGGCCGCCGAGAAGAAAGCCCAGAACCAGCGCTTCTTCAAAAAGCTGAAAGCCCGCCCCCCGCGCGAGCTCGACGCCCTGATGCAGGAGCTGCACCAGGCGGAGTTCAGCAGAACCGACTGCCTTGAATGCGCCAATTGCTGCAAGACCACGGGCCCGCTGTTCACGGGGGCCGACATCGACCGCATTTCGGCCCGCCTCAGGCTCAGGCCCGGCCAGTTCGTGCAGCGCTACCTGCGGGTAGACGAAGACGGGGATTATGTGCTGCAGCAGCTGCCCTGCCCCTTTCTCGATGGAGAGAATTACTGCCTGATCTATGAGGTGCGCCCCAGGGCCTGCCGGGAATACCCCCATACCGACCGGAAGAAGTTCCACCAGATCACCGGCCTGACCCTGAAAAATACAGCCATCTGCCCGGCGGCCTTCCGGATTGTGGAGGAGATGAAACGACGGCTGCCGGGCTACCTCTAGGAGGGGGCCACCGCGACAATAAACCAAAAAATTGGGTATATTCGGCTTATGGAAAGCATCCTGAACTATTTCGAAAACATCCCTTCCCTGCACCGCAGCCTGTTGCTGGTCTGCGGCATCACCTTTTTCTGGCTGCTGGAAGGGGCGGTGCCCCTGTTCCGGTTCCGGTATCGCAAATGGCGGCACGCCCTGCCCAACTTCTTTTTTACCGCCACCACCATTGTCATCAATTTTGCGCTGGCGTTTTTGCTGCTGCGCACCAGCGACTGGGTGGTTGCCCGCGACTTTGGCATCATCAACTGGCTGCCCGAGATGCCGCTGTGGGCCTACGCCCTGCTGGGGGTGCTTCTGCTCGATTTTTTCGGGGCCTACCTGCCCCACTATGTGGAGCACAAGGTCAGGCCGCTCTGGATGATCCACCTGGTGCACCACACCGACCACGAGGTCGATACCACCACGGCCAACCGGCACCACCCCCTGGAGAGCTTCATCCGTTTTTTCTTTACCCTGGGCGGGGTTTTCCTCTCGGGCACGCCCATCGCCATCGTGATGCTGTACCAGTCCCTTTCCCTGCTGGCCACCCAGTTCACCCATGCCAACATCCGCCTGCCCGAAAAGGTAGACCGGGCCCTGAGCTGGGTACTGGTCTCCCCCGATATGCACAAGGTGCACCACCACTTCAGGCTGCCGTACACCGATTCGAACTACGGGAACATCTTTTCGATCTGGGACCGCTTGCTGGGCACCTACATGAAACTCGACCGGGAGTCGGTCGTCTACGGGGTTGACACCTTTCCCGACCCTGTCGAGAATGCCAGCCTGAAGGGCCTGCTCAAACAACCCTTCCACAAATACCGCAAACCCACCTATACCGGGGAAGAAACCGGTGCCGCCGCTCAGGGATAGCGCAGGTACAGATTCCGGATGGGGCGGAAGGCCTCCAGGTCGGCCTGCCAGGTAGCCCGGATGCTTTCGGCCGACATCCCGTCTTCAATCTGCTTTTGCAGGCGGCTTGTGCCCGCATGTTTGGTAAACCCGGCCGTCAGGAAGAATTCAGACCCCGGGGCACGGTGGGCATAGGCCTCGATGAGCCAGCTCAGGTCTACGGCCCGGGGCGGGGCTACCTCCCGCAGGTCGCGACCATGGCACAGCGCTCCCTTGTGTTTGGGTTCTTTGGCCCCCAGGTTGGGCTGGGGGGTATAGCTGAAATCAAAATGACCGGCATCGAGGAAGGGGGCCCCGAAGCACTGGAATTGCCAGGGGGTGCCACGGCCGGCGTTGACCTTCGTCCCCTCGAACAGCCCGAGGCTGGGGTACAGCATGGCCGCCTGGGTGTTGGGGATGTTGGGCGAGGGCGCGATGGGCAGGATGTAGGGTTCACTGCGCCGGTAATTTTCAAGGGCGATAAGGGTGAGGTCGGCGCGCCGGCCGCCTTCGAGCCACCCCTGCCCGTTCAGCATCAGGGCGTATTCCCCTATGGTCATCCCGTAGGCCAGGGGCACGGGGGCCATGCCGAGGAAACTGCGGTTTTCGTCTTCCATCACGGGCCCGTCCACGAAGTCGGCATTCGGGTTGGGCCGGTCGAGCACCAGCACCGGCACCCCGGCCTCGGCGCAGGCCTCCATGACCAGTTGCAGGGTGGCGATATAGGTGTAAAAACGCACGCCCAGGTCCTGTATGTCAAAGACCACCAGGTCGAGGCCCTGCAGCTGCTCAGGCCGGGGCTTTCTGTTGGCCCCGTAGAGGGAGACCAGTGGCAGGCCGGTGCGCCCGTCTACCGTGTCGGAAACCTCTTCCCCGGCGTCGGCCACCCCGCGAAACCCGTGTTCGGGGGTGAACACCTGCACCAGGTTCATGCCTGAGGCCAAAAGGCTGTCGGCCAGGTGCACCGGGGCGCCGTCTTTGCGGAAGATCACCGAGGTCGCATTGGCCACCAGGGCAATGCGCTTGCCGCGCAGCAGGGGGAAATAGGCGTCGGTCCGGTTGGCGCCGACCACCACGGGTTCGGGCCCGGGGGCCTCTCCGGGCATTTGCCCGGGTGAACTTCCGCAGGCCAGCAGCCCGAAGAAAACCACAAATAGCGTATTTTTGGTAGCGGCTAACACAGACAGGCGGGTGAATTTAGAGTTGTACATCGCAAAGCGGCTCATTGGTGGCAGGGAGCATAAAAGTAGCATTTCCGCGCCAATCATTAAAATCGCCATCGCCGCGATTGCCATCGGCCTGCTCATGATGCTGGTCGCCCTGGCCACCGGGGTGGGCCTTCGCCACAAGATCCGCGAAAAGGTGGCGGCCTTCAACGGCCATATACAGATCTACAATTACGACAACAACAATTCGCAGGTGTCGGTCACCCCGGTCTCGAAAGAGCAGGAGTTTTACCCCGACTTCAACCTGGCCGACGGGGTGCGGCACATACAGGCCGTGGCCACCAAGGCCGGCATCATCCGTACCGAAGACACCTTTGAGGGCATCATTGCCAAAGGGGTGGGCCCCGATTACCACTGGAGCGCCTTCCAGGATTTCCTGGTAGCCGGGCGCCTGCCCGATTTCAGCGGGGAGCTGGGCACGGAGGCGCTCATATCGCGCACCCTGGCCGCCCGCCTGCAGCTGGAAGTGGGCAGCCCCTTCGACGCTTTTTTCCTCAAAGACGAAGACCCTTCACGGGTGCCGAACCGCCGGCGCTTTACGGTGGCGGGCATTTACGACAGCGGCTTCGAGGAATTCGACGGTACCTATGTCTTCGCCGATATCCGCCACATCCAGCGCATGAATGGCTGGCGCGACGACCAGGTGGGCAATTTCGAGGTCTTCCTCGACGATTTTGACCAGATCGGGCCCAAAAGCGCCGAGATCTATGGCAAGACCCTTTCAAGCCTCGATACCCAGACCATCGAGAACAAATATTACCCCATCTTCGAATGGATCGGTTTATTCGATTTCAACATCGCCCTGATCATCGGCATCATGATTCTGGTGGGCGGCATCAACATGATCACGGCCCTGCTGGTGCTCATTTTGGAGCGAACCCCCATGATCGGCATCCTCAAGGCCCTGGGGGCCCGCAACTGGAGTATCCGCAAGGTCTTTTTGTACAATGCGGCCTACCTGATCGGGCTCGGCCTGCTCTGGGGGAACGGCCTGGGCCTGGGCCTGCTCGCCCTGCAGTACAAGTACCGCTTTTTGAAATTCCCCAACCCGGAAGAGTACTATATCGACTACATCCCGGTCTACATAGATGTTCCCACCCTGCTGCTGCTCAACGCCGGGGTGCTCTTGCTGTGCCTGCTCATGCTGTTGCTGCCCTCCCATATCATCTCGCGCATCAGCCCGGTGCGGGCGATCAAATTTGAATAGGGGCGCTGATTTATGACAGGCCCGCCCGTTGATACTTCTTTATATGACAAGCAACCCGAACCAGCCCATTATTTTGACCCGGTCTGACCTGCGGGTGGAAATCCGAGGGGGAGAACTATCCAGCTTCCGCCAGGGGGCGCACGAGTTCATGCACTCCCCCGACCAGCCGGGATGGGGGCATTCCGACACGGAAATGTTCCCCATTGTGGGCCCGACGGCCGATATCGGCTACCGGGTGCAGGTGCCGCGGGGCAATGCCCTGCAAGACCAGCACGGCCTGCTCCGCGAACTCGACTACACCCTGGTTTCGGCTACCCCGACCACCGCCGTGCTGGAGAAGGCCTACCAGGCGGGCACCCCGGTGGCGAATTCGAAATACCCCGGCCGCTCGACGGCCCGCTGGCTGGTCTGGCCTTACTCCTTCCGGTTCGTAAAGCGCTTTGCCCTGCTGCCGGATGCCCTTGAGGTATCGTTTGAGGTGAGCGGGGATGCCGACATGCCCTTCATGGCGGGGTACCACCCGGCCTTCCGCCTGCAGAGGGCCGACGCCTGCGTAACGGGGTGCGGGCGCGTGATCACCCTTTCGGAAGTGCTGGCGGCAGGCGACCGGGCCCTTGAAGTGGCCGGGTGCGAGACCCTGGTGCTGGAAGACAGCTCCCGCCTCGAACTCCGCAGCCGGGGCTTCGGGAATTTCATGCTCTGGTCGCCCGACCCCGGCATGATCTGCATTGAACCCATCACCTACTACCCGTATAGCCGGCCCCTTGCAGAAATGCATGAAGGGTTCGAGTACCTCGAGCGCGAACCGCGGCAGCTGGGCCTCGTCCTCAAACCGCTGGACTGAGCCGGGCAGGGCTCTTCCGGGAAACGCGGGCCCTTTCAAACCCTGAGGTGGCCAGAATGTTGATAATTTGTCGAAAAAGGGGGCGCACCGTTTTTCCTCAGCCTGTATCTTTAAGGAGATCCAAACTGCAGGAATGTTCCGGAAATTTCTAAAACAACTGGGCTGGATGAACGCCCTGATGCTCGCGGTGGTCTTCTCCATCATTGTGGTGGCCGAAGCCCGCTACCTGCAGGGCCATGTACAGGAAGCCATCTTCATCGGTCTTTGGGCCCCGACCATATTGGGCCTGATGAATTACCTCAAAATCAAGAAATAGCCATGGGGATCGTGCTCGCCTATTCCATCTTTGTCGGCCTGGTGTTCGTGATCTGGCTGCTTTATGTGATCAAACAATACAACAAGCTGGATAAGTACTGAATGGCCATCAGGGAGCCTGGGGGCTATTCTGACGCGATCCGTCTGACCTGCCCCGGGTTCTTGAGCATGTACGATTCGAGGATGCGGTCCGTTTCAGGGTAACGCGGCTGGGGCTCAATCACCGCTTCCAGGTCGGGGAGCCCGTCGAGGCGGCGTTCCTTTTCCACAAAACCATAGCCGCGGTACGCCCCCCCGGCGATCCAGATGATCCCCCGCTCTTCCGGGCTGCGTCCCTTTTCCCCTATGATCAGGTGCTCGTCCGAAGGTTTCAGACTCTGCAGGGCTTCCTCGACCCGGGCGTTGTACCCGGCCGCAGGTTCCTCCCCCCGGCAGATGCCCTGGCAAACCGGGACCCTGAAGTGGCCGCACCGGTCTACCCCCTCCTGCAGGTGGCAGTATTTCGGGCAGAGCTTGAAATCGGTGCAGAGGCGTTCCAGAAAGAGGCGGGCGTCGCTCTGGCTGTAAAAGACACGGGAGGCCTGCTGCCCTTTCCGCAGGCGGTTGATGGCCAGGTGTGCAACCCCATCCCGGTCGTGGTACCGGAACAGGCCATAGGCGGGCCGGTTGGTCTTCTGGGCCTGGTTGAAGGGCGGGAAATGCCGCTTGATGGCCGCGGCTTCCATCAGCAGGGCGAGCAGGTCCGAACCCGACAGCTCGAAGTCGATTTCGGAGGTTTCCCGGCACAGCCGCCGTTCTTTTTCGGAAGTGTCGTAAAAATGCCCCAGCACCCTTTTTTTCAGGTTCACCGCCTTGCCCACATAGAGGATGGAGCCCCGGCTGTCTTTGAAATAGTACACCCCCGGGGCTTCGGGTAGCCGCAGGAAGGAATTTCGGGGCAACCCGGGTGGGAGGGTGGCCTCCTGCGAGCGGGCATTGAGGAAGGCCTGCACCGTTTCGGCCCCCTGGGGATGGCGCAGGATACGCTGCAACAGCAGGGCGGTGGCCCGGGCATCCCCCGCCGCCCGGTGGCGGTCGCTGAGCGGGATCTCCAGGCTGCTGCACAGCTTGCCCAGGCTGTAGGAGCGCAGGCCCGGGAAGACCTTTCGCGAGAGGCGCACCGTGCACAGCTTTTTGCGCTGGAAGGCCATCCCGCAGCGCGAAAACTCCTCGCGCACGATGGGGTAGTCGAAATTGACGGAGTGGGCTACAAAAACCCGGCCCTCGCTGAACTCGGCGATCTGGCGGGCCAGTTCTTCGAAACGGGGGGCGTGGCGCACCATGGCCGTGGTGATCCCGGTCAGGCCCGTGATGAAGGCCGGGATCTCGCACCCCGGGTTCACCAGGCTGCTGAAGGAGCCGGTGATCTGGCCCCCGTCGAGGTTGAAGAGGGCGATTTCGGTGATCCGGTTGCCCTGTATCCCGTTGCCGGTGGTTTCTATGTCTACGACAGTGTACATGGTGAGCAGGGTTTTAAAAGTACGACAACGGTTCGGAATAACCCGGGCGGGCCTTTGTCAAAAAATGAGGCAGATCAGTTTGGGGAATCGTTTTTTTAATTTCCTTTGTGTGGTAAATGACCGATTCGGGACCAGGCTCCCGGACCATGACTACAGAAGGCACTATCGGGTGCCCGACCGCCCGGAAATCGCGGTTCGGGTTGCTGCCCAGGCGGGCGGTCCGATTGAGAATCAGCGATTTCCACTCAGGCCGGAACCCCCGTCTGCCTGCCCAATTGCCACTCTTTCGCCCCCAGGCTTGCCCAAATGGTCTGACCGCCCAAAACCTGTGCTATGTCGCAAGATAAAAAGAACGGAAACCGCAAGCGGATTCTGATTGTCTCCCGTTGGGGGGAGAGCCTCGATATCGCCCTGGCCATCAAGGAAGAAGGGCATAAGGTGAAATTCTACATCGAAGACCGGTACTGCCGCGAGATAGGCACCGGCTTCGTCCCCAAGGTGCGCAACTGGAAAAACCACGAAGAGTGGGCCGACCTGATCGTGTTCGACTACACCGGCTACGGGGTTGAGGCCCAGCGCCTGCGTGCTGCCGGGAAGCTTGTTTTCGGGGGCGTGCCGTATTCCGACGCCCTTGAGCTCGACCGCAACTTCGGGCAGGAAGAGCTGCGCAAGCACAAGATCAACACCATACAGTCTTGGGAGTTCCATTCCTTCCAGGAGGCCATCACCTTTGTGGAGGCCAACCCGAATGCCTATGTGATCAAGCCCTCAGGCGAAACCCAGGAGCTCAAGCAGTTGCTCTTCGTGGGCAAAGACGACCAGGGCCAGGATGTGATCAGGCTGCTGAAGGCCTATGAGAAATCGTGGGGCGAAGATTTCGGGAATTTCCAGTTGCAGCGGCGGGTGAAGGGGGTCGAGATTTCCATCGGGGCTTTTTTCAACGGCGAGCGCTTTTTGCGGCCCTACAACATCACCTTCGAGCACAAAAAGCTCTTTCCGAAGGAGGTGGGGGTCTCTACCGGAGAAATGGGATCGTCTATGTTCTGGACGCAGGAATCCCCCCTTTTCGACCGCACCCTCAAGAAGTTCGAGGCCACCCTGGCCCGGCATAACCTGCGCGGGCATATCGACCTGAACTGCATCGTGAACGGGAACGGCATCTACCCCCTTGAATTTACCTCCCGCTTCGGCTTCCCCCAGGTGAGCATCCAGCGGGCCGGCCTGCTCGAGCCTGTGAGCGAGCTGCTCTTCGGCGTGGCGGCCGGTACCAAGAAAACCATACAGACCCGGAAGGGGTTCCAGGTGGGCGCCTATATCGCGGTACCCCCTTTCCCCTACGACGACAAAAAGACCTTTGAGCTGTTTTCCAAAGACGCCGTGGTGGTAGTGCCCAAGAACATGGAAGGCATCCACCCCATGCACCTGAAGCAGATCAAGGGGCAGTGGCTCATCACCGGGAATACCGGCCTGGCCCTTTTGGTAACGGGCACGGGCCTTACCATGAAAGACGCCCAGCGCGTCATGTACAACCGCATCGCCAACGTGATCGTCAACAACGGGTATTACCGCACCGACATTGGCGACCGCTGGTTTGAAGATTCCGATAAACTGTGGTCGTGGGGCTACCTGTAAGATGATACAAAGCGCACTGAAACTCGTCGATTGTACCGGGGATCCGGAACGGTTCTTCAGCAAGCTGCCCGCCGGCTGGAAGCGGGAGGCCCGGGAAGTCTGGCCGCTGGTGGCTGCCGAATCGCGCATCCTTATTTTGCAGGAAGGCAGCTCCTTCCGGGGAGGTGGCATCGTGAGCCGCGCCTTCTTCCCCGACATGCAGGCCTTCGAAGAGGACGCCCGCCGGTGGTACGACCGCAATTTTTACTACATCGGCTTCCTTTACGTGCCGGTAGAGTTCCGGTCGCACGGGTACGGTTCGGTCTGGCTGAAGGAAATCCGCAAGGCGGTGCCGGCCAGGGGTTTCTGGCTGAGCATCGAAAAGATCGGCCTGCTTAAATTCTACGCCCGCACGGGCTTCCATCTCGAACGCATCGTGCGCCAGGGCGAGCACACCGAATGGCTGCTGGTGAGCCCGAAGGAAGACTGGTAGCCTACCGGAATCCGGTATCAGGGCCGTAAGGCCAGGCGCCGCCTACTGGGTTGCAATGCTTTGCTTCAGGAGCTCTTCGGTAAGTTCGGCCGCGTATTTCCCGGTCACCTTTTTCAGGTCCTTCGGGTCTTTCAATTCGAACATCCCCACCCACTGCAGGTTGTCTTTCTGACCTTCATCGAGGGCATAGAGGCAGCTTTCCAACACGTATTTGGTGCCGGTCACCATGCGGTCGGGCTCCCAGGTCTGCACCGGGTAATAGGTCGCATACCGGCCAAACCGTCCATACCGCACCGGGTAATAGCCCGTGTAGGAGCTGCCGGGGATCACGTCTGTATACTGGGAGGCGTCTACCAGGTTGGTGACGATGGCCCCATCAAAGCCGGCCGCCAACAACTGGCGGTTCACCTCGGCAGCCTGGCTGTCTGAAAGGGTCCCGTCCATCGGGATGTCGATGCCGCTGTTGTAGGAGGGTACGGCATTGACGCCCCGGGCCGTAAGCCCGTCAGCCACCTCCTGTTCAAACTGCGACCGTGCCAGGCGGCTTTTGGCCACCCCGATCACCGCGATTTTGCCATACGTTTTTTTCTCCTGGCTGTAATTGCGTGAATTGGTAAGGTACGAAGAGGCACATCCTGTCATGAGGAGTGCCACGAACCAGATAAAAGCGTGCTTTTTCATTCTTCCTTGTTTTTGGTATCCATTGAAGGGCAGCAATGCCGGAGTAAGACAACAGGACCGGGTCGCAATCTGTTCCCTAAAGATAAAAAAATGTCGACAGCCGACCCGGGACTATTTTGGCAACAACAACACAAGCCCGGCCCGGATGCCCCAGGACGCGTTGTTTCCGTTGCCAAAGGGAATCCTCGGCCCTGCAAAGAACTGGATCATCTGGCCCCCGAGGCTGGTCACCTTCGATCCGACCAGGTGCAGAGTGCCTACCGTGGCGTCGGCCTCCCAGTTCTGCAGGATTTCGGCATTCAGGGTCAGGGCATATCCTCCAGGAAAATTCCGGGCCAGGAAGGGCTGGAAAAAGGTGGCATTCACATCCCCGCGGTCGGAGGCCCCGAAAAGGGACCAGATGTGGTTGACCAGGGCCCCGTAGGTGAACGATCCCTTCTGAATCAGGGCCACAGCCGAGGGGCCCATCGAGAATTGCCCGCTTCCCAGCAGGTCATCCGTGGCGGTGGGAACGGAGATGGCAGGCCCGACCCCCCAGACCATTCCGCCGGCCGTAGGCGCCTTCGGGGAAAAGAACCCGGTCAAAAGGGCGTCGCCCAACCCGGTCTGGCTGCCGCTTGCCCCGAAAATATCGTTCTGGGAGATCACCGGCAGAATGACCCGCCCGATCAGGTTCCAGTCTTCGGAGATGCTCATGGGGATTACCGGCTGGATGTTCATCAGCCAGCGGCTCCCGTCGGCCGGGTCGAACCCGAAATCGAAATTGTTCTGGAAGGGCACGCTGATCAGGTTGGCCAATGGGTTTTGCAGTTGCCTGGCCAGGTCGTCGGCGGAGCTGCCTCCCTGGGCATCCTGGGCCATACCAAAAAAGGGAGACAGGGCCAGGATACCTGCAAACACGATAATTTTCACGCTTGTTTTCATGGGGTAACGTCTTTTGGATGTCAGGGTTTCCTGTACACAGATTCGCCGTCCTTGATGGTTTCAAGCACCATGATGTCTTTGATGGCATCGGGGGCAACTTTCAGCGGGTTCTGGTCCAGGATTACCAGGTCGGCCAGCTTGCCGGGTGTCAGGCTGCCCTTGCGGCCTTCCTCAAAGTGCTGGTAGGCCGACCAGATGGTAATCGCCTGCAGGGCTTCATAGGGGGTCAGGCGCTCGCCTTCCCCGATGATGGCCCCGGAGCGGGAGGTGCGCTCCACAGCCGTCCAGACCACCCGCATCAGGTTGGGCAGGGCCACGGGGGCATCGGTGTGGATGGTGAGCTTCAGGCCTTTGTTCAGGGCCGTGCGCGTGGGGCTGATCCGGTTGCCCAGGGAATCGCCGATGATCTGTTTATGCCAGTCGCCCCAGTAGAAGGTATGCAGGGGAAAGAGGGAGGCGACCACATCCAGGTCCCTGAAAGCATCCAACTGGTCTTCCCGCACGTATTGCCCGTGGATGAGGGTATTGCGGCGATCGCCTTTCCCGTATTTCTCGACATTCGGTCGCAGGGTGCGAATAAATTGATCCATGGCGGCATCCCCGTTGGCGTGCACCAGAATCTGCCAGTTGTTCCGGAAGCCCTTTTCAAAGATGGCCTGTACGGTGGAATCTCCCGGGATGGCCGGGTAGCCTGCATAGTCGGGCCCCTGCCCGTCGGGCGGGAGCAGGTAGGGCCGGGTGCGCCAGGCGGTGCGGCCCTGGGGCGATCCGTCGAGGGTGACCTTCATCCCGCCGATGCGGTAGTGGTTGGTATAGTCGCGGCTGTTCCATGGGGTGCCCATATACTTGTCAACAAACATGTAGTCGATATAGCTGACCACGTCGAGTTTCAGCTGACCGGCTTCGGCATTGGCGGCCAGCAGCTCGTGGTTCTGCATGGCCCGGCCTTCCTGGGCGGTGGTATAGCCGTATGAAAGGGCCATGTCCTGGCCGGCGTTGAAAAACCGGTCGGCCCCGGCCTGGTCTTTGGGCATCAGGGCATTGAGCATGTACGGGATGGCCGCCAGCTCTTCGAGCACCCCGTTCGGGGTTTTGCCGTCGGCTTCGCGCCGGATGATCCCCCCTTCCGGGTCAGGGGTGTCGGCAGACAGACCCAGCACCTCCAGCCCCTTGGTGTTTACCACGGCAAAATGGCCCGAAATGTGGGTGATCATGATGGGGAGCTCTGTGCTGACCTGGTCGAGGTCGTGCCGGGTGGGGAAGCGCTTTTCCTCCAGCACGGAATCGTCAAAGCCCGTCCCGAAGATCCACCCCGTGAGGGCCAGGTTTTCGGGGGTGTTCCAGTCTTTGAGGGTCTGGACCAGGGTAGGGATGTCCTTGCAGGCTGCATCGGGCGGGGCCAGCAGCTGCGCTCCGATGGCCTGCAGGCCGAAATTCCCGAAGTGGGCGTGCCCGTCGATAAACCCGGGCAGCATGGTTTTTCCTTTGAGATCCACCATTTGGTGCCCGGCCCCGGCCACCTCCATGGCCTGCCCGGAAGCTCCGGCGAATTCGATTTTTCCATCGCGCACCACCAGGGCTTCGACGTACTGGGGGGTGTCTCCCTCCATGGTGACGATATCGCCCCCGTAATACACAGTGGCCCTGGAAAGGGTCGATTCGGAGTTATCACCCGACTGGCGGCACCCGAACATTAGCGCTATGCCGGTACATGCAGCGATGCCGGCGTATTTTAAGAGTCTCATTTCCAAATGGTGTTTAAAGGGAGACCGGTTTGGATCAGGTCCTCCTAATAACATTTAACTATTATAAGCCGAAGGATTACATATTCCCTTCCTTGGCGTTGGCGATCATCTCATCATTTGCGTAGATGGCCAGCTCCACCCGGCGGTTCTTGGCCCGGTTGGCCTCGTCATTCGGGTACTTGGGCTGGGTTTCCCCATACCATTCTGCAGTGAGGCGGGAAGGATCCACGCCCTGGGCGACCAGGTAATCGCGGACCGCAAGCGCACGCCTTTCCGAAAGGGCCATATTATACTCTTCCGAGCCGGTATCGTCGGTGTGCCCCTCGATATGGATGTTGGTATCTTTATAGTTCTTGAAGACCGAAGCGGCGGCATTCAGGTCCTTTTTATAGGAATCGCTGATCTCGGCCGAGTTGATCTTGAAGGCCAGGCTGGCGTCGAAGGTCATGTTGATCCCTTCCCCTACGCGGCTGACTTCGGCTGTGGGCACGGCCTGGGTGAGTTCTTTGGCCTGCCGGTCCATTTTCTTGCCGATCAGGTTCCCGGCAGCACCCCCGATGGCGGCCCCGGCGAGGATGCCCCAGATGCTGCCCTTCGAGACGGCGGCCCCCAGCAGGGCACCCCCGGCAGCTCCGGCAGCGGTCCCTTTTTGTTGTTTATTCATGTTTTGAATGGAGGAGCAGCCTGCCAGCAGCCCCAGCACCAGAAAGAGCGAAATCGTTTTTCTCAGGGTAATCATAGTATTTAGTTTTAAGGTTGGATTAATTACACACTAGGGCCTTGAACATTTCTTTGTTCATATCGCGCCAGCCAAGTTCAAAGGCTTTGGACAGGTCGCCGCATATAGCGGCCTTTTCGGCATCGGTCATCTTCCCCCTCAGGTCCTGGGCTTTGGAGGTGCCGTATTTCTTCTCCATCTGCCAAAGCCCCGCATTGGCCTTGGAAATGTATACATCCATGGAATTGGGGGCCATCTGGGCTGCCTCGTCATACCGGGCATAGGCCGTCTCATAATCTTCGTGCACCAGGTACATATCCCCTTCCTGCAGCAGGAAATTGACATTTCCCGGGTCGAGCTCACGGGCCTTGCCAAGGTAGACCAGGGCCGAATCGGTCTGGCCCATCTGCCGGTCGTACAGGGCGGCCATCAGGGCGTAGTTGGAAGCCCGCTGGGCCGTGTTCTGGTTCATTTCGGTCAGTTCCATGACTTTCTGAAGTTCCTTCTGTGAACCGGCCGCATCCCCCAGTTTGTTCAGGGCGATCCCCTTCTGGAAGTGCCCGCTCAGGCTGCGGTCTTTGGTTACCTTCAGGGCAGCGTCGGCCTGGGCAATGGCCTGGTCGTACATCCCCAAACCGTTGTAGGCTTCGGCCATGCCGATGGCCGCCTGCTCTTTGGCATCCTTGGTCTTGCAATCGCCCGCGAAGGCCTGGTAGAGGGTCAGGGCATCCTGGTACGACTTGCTGGCAAGGGCCGCCTGGGCCGCGTCAAGGGCCTCCCGGCACTTCTTGCCCATGGTAAAGGTTTGGGCGAGGCCGCTGCTCATGCTGACGAGCAAGGCCAATGAAAGTAGTGTTCGTGTTTTCATGGTTTGTATTTATATAGTTATTTGGTCCATGCTTTGCTTCCTGTGTTGCCTGGGCCCTGCCTACAAACCGTAGGCAATCCCAAAGCCCAGGTTCCAGTTGTCATACCCGTCGAACTTGATATCGTAGCTCAGGTTGAGGATCAGTTCAATGCGTTCAGATAACATCAGGTTGGGTTCGAGCCCGAAACGAACCAGGCCGAAGGATTCCGATTTGTCGAATTCGATCCCACCCCCGGCGATGATCCCCAGGTGCTCGATCGGCTTGAAGGTGCCAGCGCCCACCAGGGAAATCGGATAGTCGCGCACCAACAGTTCAGGACCCCCTTCTTCCCCTGTTGCACCATCTTTTTCCACAGCGAAGGTTTCCAGGATAATGTCGCCATGAAGCCCTAGGGCCCACTTTTCATTTAAGCTATAATTGTAAGCGATCATCCAGGAAGGGCGCTGAATCCCCCGTATCGCCCCGTCTTCTGAGCCATTCCCGATATGTACGTGGGCCAGCAGCACGCTCAGGCTGTGTTTATGGTGAACCCCATGGTGTTGACCGGCATGGGCCTTACCTGTTTCTGCCTCCTCCCGGCCTTCTTGCTGGGCTTGTGCCATTCCAAAGGCCAGGAGCAGCAGGGAGATCAGGAGGGCCGGTTTCAGTTGGGTCATAGGGAGGGTAATCATTTGGTCCCCGCAGGAGCACTTGCTCATTGCGGAAAACTAAAGATAATCAATCATCAGAACTTTAACTCAATGTTATGTGTTTTCGCTTTCCGTTTCCCGTCAGAGCCAAAAAACAGGGCAGAGCAGGACAAGGAACGTATTTGCAGCCCTGGGTGCCATTTACCAGAACCATGGGTCAAAGCCTGCCCGTTTCAGCCTTATCGTCAGGACGGCAAAAAGGCCCTTAGGCATCCAATCTTTCGCCATGCTCGAGGCGCTCCAGTTCCCTTCGAATCTCCTGCCTAACATCCCTGTATTTGGCGAGCAGTTCATCCGAAAAAAGCTTGGAGATCCCTTTCAGCCTCCTTAGTCGCATGCCCAAAAAGGCATTGTAAACGCCAACTGTCAGCAACGACAACCCCGTCCATTCGTTTACCATGCTTTCCTGCAGGAGATGACTCAACAACAGGGCAAAGGAGAAAAAAATGCCTGTAACCGAAAGCAGCATGTACACCCACCAGTATTTTCCGCCCAAGAGGCGTACATCGAGGGAAAAGGCAATGGCGGCCATCGAACGAAGGATAACGATCACCGAGAGGGCGAGGGTCATGAACAACATGGTGAATGCCGGCACCAAGATGAAGAACAACCCAACAAGGCTGGTTACGATGCCAAGGAAAAGGGGCCAGTTAGCCCGTGCACCTATAGCCCGGTTCGTTAGGGCAAAGAAGATTTCCACAAAACCGGCAAGTACCAAACCAATGCCCAGGAGGGTTGCCAGGGATACCATTGCCTCATGGGGCCTGAGCAGTACCAGGAGCCCGGTCGCCAAAAAGATAAGGCCCACCAAAAAAACGACACGCCAGTTGCTGATCGATTCTTTTATGGAGCTGATTTCGGGAACATACATAGGCCTGTGAGGTTATTGGTTGCCACCTGTAAATCGAGCCATTCTGACATGGGGAGACACCAAAACCGGTTCCGCATGAAGAGAACGGCAGCATATGACGGGTTGATCGTAGGTGAACCAAGACCGGCATCAACGGCAAACATCGGAGGATTGCACTAAAAATATAAAGTATATCGCATGATACAAAACGATCCGCTAATTTTTCGGGCAATACACCGGTTTTTCATGCCGGCATCCACCCTTACGGCTACCGGGCGGGCACCATACTGGCCTTGTGCAGGGCGGCTACCAGCTGCCGGGCGTAACTTGCGGATGTTTTCTCGATATCGGTCGGGTCATCCACTTCAAACCAGCCGATCCACTGCAGGTTCTCTTCTTTAGGGGAATTCAGGTCGTAGAGGGTGCTCTCCAAAACGAAGCGGGTGCCGGTAACCTGCTTACCGGGCTCCCAGGTCACGGCGGGGTACAACCCCATATAGCTCCAAAACTCAAGGGAATTGGACGGGTCATAGCGGTAGGCATAACTTCCGGGCACCTCTGTTTTGTATTCCTCACGTTCCACAAGGTTAATCAACACTACCCCATCAAACCCCTGGGCCTTAAGCGCATTGCCGATAGCTGCGGCCTCGCTTTCTGAAGGTTTGTGGTCAGTTGGTATTTCAATGCCTGAGTCGAGCGAGCGGATGGCCGTATAGCCCTTGCCTTGGAGGGCCTGGGCCACGTCGCGTTCAGAAAGGCCCCGGGCGACCCGGTTTTGGAACCGGGCCAGCACAAATACTTTGGAATACGGTTTTTTGACCTTGCTTACGTTCTCGGCCTGCGTAAGGTAGCTGGCACAGCCGGCCAGGCTCAGGCTCAGGGCGAGGAAGAGGATGGTTTTTTTCATGGGTTTTCGAAATTAGGGTTTGGACGGGCCGTCAGGGC
This sequence comes from uncultured Robiginitalea sp., assembly GCA_964461555.1. Taxonomy (GTDB): domain Bacteria; phylum Bacteroidota; class Bacteroidia; order Flavobacteriales; family Flavobacteriaceae; genus Robiginitalea. Next base: position 14,763 of record CAYWZF010000014.1, on the reverse strand, counting down.
TGCGCCCGCCCTATGGCGCGAAGATAAGGTGTTCGCGCCGAATTCCCGGTATGGGGTTGTTTTCGCGCCTGGCGGCTATGAAAGTTTTGCTATCTTCGTTCAAGTCAGTCCCACCCATAGCACGGAATTCCGGGGTTTCGGTCGTGCCGGGGAAGGTGCCGGGCGAGGTCGGTCCCCAACCGTGTGCGATCACTGTGGCTCATGCCAGCCGGGTCTCATAACGCCTGATGGAATGATGAAACGTATCCTTCTTGGCTTTTGCTGTGCGCTGCCCTTCTTCGTCCGGGCCCAGCACGACACCCTGTGGGTAAAAAACGGGAACGTGCTTTACGGGGAGATCAAAAAACTGTCCTTTGGGGTCCTGATCCTCGAAACGGATTACAGCGATTCAGACTTTACCATAGAGTTCGACCAGGTGGAGCGGCTGAGCGTCGAGCGCGACTGCCGGGTTACCCTAACCGGGGGCAGGCGCCTCTACGGCAGTATCCGCTCTGAGCAGCCCGGGTATTTTACGGTCACGCCGGAGGAAGGGGAGTCGGAAGTCTTCCCGCTGGAAGCGCTCAGCAGCATCTATCCTTTGAAAGATGAGGTGCTCAAGCGATTTACTGGCAATATAGACCTCGGTTTTACCCTTACCAAGGCCAACAACCTCAGGCAGTTCAATGTGGGGGGAGGAGCTCGGTACCGGGGCATGTACTGGCAGTCTGACTGGGATATCTCGACCATGATCTCCCGTCAGGACAGTGTTGAGCAGGTACAGCGCACCAATTCGACCCTCTCGGTCGTGAGGCTGGTCGGCGAGCGATGGTTCCTGTATTCCTCGGCCTCATTTCTGTCGAACACCGAGCAGGCACTCGACCGCCGTCTGGGCCTGCACCTTGCCGGCGGAAATTACCTGGTGCTGACCAACAAAATGGTGTTGGGCATCATCGCCGGGTTCAACCACAATATCGAGCGATTCAGCGGGGAAACCGCAAACCGGAATTCTCTGGAGCTCTATCTCTCAGGTGGCCTGAACCTGTTTGATGTCAAGGATTTCCGGCTCAATACCCGCCTGGATGTCTATCCCAGCCTATCGGAGAAGGGCCGCCTGCGTTCTGATTATGTGCTGGATGCCAAATGGGACCTGCCCCTGGATTTCTACGTGAAATTCGGTTTCCAGTTCAACTACGACAACCAGTCGTCCATCTCCGGAAGCGACTTCGACTATATCTTTACCAGCGGCCTGGGGTGGGAATTTGACTGAGCCTGCTTTCCTGGCAGGTTGATGGGCAAATTTCGCCTCCCTCAGGCGTAAGGGCCGGTTCAAATTCATACTTTAGAGGGCATGCGAAACGCCAGCCAGATTGCCTTTGACCCCCGCTACCCTTCGGTGGAAGACCTGCGGGCTGCCGCCCGAAGGCGTATCCCGGCCTTTGCCTTCGATTACCTAGACGGCGGGTGCAATGAAGGGGTGGGCCTGGCCCGAAACCGGGCTGACCTGCAGCAGGTGCAACTCAAACCTGCCTACCTGAAACCCTATGCAGGCTGTAGCCTCGAAACCGAAATTTTCGGACAAACGTACGCCGCCCCCTTTGGCATTGCCCCGATCGGGCTGCAAGGCCTGATCTGGCCCGGTTCGCCTGAAATCCTGGCCCGGGCGGCACGCGATGCGGGCCTGCCTTTTGTGTTGAGCACCGTGGGCACGGCTTCCCTGGAGCGCATCGCGGAGGTTTCGGAGGGCACGGCCTGGTTCCAGTTTTACCACCCGGCCGATCCCCGGGTGCGCGACGACCTCCTTGACCGGGCCGAAGCGGCGGGGTACCAGGTGCTGGTGCTGCTGTGCGATACCCCAACCTTTGGCTTTCGTCCCGGGGAAATCCGCAGTGGCCTGTCGATGCCGCCCCGCAGGAACCTTTCGAATTTCGGCCAGATGCTGGCCCGGCCCCGCTGGCTTTTGAAGACCCTGCAAGCCGGTGCGCCCCGCTTTGCCAACCTGCTGCCCTACATGCCCGACGGGCTCGACCTGGCCGGCCTGGGCCGGTTTATGGACGGCTTCTTCCAGAAGCGCCAGACCCCGGATAAGCTCGCATATGTCCGCGATCGCTGGAAAGGCAAACTCGTGCTCAAGGGGGTAAGCACCCCCGAGGATGCCGAAACCGCCTTTCGCCTGGGCCTTGACGGCATCGTGGTCTCCAACCACGGGGGCAGGCAGCTCGATGCAGGGCCTTCTTCCATGGCGGCCCTGCGGCAGATTGCCCCGCTGTATGCCGCTAAAATGACGGTGATGGTCGACAGCGGCCTGCGAAGCGGCCCCGATATCGCCCGCTGCCTGGCGGCCGGGGCGGCCTTTGGCTTTTTAGGGCGGCCCTTTATGTACGGGGTAGGGGCCCTGGGCGACCGGGGGGGCAACCATGTGGCCGGCCTGTTGAAAACCCAGCTCCGCCAGGTCATGGAGCAGGTGGGGTGCGAGCGGGTGGCCGACTTGCCCGGGCACCTGCTCTGACCTTCCCGGCAGGGCTATTCCCCTGGTTTCTGAAAAATATTTCGGCTGCTGGCGCTTTGCAGCCTCGGGGGGCAATTTTGCCAGGTCTGGTCGCATGTGCCGGGCAGGAGGCATCCGAAAATCCGGGAAAGAGTAGGAATCACCCAATCTCCAACGATGAAAAAGTTCATTTGCCTGTCCCTGGCTCTGGGCTGGGTATTTGCTGCGACCGCGGCCGACCCGGGCACAAACCCCAGGATGCCAGACCCTCCCGTTCCCGGAGCGGAAGCGTGTACCGTCTCTGCCAGGGTCTATGTAGTGACCGAAGCCGGCGTGATCGGGGTGGGGTTCAGCATCTCCGCTGAGACCTGTTCTGAGGCGTACGCGGGCATCCGGCAGGCCATCTCGGGATTTTTGAAAGTCTTCTGAAACGGGCCATCGGTTGCCGCCTGCAACCCTGAAACCATTCGCAACCCTTAATTCAAAACCATATGAACATGAAACACTTTATCCTATTGCTCTGCTTTATGGGGTGCCTGGCAGCCCCTGCCCATGCCAGCCCCCTGCATGCCCCGGCCGGGTCGGCAGCGCCCGTAAGCCCTGCCGGCCTGGACCCGGAGCTCATGCACCTGCTCTGCGAGGGCAGCATCAGCCAGCTCGACATTTGGCTGGAAGATTTCAGCTGCACCCTGAGCGCCGAACTCAGCTACAATGGGGTGGCCGTGAAACTGAGCATTACCGCCAAGACCTGCAATGAAGCGGGGGCGGGCCTGGCACAGGCCGTGAAGGCCTTCTACCGCGAAGTAGCCAAGACCTGAAAGCCGTGCTGCGCCTTTGTCGGGCCGGTCGCCCAACCCACAGGGGTTGGGCGATCATGGCCCTTTGCTGGGTGGGCCTGCACGCACAGGCCCAGGAAGGGCTGCGGGTGACCTACGACCTGTACCTGAACCAGACCCCTCCCATGCACAGCGAGGCAGAGCTCTGGTATTCCGGCGGGGTTTCGACCTTCTACTGGAATGACACCGGGGGAGAGAGCCAGGTCCGATCAGATGAAAGCGGTTCTGTAAAGATCAGCCTGCGCGATGCAGACCCCATCGGCAGCGTGAACCGGGCCGACTTCGGGGCCGACAGCCTGTACACGCGGGGGAGCCTCTTCCATGAAGCCTACCTGCTTGGCGAGGCCCTGCCCAGGCTTCGGTGGGAACTGGGAAATGAAAGCAGGGAATTGGGCGGGCTCACGGTCTACAAGGCTACTACCGACTTCCGGGGCAGGCAGTATACGGCCTGGTACCACCCGGATATCCCCTTGCCCATTGGCCCCTGGAAGCTGCAGGGCCTGCCGGGCGTCATCCTGGAAGCCCATGACGCTGAAGGGTTTTTCCGGGCGGTCTTCCAGTCCCTGGGCCCAATCGCCGGGCTGCCCGAAACCGGGATGGCTGCCTTCGGGCCGGCCCGCGCCATCGACCTGGATGGGTTCCGGGATCTGCAGCAGGAAATGACTGCCGAGCTCATCCGCCGGATCCGGTCCAAACTGCCCAGGGGGGCGCACATGACCGTGGATGAGACCTATGCAGATTTCCTGGAGCGCAGTTTTGACCATCCCTAGGCCGGCATGGGGTTGCGAGGCGTCCTGATAGCATACGTGATTGCCCTGGGACACTGCGCCTTTGGGCAGGGTATGCTCGAAGGATGGGCAACCGACAGCCTGGGCAGCCCCCTGGTTGCCGTGAGCGTCGAGGTTCTGGCCCTGCCCGACTCTGCCCGGGCCGCCTTCGGGCATACAGACGGCGATGGGCACTACAGGCTGGCCGTGGCCCGGGCCGGGAACTACCTGCTGCGTTTCCAGTCCCTTTCGTTCCACCCGGTGCAGCACCTGGTGGCCGTGGAACCCGGGCCGCCGGAGCGTTGGTACGGGCTTGATGTGGTCTTGCGCGAAAGGCCGATAGCGCTGGAAGAAGTTATCGTGAACGCCCCGAAGGCCATGCGGGTGGGCCGGGATACAGTCGAGTTCAGGGTGGCTGCCTTCCTGGGCGGGGGCGAACGCGTGGCCGAGGATGTGCTGAGGAGGCTGCCGGGGGTGGAGGTCGGTGCCGATGGCAGCATACGCGTCCGGGGCAAATCGGTGAGCAAGGTGCTCATTGAAGGAGACGACCTGTTCGACACCCGGTACGCCATGCTCACCCGGAACCTGGATGCGGCCCTGATCGACCGGGTGGAGGTGCTCAGCCGGTATGCCGAAAACCCCCTGCTGAAGAACCTGCACGATTCACAGGCAGTGGCCCTGAATATCAAGCTGAAAGAGGAGGTTCGCAATACCCTTTTCGGCCGGGCCGGACTTGGGGCCGGCATGCCCCCGGTTTACCAGGGGAGGCTGAACCTTGTAAACGTGCGCAAGGGCACGAAGGCTTATTTTCTAGGGGACCTGAACAACGCTGGCATCGATGCCTCGGGCGAGCTGCAGGGCCCCGGGCAATGGGGCAGGGAAGAGGAAGTGTCGTACCCGGGCGATTCGGAGACCCTGGATTCCTACCTGGGCCCGGTACCGCCCCTGCCGGGCCTGAGCGCGCCCCGCTGGCACTTCAACAATGCCGAACTGGCTTCCCTGAGCGGGGTGCTTAACCCCTCGGAAGCTTTGAAGATACGGGCCCATGCCTTTTTCAGCGGGGATGAGCGCGATTATGCCCGGAAGACCCTCGAGGCTTTCCGCACCGATTCCCTTTCATTCCGGACCCTTGAAAGCAGCTACCTGAGGCGCGTTTCACGGGCAGGCCAGGGCGAGGTTACCTTCCTGTACAAAACCGGCCGGCAACGGCTGGAATGGCTCTGCAGGGCCGGATGGTCGGGGCTGGGCAACCGGGAGCAGCTAACCTTCAGCGGGGTACCCCTAAAGGAAACGGCCTGGGAAACCGGGCGGGCACTGGATAACCGGCTCACCTACACCTGCCAATGGGATTCAGCCTCAGCCCTGCAGCTTACCCTGCGGCACCGGCAGGAACGCAAACCCCTGCGCACCCGGGTGCAACCATTCCCCGGAGATTCGCTGTTTCCGGAAGTGGGCCCGGCTGACGGCCTGGGGCAACTGGTGAGCAACAGGTACGACTTTACCGGGCTGGAGGCAGGGTGGTTCGGGCGGGAAGGCCCCTGGAACTGGAAGCTGCATGCGGGCGTATCCCGCCGCCTGTCTCGTTTGGAGAACCAGCTTTTTGCAGCTGGTCCCGACCCGGCGCCCATCTCAGACCCGGCCTTTCAAAACCGGGCCCGCAGCCGGTTGCAGCGCGCCTCAACCGGGGGCCACCTGAGCTTGGGGTGGCAGGAAATTACCCTGAGGGGCGGGGCTACCCTTGTGTCGCTGGTCAACCACTTTGAGGGGGCAATCCCGCTGAGGGCCCAAGCCCTGGCGCTGGTGCCCAGCCTGGGTTTCAGATGGCAGCCCGACCGTCGAAACCATGTTTTGGCCAGTTACAGTTATGCCGTCAGGGAGACCGCAATGCCGCAGTGGCATGAGGCTTACCTGCTTACCGGGTACCGCCGGTTTGAACGCGGGGGCGGTTGGCTTTTGCCCTATCGCGCCCATCGGTGGATATTCGGGCATACCTACGGGGATTGGGGCGACGCCTTCCAGATGCGTACTTCCCTGCTGTACCAAAGGGACCCTCATTACCTGGCATCAGACAGCCATATCGGGCCGGGCCTGCAGTTCGCAGGCCAGGCAGCGTTTCAGGGAAGGGACTGGCTCTCTTTCGACTTCCAGGCCGACCGCTATCTGAAGTCGCTGGCCGCCAACCTCAAACTCCGCCTTGAATACCGGCAGGGTAGGTATCAGAACCGGATCAATGGCCTGGATCTGCTGATCACCACGGCCGACCTGCGGCTTGGGCCCGAATGGCGCACCGTTTTCAGCGGCCCCATTAACCTGCATGCAGGATTCCTCTGGCAAATTACCCGCACGACATCCGATTTCAGGGAACAGAACCCCGGCCAGACCGGCTTCTTCGACCTGGAAGCAAGGCCCGGCCCGAAATGGTTCCTCGAAGTTTCCAACGAATATTTCGCCCAGGGCCCCGGAGGCACATCGGGCCGGTATTTTTTCACGGATCTCACCGCCCGGTTCACGCCCGCCCAGGGGGGGGCTTCCTTCCGCCTGCAACTCACCAACCTTTGGAATACCACCACCTTTCGCAACCGGACCCTTACCGAGACGGGCTACCTGGAAACCCAGGCATTGCTGAGGCCCCGGTTTGCCCTGCTGAGTGTCGATTTCAGGCTGTGACCAGACCATTCAGGCGTATTCACTACTTTTAGGGAACAGGGGGCGGACCAATCCCGCCCCGATTTTTCATGAAGCGATACGTACTGGCATTGGATCTGAAGCCCGATGCGGCCCTGATCCGCGAATATGACGAATACCACCGGGCCGTGTGGCCCGAAGTGCTCGAGAGCCTCCGCAACAGCGGCATCCTGGAAATGGAGATATTCCGCGTGGGGAACCGGCTTTGCATGGTGCTTCAGACCACCGACGATTTTACGTTTGAAGAGAAAGCGCGCCTCGACGCCGCCAACCCGAAAGTGCAGCAGTGGGAAACCCTGATGGACACCTACCAGGACCGCCTGCCCTGGGTGGAGCCGGGTGCCAAATGGGCGCTGATGCAGTCCGTATTCCGGTTGGATTCGTGAGGGTTTATTGCTTTAAGGGCTGCCCTGGCCTGGGATACCCGGCCATCGGTTCATCCACCACAAGCACCCAATCCTGCCCGGGACCGGAAGAAGGAGGCACCAGGGTGGCCTCCCCTTCGGAGAGCGGGTTTCCGGGAATGGCAACCCCCGTGCGCGGGTCGTACCACCAGCAGTCGAAGCTGGTGCCCTTCAGGAGCCGAAGGTTCAGGGTAACGGGCTTTCCGTCGGGGATATACACCATGGCATACCTCCCGGCCTCATCCCGGGTAGCAACGGGGGCATGCACCGTATTTTCGGGTGCCCGGGCGAAGAGGCTTTGGTCCGGGATCCGGCTCAGGTAGGGCCTGGAGAGCATCAGGTCTTTCAAATAGCGCACCTGGTTGGCCATCGGCAGGTCCAGGGCTTTTTGCCAGGGCCCCAGGGGTCCGTTCACGGGCTGCCGGTCCGGGCCGGCCATCTGCCAGACCGCGTGGCATCCGTAGGTCTGGCCGAAGGCGCCTGCAAAGACGTTTTGGTACATGATCCGCCTGATTTCGGGTGCCGTACTGTAACCCAGTTCCGGCGCATTGAAGCAGAGGGGATGCCCCTCGTAGAGCGGCTCCCCGTCCAGAACCGGTTTGGAGGGCTGCAGGGCATAATCGAACTGGATCTTGGGGTAGGAGGGCTCTGCGTTGCAATGCCCGGTTTGATGCATATTGAAATCGAGCCAGGCCTCGCCGTGGAACCAATGGGAAGAACCGCCGTCTGACCGGGGCTGAGGGTGGAAGCTCATGAGTGCCTTTTCGGGCTGGTCAAGCCCGGCGAGGATACCGGCCGCCATCTGGTTCCAGATCGCCACATCAGAAGTGCCCTCGCGCGGGTTCCGGTCCCCGCCCAATATCCAGATGAGGTTTTGGGCCTTCCGATATCGGTGGCCAATCCATTTCCCGTAGGCGTAAGCCGTCTCGGCCGTAAAAACTTCAGGCCCGGTTCCCCAGCTCTCCCTGAAAAGCTTATCGCCCCAGGTAGGGAGCAGGGCCAGGTACATCCCGAGGGAATCGGCCTTCTGCAGGGTGTAATCGATGACCTCGAAATAGGCCGGGTTGGGCCGGGCGGGGTCATCGTTTACAAGGGGCGTATGCCCCTCGCGGTTGGGGGTGTGGAGCCCGTCGAGCTCAGCCAGGGCCACTGTCTGGATCACATTGAAGCCCTGGCTCTTCCGTTTTGCAAGGTAAAAATCAATTTCACTGCGGGTGGCCCGGTGCGTCAGCTCCCAGGCCGTATCGGCCAGCCAGAAGAAGGGGCTGCCGTTTTCCCGGACCAGGAAGCGCCCGTTCTCGCTGACGCGCAGCGACTGGGCCTGCAGCCCTTCGGGGCTCAGCAGCAAGGCGTATAAACCGATAAAAAGGTACCGTGTCATGGACTTGATGTTGGATTTGCCATCCTAAGATACGCAAAACGGCAATCCGGGCACGGGCTTCCGATCCCCTTCAGGTCAGACTCAGGGAATTGCGGGTGAAGCCGTATCTTGGGGGTCTCAATCCACATCCGGGTCGGTTTTGAAAACATTTGCAGACAGGGTCATCTCCTTTAATCGAAACATCGACTACACCGGCTCGCTGCCGCCAGGGGTTCGCGTTATGAACCCCTTCAGGGAAAACCCGGAGATCCTGCCCATATCGGAGGCCTTTTACCGAAAGTATTACAGCGATACACAGCCTAGACGGCTTATTCTGGGCATCAACCCGGGCCGCCTGGGCGCCGGGGCCACGGGCATCCCCTTCACCGATACCAAAAGGCTATCCGAGGCCTGCGGGCTTGAGCCCCCCGCTTTCCAGACCCACGAGCCTTCGTCGGTCTTCGTCTACCGCCTGATCGAGGCCTATGGGGGCCCTGAGGCCTTTTACGGGCGCTTCTACATCAATTCGGTCTGTCCGCTCGGTTTCGTGCGTCAGGGTGCCAACGGGCGCTGGGTCAACTACAACTATTACGACGACCCGGGGCTTTATGCCGCGGTGAAGCCCTTCATCCTGGAAACCCTGCGGCAGCAGATTGCCTTTGGGGTTGCTGTCGACACCTGTTTCGCCCTGGGCAAAAAAAATGCCCGCTACCTGGAGGAAATCAACCGCGAAGGAAGATTCTTTGGCAAAATCGTGGCCCTCGACCACCCCAGGTATATTGTGCAGTACCGGTCAAAGCAGATGGATGCGTATGTCAGCAGGTTTTTAGGGGCGCTGGGCAAAATGTACTGATAACTATCCCGAGTCTATCAGGGCGTTTGGATAATACGGGGCTCTTCTGGCGATGAAACAGGTATTTGGTCAAAATAATCCCTTCCCGAATTCGTTCAGTCATTAACTTAGTTACCGGCTGAAATGCCATTAAATCGAAATAGTTGATCGGGAAAACAGGTGTTCTCTTTCTGGTTCTTCTGGGTTTTGCAAAGGCCATGGGGCAGTGCCCGGTCGGTGATGTAACCTTGAATTCGCAGGCAGACATCGCGAATTTTGTCACTTCGTTCCCGGCCTGCCAGAACATCTCGGGAAACCTGGTCCTGGATGGGGCTTCCATTTCCGATGTTTCGGCCCTTTCCGGCATTCAGGGGATTGACGGTGATCTCATTGTCATGAATACGGGCCTGTTGAACCTTGACGCTTTCCGGAACGTGCGACGGATTGGTGGACATTTGGATATTCATCAAAACAACTACCTGCAATCCATCGATTTTCAGGACTTGGATGACTTTCAAGGCTATTTGTGGATATGGAATAACCTGGAGCTTCGTACCATTTCCGGATTCTCGGCAATCAAATGTTTGAGTTCCCTTGAGATTTCCAGCAACTGGAATTTGATCGAATTGCCTGAATTCGGGAATCTACTGTCTGCCGGAACCATTTCTATTTCGGAAAATGAATCATTGCCAGGATTCAGCGGGTTCGGCCAACTTCAGCAAACCGATGGTTTCACTATACATGGAAATGATTCCTTAACAGCAATCCCGGCTTTCAATTCCCTTTTAACCGCGGGTCATTTTTACATTGCCTATAATTCACGATTGGTAAATATTAGCGGGTTTCAGAACCTTTACCGGGTTGGCGGCCTGCATATCATGGGGAACGGCTCCGGGAACCTGGTAACCATGCCCGCCTTCGACAACCTTTTGGAAGCCGCGTATATTCAGCTCTATCAGCACCGCCTGACCGGGATCAGGGGATTTTCAAATATTACCCATATTCAGGGACACCTCCAGATCTTCGATGTGGCCATTACCGAGCTTACAGGATTCAATAAACTGGTGGATGTGGGTGAAATACAACTTGCCCGCAATTATGAATTGACAATGGTCAGCGCCTTCAAAAATGTGAAGCGGATCAGGGGGCGGCTCGATATATTTTCTAATACCCGGCTCAGGGAGATCGACGGGCTTCAAAATTTGGAAACGGTGGAGCAGGATATCCAGGTCAGCGGCAACGACCAACTCAGCCACCTTGATTTTCTTTCCAGCCTAATGCAGTCCGGTTCCATGCCGGCGGTGAACCGGGTTGTAATCACCAACAACGCCTCCCTGTCCGATTGCAGCGCCATCAGTACCTTCCTGGCATTTGGGGAAATGCCCGATCGGGTGGATGTCTTCCAAAACCTCATGGGCTGTGGGAGTATCGCCGAAATCCTGGCCAACGCCGATTCCGACGGGGATGGAATCCCTGATGCAACCGACCTGGACGACGATAATGACGGGATCTTAGATGTCGTTGAAGAAGGAGGGGTGCCGGGGTTGGATTCCGACGGGGACCTGATTCCCGATCGCCTCGACCTCGACAGTGACAACGACAGCTGCCCCGATGCCGTGGAAGCCGGCTTTGCCGATCCGGATGGCAATGGTACCCTGGGCACGCTGCCCGATACGGTAGATGCCTCTGGTCGCATAACCGGGGAAGCTACCGGGTATACGGCACCCCTTGATCTGGATACTAATGGGATGGCAGATTTCCAGGATTTCTCCCAGACCCCCGTGTTTGACACCCAGCCGGTTTCTGCCACCGTGCCTTCCGGTACCCAGGCGGTATTCGAAGCTACGATCCAAAATGCCACTACTTTTCGGTGGCAGGTTAGCACCGACAATGCCGACACCTGGACAGACCTGGCAGACGACGCCACCTATCAGGGGACTTCGACCAGCCAACTGCTAATTACAGGGACTCCGATAACACTGAATAAAAACCTGTACCGGGTTCTGGCTCTCAACAGCCTCTCAGGATGTTCCCTGCCCGTTGCATCCGATATGGCCCGATTGTTTGTGGAACTCGAACAGTTGCCCGATGCCGGGACCGATGCCGCAATCGCGCTCTGTGAAAGCGATCTACCCACGGACCTGTTCCAGCTGCTGGGCGGGAGTCCGCTTCCGGGGGGCACCTGGACCCCTGCCCTTTCTGGGGGGAATGGGATTCTGGACCCTGCCGTTGACCCGCCCGGCACCTACCGATATACGGTAATTGACACCCATTGCAACAGTGCCTTCTCAGAAGTCACCGTTTCTATTAGTGACGCGCTCCTGGCAGGCTCAGATGGCACCCTGGAGCTTTGTGCCGGTGCCCCTCCCGTATCGCTCTTCGATTACCTGTCGGGTACACCCGACGGCGGGGGTACCTGGTCGCCCCCCCTGGCCAGTGGAAACGACCTGTTCGATCCGGCCATCGATGCCCCCGGTCTTTATACCTATACGGTGGCGAACGCACTTTGCCCGGATGACTCGGCAATGGTGGAGGTTGCCGTTGTCACCCAAACTCCCGATGCCGGGGAGGATGCCAACGCTCAGTTTTGCGCAGGGGGCGCCCCGCAGGACCTTTTCACATTCCTGGGCGGAGTGCCCGACCCCGGAGGCACCTGGACACCAGCTCTTGTTTCGGGAAGCGGATGGTTCGACCCCGCAGTGGATATCGCCGGGGTCTACACCTACACGGTAAGCCAGGGGCCCTGCGAGGCCGATCAGTCCATGGTCACGGTTTCGGTCACACCCGCTCCGGATCCGGGTACCGGTGGCACCCTGACCGTTTGTGCCGATCAGGAGCCGGTCGATCTCTTCTCTTTCCTGGGAGGAACCCCGGTAGCGGGAGGCACCTGGTCACCGCCGCTGCTCAGCGGGACCGGTGTTTTTGACCCTGCCCGCGATGCGGGGGGCGATTATGTGTACACGGTAACCACCGCTGCCTGTGGTGACGCCTCAAGTACGCTGCAGGTAACTATTGCCGAAACCCTTGATGCAGGTACCCCCGGGGCGATTGCCTTGTGTACTTCAGACCTTCCTGTCGATCTCTTCCTGAGTTTGGGCGGGACGCCCGACCCGGGAGGCGAATGGGTTCCTGCCCTGGCCAGCGGGGGTGGGGTGTTCGATCCGGCTCGTGATGCTCCGGGGACCTATGCCTACCTGCTCGGCAGGGGCCAATGCAATGAGGTGCTTACGGAGGTGACGGTTACCCTGGCTGTTCCGCCCAATGCCGGACTGGATGGCGACTTGACCCTTTGCCGGAATGAGGGCCCCGTGAATTTGCTGGAGCGCATGCAGGGTGACCCTTCCGGGCTGGGGAGCTGGAGCCCTGCGCTTGCAGGCGGGGGCCATGTTTTTGATCCTTTGGTTGATCCCCCAGGGGTCTATACTTATACGGTTTCGGATCCGGCCTGTGGCAATTCTTTTGCGGAAATTACCGTAGAAGTAGCTGAGGCCACGCCCATTGTCGACTATGAAATACATACATCAGGGTGGTCGAACGACAACACCCTGGAAATCGACATTCCATCCGATGCCAGCTACGACTTCAGCCTCGATGGCGGCCCGTTTCAGGCCGAACCTTTCTTCAGCAACCTGCTCCCCGGCAGCCACAGTCTTGAAGTGCGGGAGCGGAACGGTTGCGGCGTGCTGCTGGAAACCGTTTACATCCTCGATTATCCCCGGTTTTTCACGCCCAATGCCGATAATACCAATGATCGTTGGCACCTCTATGGGGTAACCAATGAAGACTACCGGGTTCAGATCTATGACCGATACGGTAAATTCCTGGCTGAACTGAGCCCTCGGGCTCCGGAGTGGGATGGCACCTATCAGGGCCGTGACCTGCCTTCGAGCGATTATTGGTTCAGGGTCACTTTTGCCAACGGTTTTGAGCATCAGGGCCATTTCAGTTTGTTGCGCTGAACCACTTTTCTCTGACCTTGGCCGGTTTGTGTAGCCGGGTATAGGTTCCTTTTTGAGCCGGCTATCTAAAGGGGCAATTTTCGAATGATCCCGATCATTGGCCACCCCCTTTCGAAGTTGTACAATTGCCAGATGGCTGCAGGTCCCGTTCGGCAATCTATGGGGCCGTCACCAAACTAGCTGGTTCAATGCATATTGGAGGGTACATAATTCTTCTGTCGATGGCAACGCTCCCGGCCCAGACCAAAAAGGTCCCAGACCCCCCGGAAATCAGGCTCTTCCTTTCCGGGGATGTCATGACCGGCCGGGGGATCGACCAGGTCTTGCCCCACCCGGTTCCGCCCCGCCTCTACGAATCGTACGTGAAGGATGCGCGCCATTACGTGGAGATCGCTGAACGGGTGAGCGGCCCCATCCCCCGCCCGGTGGCCAATGAGTATATCTGGGGGATTGCCCTTGAAGAATTCGGGCTGCGGAACCCCGACTTCAAACTGATCAACCTCGAGACGAGTGTCACCTCTTCGGAAGATTACTGGAAGGGAAAGGAAGTGCTCTACCGCATGCATCCCGAAAACCTTCCTGTGCTGCAGGCGGCCGGCATCCATTGCGTGACCCTGGCCAACAACCATACCCTCGACTGGGGCCGGCCCGGCCTCGAAGAAACCCTCCGGAGCCTTAGTGCTGCCGGGATTCCCTATGCCGGGGCCGGCCTTACCGCCCAGGCGGCCCGGGCGCCAGCCTCCTGCAGGGTGGGTGATACGCGCATCTCGGTCTTCGGGGTGGGGATGGCCGGCAGCGGCATCCCGGCTTCGTGGGAAGCCGGGGCTTCGAGGCCCGGGCTTTTTGTACTCCCGGACCTGACTGAAGAAAGCCTGAAGCAGGTCGGGGAAGCGATCGGCCGCTTTGCAAAACCAGAGGATATGGTGATCGTCTCCATCCACTGGGGCGGGAACTGGGGATATGACGTCCCTCAGGCCCAGCGCGATTTTGCACACAGGCTGATCGACGAATTCGGGGCAGACCTCATCCACGGGCACTCTTCCCACCATGTGAAGGGGATGGAAGTCTACCGGGGCAAACTGATCCTCTACGGGTGCGGCGACCTGATCACCGATTACGAGGGCATTTCGGGCTACGAAGCCTTCCGCGGAGACCTGGGCCTGCTGTATTTCCCGACCCTTTCGGCCCGGGACGGTTCCCTGCTGTCACTTGAGCTGGTACCCACCCGGATGGAGCGATTCAGGCTGGTGCGACCCGGGGCACGAGAGGTGCAGTTCCTGCAGGACGTGCTCAACCGGGAAGGCTCGGCAGCCGGGCTGCGGTTCGAGCAAGAAGGGGATACTGTATTGCGGTTAAGGTTCGCAGTGGGCAGTAGCAGTAGGCAGTAGCTGTTGATTTATTTCAATGTGCTAATGTGCCAATGTGCAAATTCGCTTATTGCCAAATTTGCTCATTC
>CAYWZF010000013.1:0-46272 GCA_964461555.1 uncultured Robiginitalea sp. | reverse complement strand
CACCACCAGGGTGGCGAAACTCAGCAAACCCAGCAACAGGTTCCTTCGGCGATAGCGAACGGCGTGGTCATAGAAAGCCTTGCCGCTGGCGATGAGCACGAAGCCGTAAAAGAACAGGGTGCCGTAGTTCACCAGGGCAAACCAGTCCCCGAGCAGGGCGTGGGTGATGTTGAAGAAGGGTTCGAGGAAGGCCTCCCAGAGGTAGAGGGGGAGCAGGAAAACCAGCCACCCCCAGGGGGTTTCCAGCCGCCTTGCGACCCAGGCAACCAGGCGTCCCGGATGGTCCTTGATGCGCTGGAAAGGCCGGGCCAGCACCAGGGAGAAGAGCAACAGGTAGGGCAAGAACCACAGGTGGTGCCAGCTGATATTGCCGGCAGGGTATACTCCCTGGAAGGCCTGTCGGGTGTAGTATTCCCAATAACTACCCGCAAAAGTGCCATTTGCAAGCCGTTCCAGATACACCTGGGGCGGCACGATCACCAGCATGCCGAACAGCAGGGGAATGCCCAGCCGCTTTAGGCGCTCCAGGGCATACTGGCCCGGGCTCCGGAACGAATAGGCGTAGTAGGTTCCCATCCCCGAGATTACAAAGAGGATGGGCAGGCGCCACTGGTTCAGGAAAAGCATGGGCCATCGCAGTTCCGGGTAGATCACCGGGTTTTTCAGGTGCCAGCCCCAGGGGACAAAAAACATGCCCACGTGGTAGAGAATGAGCAGGCCAAATACCCCAACCCGAAGCCAGTCGAGATCGTAACGCCTTGTGGTTGCCATCGTTGATTCCTTTTTGGCAAAGCTCGTGAGCGGTGTTCAAACAGCCGAATATTTCGGGGCCTCTGATGTATGGATGTGTAATTCCGGACGTTTACGACTGGCGGGTGCCCGACTTGAGGTATTGGGAAGGTGAAAGGCCGGTCTGCTTTTTGAAAGCCTGGTAAAAGGCCGATTTGGACCGGAACCCGACGCTCTGGCCGATTGCCTCCACGGTGTAGTTCCGGTAGGTTTCCGAGCGCAGGCGCTCTTGCGCGAGCCGGATGCGGAAGCTGTTCACGAAGTCGTTGAAATTCCCGCCGGTCTCCTGGTTTATCAGGCGCGATACGGCATTTGGATGGCTGCCGACGGCTTCGGCCAGGGATTTCAGGGTCGGGTTGGGCGAGCCGAAAAAGGCTTCCTGTCCGGCCACCCGGCGCAGGTCGTCCAGGCCGATGCCGCCCGAAGGTGCCGAAGAAGTTTCGTATTTATCGATCAGCCAGGAGCCCTGGAAAAAGCGGGATTCCGACAAAAAGGAGAAGGTTGTCGCCACGGTTATGGCGCTTGTGAAAAGGGATAGGAAGTGATCGCCCCCGTCGTCTTCATAGTTCAGGTAGACGGCCAGCATCAGGCCCAATACGGCAGCAAAGATAACCAGGATGGATCGCGTAAACCGGTATTTCGAAATGCGCACGTCCCCGGCCGGGTTGCCGAAGGCCTTCCGCCTCACCAGCCAGAGCCGGAGCGACAATAAGCTGTAGATCACCAGCCCCCCGAGCAGGAACCACCGCTGCAGGTCTTTGACGGCCTGGTAGGGGTAGCTCTTGCCTTCCGGCACCGGGGCAAACGGCAAATCGGGGAAATAGGCGGCCTTGTAGGCGTTGAATTTCACGGAAAGCGGTTCGGCATAGTATCCGATCTGCGTCAGGGCATACAAAATGGCCGGCAGAAAATGCAGGGCAACCGCCCAGACCGGCAGGGGCCGCCGAAGGATTGCAAAGCGGATACTCAGGTACATCAGGGGAGCGATGAGCAGGGTGAGGGGTTCTGTGGAATCGTTCCAGGCCAGGGTATATTTCATCCAGCCCGTATAGCAGAGGAAGGTATCCAGGTTGATCACCGACAGGGAGCCCATCAGCAGGGCGAAATAGTGCAGGGCGCGGTTGTGCTTCGGGGCCCTGACCCAGATGGTCACTGCAAGCAGCAGGCTCAGGGCTACCCCGAGGAAATTGAGGTACGACACCAGGTTGTGGCGGATGGGGATCTGCGCAATGAACTGCCCGAGTTGGTCCATGTTATCGTTGGGCAGACCTGTAATCGGCCAGTTTTTGGGGTCCTTCGAGCAAGATGCGCACCACCTGCAGCACCCCGTCTTCGGTGGTGGCGATCTGCCATTTGATCAGGGAGATGGCCCCGTTTTCGATCTCGAGGCCCGTAATGCTCCGGGGGTGCACGCAGCTTCCGTCGTTGAACAGGGGAATTTCCCCCGGCTCGGGGAAGCGGGGGCGGTGCGTATGCCCGATGATGGTCAGGCGCATCTCCCGCTCCGCGATCCATTTTTTGATCCGTCGCTCGATCCGGATGAGCTCCTTGTAGTTCCGGGCCGGGGAGGTGGGGTCGGCAATCCCCCAGACCTGCAGGGGCTTCCAGAGCACCCGCACCAGAAACCGGCTCCAGCGCCAGAACGTGTAGTTCCACCAGTCGGCCTGGTGCCCGTGGCAGAGGAAGAGTTCCTGCCCGCTCCGGGTATGCTTCAGGATAATCCCCTCCTCGAAGCGGATCCCTTCGAAGAGCTCTTTTTCCCTGCCTTCGATAGGCTCGAAATAACTGCTCAGGTGGGCCTCCACATACTTTGGGTCTTTGTACACCATGTCGTGGTTGCCCCAAATCGGAAATAGCCTTCTCTCGAGGTGGAACTGCCTGAGCAGCTGGTAAACGTTCTTGTGCGCCTCGAAAATCGACTCGAAGCTCCTGTTTTCCCATAACTCATCCCCGTCGCCGAGCTCGAGGTAGCTAAACCCCTCCCGGTAATAATGCCGCAGGGCGTGGAAATAAATATTCCGGTTGTTGGCGAAGTCGTCGGCAAAGCTGTTGTCGCCCCGATGGCAATCGCTGAAGAGGATGAATCGGGAGTGGTCGTCGAAGGGGATCACCCGTGCCTCGCGATACGCGCGGTCGAGACGGCTTTGAGAAGACATGCCTGTGCGTTTTGCATAAATATCCAAAAAATGTCTGGATTTGCCGAAAGCACCGTGCTCAAACCCTTCGATGGAATGTGGTCATTCGGGGCGGGGCAAAGGAAGGCGGTAGAGGTTTCCGCCACGCCCCAGGCTGCGCTCATCGGCCAGGTAGAGCAGGGTATCACTGGCAAAACACACCGCTTCGAGCTGGGTATTGGTCTTAAGCTCGATGATGCGCCCTTTTTGCTGTCCGAGGCGGGAGGGGGAAAAGGCCTCATAGACAAACAGTTTTCCATAGCTCAGCAAAGCCAGACGATCGCCTTTGGGAGAGAGGGCGGCATCGGTGATGATGCACGTACGGGCATCATCGCAAAGCGTGAGGCGGGCGAGGGTTTCGGCCTGGTAGGCACCCGGCACGTCGGGAATCCGGTAGACGGTTGCCGTCCCGTCAAAGGGTTCGGACCTGTTCTTGGTGATCAGGTACAAAGAATCCCCGAAATGGAAAAAGGCTTCCACGTCGAAATTCCGTTTCGATTTTTTTGGCGGGAATTTGTGTTGGTCCGGATAGCTGAATTCGATCTTTTCTGCCAATACGGAATCGCCCCCGGCTGTATTCGGGTCGGGCACCCGGTAGACGACCAGGTCTTTCCGCCTTTGTTCATTGTTGCCAAAATCCCCGATATACAGGTATCCCTTATGGTCTTTGGTCAGGGCTTCCCAGTCTTTGTTTTTGGCTTTCACGACCTCGAGGGATGTGAGGAGCTGCCCCTTTGTATCCAGTTTCCGCAATTTATCGGCATTGCCACCGTCTTCGAGCACCCAGACCGATTTCCCGTCGTAGGAGACCATGCCCGAACACTCGTTGAGGGAACGGGGCAGCGGGGCCATCTGGTCGAGTATCCCGAATTGGGAACATCCTACCTGTACAGTCAGGAAGAGCAGCAAGAGCGGTCGTTTCATGCAGGCCGGTTTAAGGTCACAAAGGTAGGGCTTTCAGCGTTTCCGGACGTATCGCAAAGCTGTCAGGCCTGAAGCCCCGGGCTCCCGGGCGGCTCGACAAGCTATCGGCCCCAATTAGCCCCAGAAAAAGGCATAGAGGGCTGCAATGATGATCAGGGCCGCAAAGGCGCCGATATTGAATTTCGGGCTGGTTTTGAACAACTCCCTCGAAAGGGGGATGCCTTTCGGGTCGTCCTTGCCCTGGTTTTGCTGCAGGCTGACCAGCATGATGATGCCCATGGTCAGCAACAGGGTGTACCCCATTTGGTCGAGGAAGGGGACGTTCACGAAGAAAGGGCTGTCTGACCAGCCGTTCTGGCCCACCTTGAAATAGAGGGCTATCGGGATGGAAGCCAGGGCCCCCACGATCGCGCCGCGGTTGGTGGTCTTCTTCCAGAAAAGACCCAGCAAAAAGACCCCGAGGATACCCGGGCTCACCAGGCCGGTGTATTCCTGGATAAACTGGAAGGCCTGTTCGATGCCTCCGAGCAGCGGGGCCATGATGCAGGCGATGATCAGGGCGGCGGCGGCAGAGAGCCGGCCCACATTCACCGTCTTCTTGTCAGATGCATTCCGGTCGATGTACTGCCGGTAGATGTCCATGGTGAAGATGGTGGAGGTGGAGTTCAGCATCGATGCCAGGGAAGACACGATGGCCGCGGCAAGGGCGGCAAAGGCCACGCCCTTCAGCCCCGTGGGCAGGAACTGCAGCAACCAGGGGTAAGCCCGGTCGGCCGTGGAGAGCGAGGGAATGTTGTTGGTTGCCAAATCGCCCAGGCGCTCCATGGTGCCCGGGTCGTTGACCATCACATAGGCCGCAATGCCGGGGACCACTACGATCAACGGAATGATGATCTTCAGGAAGGCCGCCAGAATAATCCCTTTCTGCGACTCGCGGAGCGATTTGGCGGCCAGGGTGCGCTGGATGATATACTGGTTGAAGCCCCAGTAATAGAGGTTGGCAACCCAAAGCCCGCCTATGAGCACCCCAAGGCCCGGCAAATTCTTGTATTCCGGGTTGGACTCATCGAGGATCATGACGAATTTTTCGGGTACTGCCTCATAAATGGTTTTGACCCCGGCAAGGATGCCATTGCCGTCCGAAACCGCATTCAGGGCGAGATAGGTGGTAATCAGTCCTCCCAGCACCAGGAAGACGACCTGGATCACGTCAGTCCAGGCCACGGCCGAAAGCCCTCCGTACAGGGAATATGCCGCGGCGAAGAGCGCCAGCCCCATGACCCCGTAGATCATGGGGATGCCCATGATGGTTTCAAGGGCAAGCGCCCCGAGGTAGAGCACCGAGGCCAGGTTCACAAAGACGTAAAGGCCAATCCAGAATACGGCCAGGATCGTCTTCAGGTTGGTCGAATAGCGCTTTTCCACGAATTCCGGGATGGTGTACAGGCCCTTTTCAATGAATATGGGCAGAAAGAACTTCCCGACGATGAGAATGGTGACGGCCGCCATCCATTCGTAAGACGCAATTGCCAGGCCCACGGCAAACCCCGAGCCCGACATGCCAATGAACTGTTCGGCAGAGATATTGGCCGCGATCAGGGAGGCGCCGATGGCCCACCAGGGGAGCGACTTGCTTGCCAGGAAATAATCCTCGGCATTTTTCTGGTGCCCCTTTTTATCGCGGGAGACATAGAGCCCGACAGAGAGGATCAGCAAGGCGTAGGCAATAAATATGAAATAATCCCAAAATCCGAAGGCTGATGTCATGGTTGCGGTGGTTCTAGTTGGTTGATCTGTTGAAGCTAAAATAAAGGATTTGCGCCAAAAGCCTCCAATTTCTGACCAAATGTTTCGGCACCCTCCCCGATGGCGGGTGCATGCCGCGGAATTTCAAAGGAATAGGCCTGCCTGCCCGGGGGCCCTCAGGGGGCTTCCTCTTTAAGCGGCAGGTATACCTCCGCTTTCCAGGCAAGGGCATTCCCGCCCAGGTTCGGGTTGTTGAAAAACACCTCGACGGGGGTGTCTTCGACTTCCAGCCCGTTGCGCTCGGCGTAATCGAGCAGGGCGTACCACGCCCGGTCTGAGGTAATGTAATTTCCGTTGTAGACCGCCTTGATGGCCGGTTTAGGGAAAATCCGCTTGTACTCAACCCCCGGGTATTGCGGCAGCCGGTCAGAACGGATGATCGGAAAGCAGAAGTTGAAATCGAGGCTGTCGGTCTCCCGGTCCCACTCATTGACCACGATCATGGGGGGGCCGTTCAGGGCAGTCCCGCTCTCTGCCAGGATGTCGCTCAGCAGCATGAAATTATCCATCATCCCTCCTGCCTTGTGGTGCTGGTCGGTCTTCACGTTCACGTAGGCGTAAAACGTGCCGGGCAGTTCGGCCTCCCCCTCGATCGTTACCCTGAACTCCCCGATATGGGTTTTCAGGCGGTCGGCGAAGTCACGCACGGTCTTCTTGCTCACACCCTCGACTGCAGAACCGCCGAAGGGAACGGCCAGCTTATTCTTCAGGCTGTGGTAGCGGTCCCTGATCTTCACTGTGACCAGCGAGGTGGTATCGGTCAGGGGTTCGATCTCCCAGTTGTATGTATACACCGAATCGCCGGCCCGCACAATTTGTTGCAGGTGGTAGAGGTCTTCCTGCACCACGGGTTCGCCTTCCACCCCCACTTCGTCATGCCAGATCTTGATGGTCTGGTTGATGGTGCCGGGAAAGGTGCGGGCCTCAAACCGAACGATATAGTCATAGGGATAGATAAAAAGGTATCCGATCAAAACCAGGAGCAACAGCACCCCGGTGCCGAGCAGTACTTTCTTCATGGTTTTTCCTTTTTCGGGTCTGTCAGGTTTTCCAGGCGATTTTAGGCGTTAAATCGGGTTACTTTTCGGCCTTCTCCGGCGCCATCGCCAGGTTTTTTGTGGTCATCTGCAGGTTCTCGACGACAAATTTGCCGAGGTCACGCCCCTGCTTAACCCCTACTTCCACGGCAGCACGGTAATGGATACCCCCGTACATGCGGCTGATGGCAGCTTCGTCGGCCGCCTGAGAAAAGGACTTGAAGCTCCGCACCGGCAGGCCGTACGGGATCTCGGTGTCGTCGTCGAAGGCAAAGTCATCCCCGAAGATGCTGGCCAGGGCCGTTGAGGCCGCCCCCGATACCACGCTGTGCCCGCTGGTGTATTCCGGGAAGGGCGGGGTCTGCAAAACGGGCTTCCAGTTTTCGTCTATATACTGGTTGATCAGGGTCTCGGGCCTGATCAGGTTGCTGCGGTACTTTTCGTCCCAACAGCTGATAAAGGCGTCGGCAATCGCCAGGGAGGTCTTGGTATAGGCAAAGACCGTCTTGTCGAAATCGCTCCCGGTTTTGCGGGAGGCGATCTTCACGATCCCGATCCAGTGGGCGCCGGGGCTGATTTTCTTGGTGGCGAACATCAGGTGCCCGCGGGTAACCGAGACATAGGGGTTGCAATCCCAGAACTGGGCGATGGCCACTTCTTCCGAATCATCGCCTTTTGCTGTTATTTCCAAACTGATGTCATAGACTTCTCTTACTTCTTTCCAGAAAGGGGAATCCTCTTCCATGGAAAAGGGCGGGGGCGGAACCGGCTTGAACTGGGCTGATGAATCGATCACAAAGGGCCTGATCTTGGTCCAGTGGGGTTCGATGCCTTCCATATAGGCCGGGGGAGTGGGCTGCCACCGGGTAGGGTCGTCGGTGTCTACGGTGAATTTGGACATGGTGCGGGTCTGCTTGTAGTTGTCCTTGTCCATCCACTCGGCAATGTATTCGGCCACTTTCAGGCCATAGTCGCGAGAGGCTTCGAATTCAGCGCGGTTCTGATCTTCCCATACCCCGTAAAGGCTGTCGCGGAAGGCGATTACGCGGTCTTCGGAGAAGATCAGCCGGCGGCTCAGGTCAATATGGGCGATCAGGGCTGCCAGCCTGTGGTTGACCGGGGCATTGGCCTCAGGGGCCGGAATGGCGCCCAGGTCGGTAACCTGTCCCTGCAGGGAACGGTATTCCGGGTTTTGCAGGGCCATGATCTCGTAGGCCGCAATATTGGGATAGGCGTAGATACGGCTGGCCACAGGCGGGCTGAAAATATCGTGTATCATCACTTCGGTGACCTTGTCAACCGAGGCGTGGTAGTCTTCCGGGCTGATCTCAATGGGCTCCTTCCTGGCACAGGAGGCCAGGATGAGGCCGGCGGCGGCAAGCAATCCGAGTCTAGTCTTCATCTGTCAATCATTTTGAATAATCGGTTAATTCGTATACCTCTGCCGGGCCGTCATTGAAAATTGCCAGCAGGCAGGGCTTAGGGCCTATCCGAATCAGGGCCAGGTGGCGAACCGACTTGTTCATCAGGTCCAGGCCGATCCGGTTGCCCAAAAGTATTTCATTTTCACTTCTTATCAGTGCCCCGGGGAAGGCATCGAGCCGTCCCTGATAGGGCTTGACCCCGAAATAGTTGCCGGCTGCCAGCAGTTCGGGCCTGCCGTCGCCGTCAAAATCGGCTGGGAGGAATTCCAGGATGGGCGCTACCTGCAGGGCCACGGGAAATGGGATGAACTCAAAACGACCCCCCTGGTTCTTCAGGTAACCCGAGCGCAGTTCGGATACCTCCAGCACCGAGGCGTCGTGCAGTTGTTCGGGCCCGAATATCTGCTCTATACGCTGCCCCGCAAAATCTTTGTACCGGGGGTATTTCTTTCGCAGCATGGGCATTTGCGAGGCCAGTTCGTCAAGACCGACCAGGGGGTAGTAGCCGCCTTTCCGCGAGGTCGCCACCACGGGGTCTTTGCTGCCGTTGGCGTCGAAATCGGAGAGGTAAAGCCGCATCGGGGCCGCTTCGGAGGCGGTGAATTTGGAGTTGGTGCCCCAATTGCCCAGCGCGTAGTCGGTATCCCCGTCCCCATCCATGTCGAAGGGGGCGATATCCTGCCAGAGCCCGCTGGCCCCGCCCAGGGTTTCTTCCCGGAGCCGGCCGTCGCGGTTGGCGAAGAAACGGGGGGGCATCCATTCGCCCACCACGATCAGGTCGAGGGTGCCGTCGGCATTGAAATCGGTCCAGAGCGCATCGGTCACCATGCCCAGGGCCCTGCCGTCGAACGCATCGGAAACCTCCCATTGCCCCTGGCGGTTTTCCAGGAGGTATGAATCGGGCATTGTGCCAAACGCCCCGGTAAGGGACTGGTTGCCCACAAACAGGTCGAGGTCTCCGTCGCGGTCAAAATCACCGGCTTCCACCACGGCCGTGTTGGCAGCATTGCCAGGAAGGGGTTGGGAGCCGAATCCGCTTTCGCCCTGGAAATAGACCTGGTTGAGAAGGTATTCCGATTCCCCGAAATAGTCAGACCCCCCGTTGGCGACGATCAGGTCGCTGCGGCCGTTGCCGTCGAAATCGCCAAGGACCGCCGCCGTATTTTCGGCAATGCTGTCGCTCAGCAGGCCGGGCATCAGGCCGGGGACAAAACGGCCGTCTTTTTGCAGGAAGACCCGGGGCGGGATACGCTTGGAACCACCCACGAAGATGTCTTCTGCCCCATCCCCGTCCAGGTCGCCCACGGCCAGGGCCGGCCCCCGGTCTGCCAGGCTGTAGGGCAGGAGTTTCTCCCGGTTGAAATCGGTGTAATTGTCTTCGCGGTGCACCCAATCGAGGCCCAGGCTGTCGCTGCCCCTCCGGAACCACGGTTCCACTGGGGGCTGCAGCCGGCCGTAATCGAAAGGCTGCGTTTGCCCGGGTTCCAATTCAAGGGTTTGGTTCATCGCCGGGGCAACGACCACCTGATAGCGGTTGTCGGGCCAGACCACCACCAGGGAGTCTACCCGGCTGCCCGCCGGGTACCCGAAATGGAGCACCGGCTCTGATGAGGCCTGGAAGCCCCGCACCGGGAAAAGCTCCCGGTATTGCACGCCCCCGTTGCTGTAGGCGAAGGCCTTGGTCCCAATCCCGAAGGCGTTGGCCGGGGAGTATTTTAACCGTAGTTTTAGATAGGCGCCTTTCCCGTCTGTTTTGTTCACCAGCACGCTGGCAGCCTGGTTGAGGTTGTTGATCACCAGGTCGAGATCGCCGTCGTCGTCGAGGTCTGCCCAGGCAGTAGCCCCGGAAAGCAGGGTGTCGCGCGGTATCCAGTCGCCGCTCCGGTCGGTGAATGCCAGGTTTTCCCCACCCTCGAAGACATAGTTGTGGACATTGCCCGAAGGCATCATCGCCAATGCCTTCTGGTCTACCAGGCGGGTGTTGTCCATCTTGCTGCTGATCTGCTCATTCGAGATAAAGCGCACAAAATCGAGGTCATTGGGGCGTTTGGGGATGCCGTTCGAGATGAAAAGGTCCTGGCGCCCGTCGAGGTTGTAATCGGCGAACAGGGCGCTCCAGCTCCAGTCAGTGGCCGCCACCCCGCTCATCAGGGCGGTTTCCATGAACCGGCCGTCGGGCTGGTTCAGGAAGAGCATGTTGCGCGTGAACTGGTAGTAATAGCCGTAATCTTCGGTGCGCATGCGCTGGGTCTGTATGTTGTCGTCCCCCTCGGAGGTCTTCAGGGGGATCTCGTCTTCGGGGAGCATGTCGAGGGAGATCAGGTCGGGCCGGCCGTCGTTGTTGATGTCGGCCACGTCGCTGCCCATGGAGAAGCGGCTGGTATGCCCGAAATACTCCCTCAGGCGGTCGGTAAAGGTGCCATCCCCGTTGTTCACGTAAAAGTAATCGTCTTCGTGGAAGTCGTTCCCGATGTACAGGTCGGGGCGCCCGTCCTGGTTGAAGTCAGAGACGGCAAGCCCCAGGCCGTATCCATTGATGCCCCCGAATATCCCAGCCGCCTCGCTCACCTCGGTAAAGTGCCCGCCGTCATTGCGCATGAGCTTGTCGCCGGTTTCGTATTGCCGCTCATAGCGCAGGGAGGCGCGCCCGTAGGAATCCTGGGTATGCACTGCGTGGTTGAGCAGGTACATGTCGAGGTCGCCGTCGCCGTCATAATCAAAGAAGGCGGCGTTGGAGCTGTAGGTGTCAAAATCAAGGCCGAATTCGGCCGCCCGCTCTGTGAAGGTATTGTCGCCGTTGTTGATGAAGAGCTCGTTGTGGCCCGTAAAGCCGTTGATGCCCACTACGGCGCAGACATAGATGTCGAGTAGGCCGTCGGTATTCACATCGGCCATCACGGCCCCCGTATTCCAGCTGCTGTTGCCTCCGATGCCGGCCTGTTCCGAAATGTCTTCAAACCGAAGCCCGCCCTTGTTCAGGTAAAGCCGGTTTTTGACCTGGTTTCCCGACAGGAACACATCGGGCAGGCCGTCCCCGTTGATGTCTCCAAGGGCCACCCCGCCCCCGTTGTAGAAATAGAGGTAATCCAGAATGTTCAATTCCTCGGTTTCCTGCAATTCATTCACGAATTCTATCCCGGTTCGGGAGGGGCCGGGCTGGTCGAAAAGCGATCCCCCTTCCTGGCAAGAGGCCAGGAAGAACAGCAGCAGGGATGCTATGTACAGGTATTTATTCATTGATCAGAAATAGGCGGGGTTCGCTTTCGTTGGCAGCCGCGAGCAGATAGGTCTTTCCGCTGGCATCGCGCAACTGCCTCAGGTATTTGACCTCTTCCCTGATCACAAAGCCGCTCTGGGCATAGGGCTGCCATTCGAAGCCCATTTGTCCGTTGCCCAGCAACACGTTTCCGTACCCGGCATCGAGGCGGGAAAACTGGGGTTTGAATTCAAAATTGTTCCCGGCCATCACCAGGTCGAGGTTGCCATCGGCATTGACATCGATGCATTGGATGTCGCAGATGCACGACAGCTGTACCCGCGGGGGCAGGGGCTGGATGCGGAAGTTGCCCCCTCCGTCGTTGATGGCGACCACCGATTCCGAAATCTTTGCCTGCTTCTGGATCGACCGGCTCACCAGCTCGGGCGAAAAGAGTTCTTGGAGGGTCCTTCTGGCATAATCTGAGGCCCTGAGGTTTTCCTTCTTCAGGGAAACAACCTGAGAGGTAAGCTCCTTTTTCTGGTGGATCGGATAATCGCCGCTTTCGGTGGTCAGGGTTACGATTTGTTCGAGGGTGCCGTTGTTGTCGAAATCGTTCACCCACATTTTCATGGGCTTGCCGGGTTCCGGCTTGTAATGCAGGTTGGAGCCCTGGTTGCCCAGTACCAGGTCGAGGTCGCCGTCTGCGTCAAGGTCGGCCGCTGCCACCGAGTTCCACCAGCCGTCAAGGGTATCCAGGGAACTCCTGACCCGGCTCAGGCGCCTTCCATTGTTGTGGAAGATGGCGGGGCTGCCCCAGTCTGACACCGTGATCAGGTCCGGTTTCCCGTCCCCGTCAAGGTCGGCCCAGGTAGCTGCCGTTACCATGCCCGCGTCTTTCAGGTCGTTGGCCGTGCGCTCGGTGATGTTCCGGAAGGTGCCGTCGCCCTGGTTCTCGAGCAGGAGCTGGTCGGGAGTTACCCCGTAAACCCCCACTACGGAACGGGAACCGATAAACACATCGAGGTCGCCGTCTCCGTCAAAATCCATCGGGTTCACGGTCGACATATTCTTGGAAGCCGAGGGCAGTTCTTCGGCGGATCGGGAAAAGCCGCCATTCCCGTCATTCAGGTAGAGGCGCGGGCGGTAGTTGCGCTGCATCCCGGCCTGGTTGCCCCCGCTGGCCACCAACAGGTCGGGGTCTCCATCCCCGTCGGCGTCAAAAAAGGCAGCCGCCGTGTCTTCATGATTGGCGTCGGCCTCAAAGGCGGCCGTCTTTAGAGGGCTCAGGCGGCCCCCGCCCCGATGGAGGTAAAGGGCCCCGGCCTGGCCTGAGGCGCCCCCGAAGTAAAAATCTTCGTTCCCGTCCCCGTCCACGTCGCCCACGGCAAGGGCCGGGCCTTCCTGCGACAATTTTCCGTAGATAAGGCCTTCGTGGTCAAAATCGTTGTAGAGGTCTTCGCGATGGCGCTGCACATTGCGCAGGGGCACCTCGGTCAGCAGGGTTTTAACGGGGGTCCGGCCCGGCAGGGTGAAGGTTTCCGTCGCCTCGTTTTGGGCAAGGGTGAGCTCGGTATCTGCTGCCACCCCCTTCAGCAGGGTCGTCTTGTCATCGGGCCAGATCACCCTTATCGAATCGACCGTGCGTGCCCCCCCGAGGCCAAGGGTCATCACGTAGTCTACGGAAGACTGGAAGCCACGGGAAGGGACCAGTTCCTGCACCACCGTGTTGGGGCCAAAATAGAGGCGCACGGTGGTGCCGATGGCAAAGGGGTTTTTGCCGCTTCCTTTAAAGCGCAGGCGGAGGAAATGGCGGTCTTGCAGGGCTTCGGTGTTGTTGCGGTATACAAAGGCCGGCATGTTCACGTTGTTGATCACCAGGTCGAGGTCGCCGTCGTTGTCGAGGTCGCCGTAGGCAGCCCCGTTCGAGCGCGTGGGCGTCTCGAAGCCCCAGGCTGCGTTGGCATTTTCGAAGGTGATGTCGCCCTTGTTCCGGAAGGCGTAATTGGGCTGGGGCTTGATGGGCATTTTCTGGATGATGGAATCGATGGATTCCTTCCGGCCGGTCAGCGCCATTTTCTGGATGATCTCGTTGGCGAAGAAATCGACGAAATCCAAATCGGTCAGGTCGTGGTTGATCCCGTTAGTGACAAAGATGTCGCGAAGCCCGTCGTTGTCCATGTCGAACATAAGGCCGGCCCAGCTCCAGTCGGTGGCGTCGACCCCGCTGTAATAGGCCACCTCCGAAAAGGTGCCGTTCCCGTTGTTGAGCTGCAGGGTGTTCTGGATGTACTGGTGGCCGAAATCTTTGCCCTCCTTGAGTTTGTAAACATTGTAGCCCTCGAATTCCATCACCGATTTCACCCGTTGTTCCGCTTCGGGCAACATGTCGGTAATAAAGACGTCCTGCAGCCCGTCGTTGTTGATGTCGCCCATGTCGATGCCCATGGCCGAGAGGCTGAGGTGGCCGGTCCATTTCTCGATCTCTTCCGAAAACGTGCCATCCTGGTTGTTGATGTAGAGGTAATCGCGTTCGTAGAAGTCGTTCGACACGTAGATGTCGGGGTAGAGGTCCTGGTTGAAGTCAGAAACCAGCACCCCCAGGCCAAAGCCGATCAGGCTGCCGTAGATGCCGGCCTCTTCGCTCACGTCTGTGAAATGCCCGTCGTCGTTGCGCAGCAGCATGTCGCCCACCCCCCTGAAGATATGGGGCACGCCTTCCCAGTCCTGGGCGCGCACCTCCCGTTGTTCGGCGTAGCCGAGGCTGCTTACCGGAATGTTGCTGTTGTTGAGGATGTAGGCGTCGAGGTCGCCGTCTTTGTCGTAATCAAAAAAGGTAGCGTGGGTGGTAAAGCCCGTTTCGGCCAGGTTGAACTCGCGGGCCCGCTCGGTAAAGGTCAGGTCGCCGTTGTTGATGTAGAGGTCGTTGTCGTGGTTGTTGCCCTCCATATTCCCGGCGTTGCTCACGTAGATGTCAAGCAGGCCGTCTGCGTTCACATCAGCCATGGTTACCCCGGTAGACCAGGGTTTGTTGCCCAGCACCCCGGCCTTCTCCGAAATATCCTCGAATCGGAAATTCCCTTTGTTCAGGTACAGGCGGTTCGGCACCATGTTCCCGGTCAGGAAGATGTCGGTGAGGCCGTCGTTGTTGATGTCCCCCAGTGCCACCCCGCCCCCGTTGTAGAAATTCCGGTATTTGAAGATGTTGAAATCCTTCTGGTTCTCTACCTGGTTCACGAAATGGATCCCGGTGCTGTCGCCGGGCAACAGGGTGAAAAGGGTAGGGTTGCTGTCCCCGGTTTCGGCAGGCTGTTCACCGGTGGAGCAGGCACTGAGCAGGGCCAGCAGGCTAATATACAGGGCACTCGTTGCTTTCATGTCATTGGTTCGCTTGGCGCAGGAAGACGGGCGTGTCGTCGTTCCTGGTGATGATATAGGTCTTTTGTCCGTTCAGGCGCAATGTATCGATCTCCCGGCAGGCACCGGAGAGGGGAGCAGTCAGGTGCTGCGCCCACGAGAATCCGCCCTTTCCTTCGTTGCGCAAAATTAATCCATTCAGGGCATCCAGCTGCCCCAATTGGGTGCTGATTTGAAGCAGGTTGCCTACCGCAAATAAATCGGGCAGGCCGTCGCCGTCAAAATCGTCGATCCCAAAATCAAAGATGGCAGAAGCCTGTGCGATGCGCGGAAGCGGCTTTTTCCCGAAATGCCCCTTTCCGTCGTTCAGGAAAACGCAGCTGGCAAGCTCGGTTACCTGTTTCCGGGTGGCCGCGCTGAGGGCTTCCTGCCCGAAAACCTCCGGCAGGCTCGCCTGGGCAAACCCCTGGTAGGTCCTGAACTTTTTGTTCAGAAAGGGCATTTGCTTGCCGAGTTCATCGCGGGAGGCAAACGGGGTCTCCACCCCTTTGTGGAAGTAGGTGACCAGGGGCTCCGCCGATCCGTTGCCGTCAAAATCGTACCTGTACAGGCGCACCGGGTATTCGGGCGAGGCCGTGAATTTGCTGTTGAGCCCCCAGTTGCCGGCCAGCAGGTCGAGGTCGCCGTCTCCATCGAGGTCGGCTGCCTGCAGGCTGTTCCACCAACCCTCCGTGGCCTCGAGGCCGTTCTTTTCCAGGCGCATCCAGCCGTCCCCCTGCCTTTTGAAGACCGCAATGGGGCTCCAGGGCCCGGCCACCGCCAGTTCGCGCTGTCCGTCTGCGTCGAGGTCGGCCCACACCACGCCGCTGACCGGGCCAAAGTCGAGCAGGGCCGGGATGCGTTGTTCGGTTACATCCCGGAATTGCCCGTTTCCATCATTCTCGAGCAGATAATGACGGGGTGTTTCCCCGAAAGCGCCGGGCACGGCATCGGCCGTGATCAGCAGGTCAATGTCTCCATCGCCTTCCAGGTCGAGGCTGTCAACCCCCGATGCATTCGGGTAGGCCCCCTCCAGGAGGGTCACCGGGGCTTGCAGCCGCCCTTCCCGGTTCAGGTAGAGCCGGGGCCGCAGGGGTTCCCCTTCCCTGAATTCATTGCCCCCGCTGGCAACCACCAGGTCGGCCCAGCCATCCTGGTTCGCGTCGAAAAAAAGGTGGGCCGTATCTTCGCTCATGGCATCGGCTTCAAAAAGATCTTCCTGCACCGGTTCGAAGCGGCCGCCAGGTTGCTGTACAAAAAGGACAGAGGCCTGCCTCTTAGCCCCCCCGATCAGGAAGTCATCCAATCCGTCGCGGTTCACGTCTGCCACGGAGACGGAAGGGCCCTGGTTGGAACCCGCATACACGATCAGGGGCTCCCGGTCAAAATCGAGGCTCTGGTTCTCGCGGTGGCTGAACCCGACCACGGAATCGAACAGGGCCCAGGCCTGTGGCGCCTGTCGGGAAGGGCTGGCGTAAAAGTTCCCGCGGGCTTCTGATTCCCTGACTTCCATGAACTTGCCGGGGGCGGGTTTAAGCAGGGTCTGGAAGGCGCCCCCCGGCCAGATGACGGTCAGGGAGTCAAGCCCGGCTTGCTCCCCCAGGCCCAGGTGCACGGTAGCGGGCACAGCCGACAAATATCCCCGGGTGGGCTGGTTCTCCAGGGCGATTACCTGTTTCCCCCGATAGGCAAGTACCCGGGCGCCGATCCCGTGGGTATTCATGCTGTTTCCCCGGAAGCGCAATTGCAGGGAGTGGCCCGGAAGGGAGGTGTTTTCAAAGATGGATGCGGTTTGGTCAACCTGGTTGACCACCAGGTCGAGGTCGCCGTCTCCGTCGAGGTCAGCATAGGCACAACCGTGGCTGTACGACGGGCGGGAGGCCATCCACTGCCCGGTCATATCGGTAAAGCTCAGGTCGCCGTTGTTGCGGAAGATGTAGTTCGGGACCTTCTTGGACGGGATCTCGCGGGTCAGGGGCATGTCGGTATCTTCCATCCCCTGGTCAATCCGGCGCTGGATATCTTCGTTGGCGATGAAATTCATGTAGTCCATGTCGTTGGTGGCCCCCTTGATGCCGTTGCTGATAAAGACGTCCTTGTACCCGTCGTTGTCGAAATCGGCCATCAGGGACCCCCATGACCACTCCGTGGCAGCCAGCCCCCCCAGGAAGCCGATCTCCGAAAACCGGCCCGTACCGAGGTTCAGCTGCAGGGTGTTTTGCATATACTGGGGGGCATACCCCTGGCGCAGGTACTGCTGGTAGATCGGATAGCCGTATTCGAGGCCAGAGGTTTTGTAGGTCACCAGGTCTTCGGGCAGCATGTCGAGCGAAATGATGTCGGTAAGCCCGTCGTTGTTCAGGTCGGCCAGGTCGTTGCCCATGCTGTAATGGGTGGTGTGGCCGATCGGGGGGGAGTCGCCTGAAATCACCTCCAGAAACGTCCCATCGCCCTGGTTCAGGTACAGGTAGTCGTTTTCAAAAAAATCATTCCCCACATAGATGTCGGGATACCCGTCTTCGTTCACGTCGCTGATGCCCAGGCCCAGGCCGTACCCGGCTTTGCCCTGGTAGATGCCGGCATCGGCGCTTACGTCTGTGAAGTGGCCCCCGTCGTTCCGGTACAGGCGGTCGCCCGAAAGCGGGTCGTACCCTTCCCGCTGCGAACCCTTCCCGTAGTTGCGGTTCGGGTGTACGGAGTGGTTGAGCAGAAAAACATCGAGGTCGCCGTCGAGGTCAAAATCGAAAAAGGCCGCCTGGGTGGAAAGGCCCGAAAAGTCAAGGCCAAATTCTGCAGCCATTTCAGTGAATTGGGGTACCCCTTCGGCAGACAGGCCCTGGTTGATATAGAGCAGGTTCCGGCCAGACAGGGCCCTGTAGCCTGCGGCCTTGCAGATGTAAATGTCGAGCAGGCCGTCGCCGTTCACATCGGCATGGGTAACGCCCGTGGTCCACCCGTCGGAGTTGGAGATGCCGGCCTGGGCGGTGACCTCCTCGAATCGGAACCCGCCCCGGTTCAGGTACAGGGCATCGGGCTGCTGGTTGGCGGCAAAGTAGAGGTCAGGGAGCCCATCCCCGTTGAAGTCGGCCGCCAGCACCCCGGCCCCGTTATAGTAGTAAAGATATGTCAGGATATTCAGCTCAGGGCTTTCGGCCAGCTGGTTGCTGAATTCAACCCCGGTGCGTTCCGGTTCGAGTTCCTGTAAAAGGTACGGGGTATGCTCCTGGCAACCAGCCAGTACCATAGCTAAAACCCATACTTTGATCTCCTTTTTCATACCCGGTCCGGAAGGGCGCTAAATTACGGAACCTTCCAGTAAAAGAGTAGCAAATGCGGCCCTTCTCCGGGCTTTTTACCAAATCTTTATCCTCGTTAACCTTTCGTTAGTTCTTTCTTTTTCCGGATGGCGGGAAATAAAAAAAGCTGCCCGAGAGGGCAGCTTTTCCTGGCTGTTAGGTCCGGTTGCTTAGTAACCGGGGTTTTGTTGCAGGTTCGGGTTGGCCAGAAGCTGCGGCAGCGGGATCGGGAACAGCATCCGCTTGGGATCTGTGTCTGCCTTGAATTCCCAGTTGCGCAGGTATTCGCCAAAGCGCACCATGTCGTTCCGTCTCCAGCCTTCTGCGTACAGTTCACGGCCCCGCTCGTCGAGCAGGTCAGCTCCGGTAACGCTGGCAAGGGGAGTGGCCCCGCGGATTACCCTCAGGTCGTTGACCAGGGCAGTCGGGTCTCCACCACTGCGCCAGATGGCTTCGGCCTTCATCAGGTAAGCATCGGCGAAGCGCAGCATGATGTTGTGACCTTCAAAACCACCGCCGAAACGGGGGTTGTATTTCATGACCCGGATACCGGTTTTCTCGTCGTTGTTGATGAGGCTGGCGTTGCCATTACCATCGACGAATTCACGAGAGAACACCAGGGGCTGTCCCTGACGGTCTTGCAAAGGGTTCCCCTGCAGGCCGTATTGCTGGCCAATCAGGAAACCATAGCCCACGTTGGAGCCATCCTCTTTGCCACCGTTGTTAGAAGTGCCCGGAGCACCGGAAAAGTCAACACCTTCTCTTGGCACACCACCGCGGCGCTCTTCCTGCCCTGAGGCCGGAGCACTCTCCAGATCGGTTGTGTAGAAGTTTTCGTCGGCATCACCCTGAAAGAGGTCATAGTATTCGGCCAGGGTAGAGAATCCGTTCCAGCCACCTCCGCCGAGGCCTGTGGAGTTGTAGTGCAGACCGTTGAAGATCCGGTTACCGACAGCGGCAGTTCCCCACCAGATGGTCTCTGTGTCGGGAGAGGATTCAAAGATCTCAAAATAGCCAGCCTGCAGGGCGTATCCGTCAGCCTCGATGGCATCGACCAGGTTGATCACTTCCTGCATGTCGCCGGCAGCGGCAGCAGGGATGGCCCCACCGGCCGCAATGGCGAGCTGGTTGTCAAAGACGTTGCGGTTCAACAGCACCTTGGCCTTCATCAGGCGGGCGGCGGCCTTGCTTGCGCGCTTCAGGTCACCGGTGCCAGCCTGTACGGAAGGCAGGCCGGCGATGGCGGCATCGAGGTCGGCGAGGATGAAGTCCACAGCGGCGGCACCGCTCAGTACTTCCGGTACAGCAGAAGATGAGAGCTGGGTGTCGCGGAAGGGAACCTGGCCGAACAGGTCCAGGATGGTAAACATCGAATAAGCGCGCAGGAAGTGGGCCTGTGCGGCTACTTCAGCGGTAGCCCCGCTACGGGAGTCCAGGATCTGGGAAGCCAGCAGCTGATTGGCGTTGAACTGGTCGAAGGGGGTGAGGATGTCGGTTTCTTCAAGGCCCCACTCGTGCTGGTGCAATTTCCTCCAACGGCCGTTGTCACCCCAGTCGGCGCCCCGGGTCGGTACCAAAAGGGCGTCGGTGGTCACTTCGTACAGGGCATACCGGTTGGCCTGGTCACCCCATTGTCCGTAGACGTTGTTATAGAGCTGATCCAGGGCAGAAGCCGGATCTTCCAGCCCCTGGAATCCTTCAGTGATAAAGGAGTCGGTCTCTTCGATCTCCAGGTCTGTACAGGAAGCCAGAGCGAATACTGCCGTCAGAGTTATTGTTAAATACTTAAGATATCTTTTCATGATATACAATTTTTTTTGAATTAGAAGGACGCGTTGATTCCAAAAGTAATGGTTCTCGGGTTCGGGAACGCCGCCCAGTCGATACCCCGAGTCGGAACACCTGATCCGAGGGTGCCTGTAGGTACAGTTACCTCAGGGTCGATACCACTGTAGTCAGTGATCAGGAAAAGGTTCTGACCGGTAAGGGATAATCTCAGGGACTTAAAGGTTCCGTCACCACTTAGAGGCACATTGTACCCAAGGGTTGCGTTTTGGAAGCGCACAAAATCTCCTTTTTCCAGGAAACGGGTAGAAACCGCGGTAGAGGCACCTCCGGCTTCGCCTGAGTTGGCCGCTTCTACGGTTACGTTACGAGCGGTAACCAGCTGGCCCGCGTTGAAGAGGGCATTGGCTGTGTTGTTGTAAACGGAGAAACCAAACTGCCCCTGGAAGAAGGCGCTCAGGTCCCAGTTCTTGTAGGTGAAGTTCAGGCTGAGACCGGAAGTAACGTCCGGAAGAGCGTCTTCTCCTACGAATTGCTTGTCAGAATCGGGATCTCCGATACCATTGCCGTCAACATCTTCGTACTGCGGGTTCCCGTCGGCGTCGAAGCCCAGGAACCTGGCCATGTACCAGGAGTAGAGCGACTGCCCGGCTTCGAAACGCTGGGCAAAGGCGCCAGACAGACCGGGACCGGCAATTTCACCTGTGTTGATGGAACCGGCGAAATCCTGGATCTCGTTGCTGTTGTAGGCGATGTTGAAAGCAGCGTTGAAAGTGACATCTTCGGCCTGGATGAAATCGTAGGCGATGGCAAATTCAATCCCCTGGTTGAGGATCTTGGCATCTACGTTACCGAACTGGAAGGGGTTGGTAGAAGGCGCGGCCGGAGGGGTCTGCAACAGTACGTCGCGGGTCTCGTTGCGGTAGACATCGATGCTACCGCTGAGGCGGTCGTTGTTGAAGCCGAAGTCGAGACCGGCGTTGAGGTTAAAGGTTGATTCCCACCTCAGGTCGGGCACGTCAGTGGCAACGATCACCAAACCGTTCTGGAACACATTATAGTTTTCATCTATCCCGAGGCCGGAGAAGCGCTGACGGGCTACGAAGTTACCATATCCCAGACCATCCTGGTTACCGGTGATACCGGCGCTGAGGCGGAGTTTCAGGGTGGAGATGTTCTCCCCGATGAAATCTTCCTCCCCGATCTGCCAGGCAAAGGCACCAGAGGGGAAATACCCGTACTGGTTCTCGGGGCCGAAACGGGATGAACCGTCAGCCCGCATGGTGGCGGTAAAGAGGTATTTGCCGGCGATGCTGTAGTTCACCCGTCCGAAGAAGGACTGCAGCTCATCTGTGTTGTCAAACAGGTCGGCCGTGAACGCCCGTACGCCCTGATCGATGGCAAGCGGGTTCTCTTCCCCGGGAACAACCGTCGGGAACAAGCGGTTCACTTTCAGGCCATTCCAGTTGGCGCCATAGAAGAACTGCTGGTAGGAACCTGACAGCGAGCTGGCGGCCTGGTTGATGGTGCGGCGCAGGTCGACGCCCATCTCATTCAGGTCATTGGTGAAGAAACCACGCCCGGCCGAGTTGCGGCCTGAGGTGCGGAAGTCCTGGTAGGCATACCCTACAAGGGCATCGAGATTGGAGTTCGCGAAGTCCTTGCGGAAGTTCAACGTAGCTTCCAGCGTCTTGTTCTCACGGTCAAGGGTGTTGTAGGTTCCGAAACCACGACCCTCGATCCCGTTGAAGTTCTGGAGTTTAGCTGAAAGCACTGAGGTGTTTTCTGAGTCAGATTTATCATAACCCAGGTTCACCTTGGCAGTGAGTTCGGGAATGATGAGGTACTCCGCAGATCCGTTCAGCAGGATCCGGTTGGTGTTGGTGAGGTTCTGGGTCTCAGCCAGGTAGTTGGCCGGCTGAGTCAGTCCGCCTCCGTCGTCGAAGGAGGGGCTGGAAGGCCAGGTCGGGTTGGCTGAATAGGCAGCCCCCAGGATGTCACCCCGGAATCCGGCACCAGCCGCGAGCGGGGGTTGTTCCCGGTTCACCCGGGCGATGGAGGCCTGAATGTTCAGCAACAGTTTATCGTCGAAAAATTTATGGGCGGCGTTGATCCGTCCGGTGATCCGTTCGAATTGGGACTTTTCCACCACCCCGAATTGATTCTGGTAGCCGAAGGTGGCACGCACGTTTCCGTTGTTATACCGGCGGGAGTACGCCAGGTTGTGGTTCTGTGAGGTGGCAGTGCGGAGCACGACATCCTGCCAGTCGGTGTTGGCACCGAAGTCCACATTATTCCTGTTTCCGCCGTAAGCTTCAACGGCATCGAGGAACCCATCCCTGTCGAGCAGGTCGTATTGACGCACGGGCTCAGCAACACTGATGTTGGATGACCATTCGAACAGCCCACCGGCAGCAGCCTTCCCGCTCTTGGTAGTGATGATTACCACCCCGTTGGCACCCCGTGACCCGTAGATGGCGGTTGCAGAGGCATCTTTCAGGATGCTGATGCTCTCAATGTCGCTCGGGTTGAGGAAGTTCAGCGGGTTACCTACTTCGCTGGCTCCGTTACCGGTATCCCCGGAGGCGTCCGTATTTTGGCCGAAAAGCGGCACGCCGTCGACGACGAAGAGGGGGTTGTTGTTGGCGCGGACCGAGTTGGAACCCCGGATGTTCACCTGGACCCCGGCTCCCGGTTCCCCGCTCACCTGCTGGATGTTAACCCCGGCGGTCTTACCCTGGATCAGCTGTTCGGGCGAAGTGATCACCCCTCCGTTGAAGTCTTCAGAGGTCACAGCCGTAACGGCTCCTGTCGCATCCTTGACCGTGGTTTGTCCATAACCGATAATTACTACTTCCTCCAGCGCTGTGGCATCTTCCTGCAGCACCACGTCGATAGTCGACCTGCCATTCACCGCAACCTCCTGGGTAGAGTACCCAATGTAGCTGATCACGAGCACGGCATCGGAAGATGGAACCTCTAAGGTAAAGTTACCATCGAAGTCGGTCTGTGTACCGGTGGTGGTTCCTTTTACGACGACACTGGCTCCGGGAAGCGGGCCGTTTGCATCAGAAACCGTACCTGATACTTCTTGCGCCTGCGCCAGTCCAAAGCATAAAAATGCTCCAACGAGCAACAGGCTCTTCAGTAGCGTAATCTTCATAGATAGTGGATTTTTGAGTTTAGTTAATTTAATTCAAGGGATCAAAATATGTAAAAAAAATGTTAATCGCCTATTTCCGGGCCACAGCAGGGCATCGAAAACGGTTTCGTGTTAATAACTTTCAGATAAATCAAGGTATCAATGGCAGGTTGGTTGGCTTGCTCATTTGATACAAAAATGGGGTGTTGATTAGCAATTTGGGACCAAATATAGCATTTTTTTGTTCTCACAACAATTCAGGCCAAATTTCGAACCCCAAATCTGGCGGGCCTTTCGCGAAGTGGGGAGGGGCAGGGGCGATTCATCAACTGAAAAATTGCGTACCTTGTACCGTTGAGTTTGCGAATCAGACCGTGAAGAAGAAAATAACCCTCAAACATATCGCCCGGGAACTGGACGTTTCGATTTCCACCGTTTCCAAGGCCCTTAAAAACAGCGATGAAATCAGCCGTGACACGCGTGAAAAGGTACAGGCCTTCGCCCGGCTCTACAACTACAAGCCCAACAACATCGCGATCAGCCTCAAGAACAAGCGCACCAAGAACATCGGGGTAATCATTCCCGATATCGTGCACCATTTCTTCACCACTGTATTCAGGGGGATCGAAAAGTACGCCAATGAAAAGGGGTATAATGTCATTGTCTGCGTATCAGACGAGTCATTCGACAAGGAGGTGATCAACATGGAGATGCTGGCCAATGGCAGCATAGATGGTTTTATCATGGCCCTTTCGGCAGAAACACAAAAAAGGAATGATTTCAACCACCTCCGCGAGGTGACCGAACAGGGCATCCCCCTGGTGCTTTTCGACCGGGTAACCGATGAGATCGACTGCGACAAGGTGCTTATAGATGATGAACAGGCAGCCCGCATAGCCACTGAGCGCCTGATTGACAGCGGAAAGAAGCGGATTGCCCTCTTTACCACGGAAAGCTACCTGAACGTAAGCGCAAAACGGGAACAGGGGTATAGGAATGCTTTGGTTGCCCATGGCCTTGCCGCAGACGAAGACCTTATTCTTCGGCTTCCCTACCAGTTCGAGGAAGAAAACCTGAGCGAAGCCTTTTTCCGGACCCGAAAATGCGATGCCGTGCTTTGCGTGAACGAGATCTTTGCCGTGCGCGGCATGCGCCTGGCGCAACGGATGGGCCACCGCATCCCCGAAGACATTTCCTTTATCGGCTTTACAGACGGCCTGCTTTCCCGCTACGCTTCCCCCTCCCTGACTTCAGTCGCCCAGCACGGGGAGCGCATGGGGGCCGTGGCAGCCGAGATGCTTATAGAGAAGGTAGAACGGGAGTATGACGAAACCGACCGAAAAAGTTACCGCACCGAGGTGATCCCCTCTTCCCTTATCGAACGGGAGTCGACCGCCCTGGGCTGATGCCGGAAGGGCGCCTCGCATGAGCCGAAACCACCCATGAATGCCACGATCCGAATTCCTTGTATATATTTGGAGCGCACAAACCAACCGCTTCCAACCCTGGAAGGGGTACCAACCCAACTTAAACAATGAAAGGTTTCATTTTTGATCTTGACGGTGTAATTGTAGACACGGCCAAGTATCATTTTCTTGCCTGGAAGCACCTGGCCGATCACTTGGGCATCCCCTTTACAGAAGAAGACAACGAGCGATTCAAAGGGGTGAGCCGCAAGCGCTGCCTTGAATTATTGCTTGAAATGGGTGGCCTTGAGGTTTCCCGGGAGCAGTTCGAGACCTGGCTACGAGAAAAAAATGACGACTACCTCAGCTATATTTCCCGGATGGATGCCTCCGAAATTCTGCCAGACGTGCACAAAGTACTGGATTACCTGAAGGAAAGAAACATTCCCATGGCCCTGGGGTCTGCCAGCAAGAACGCAAAGCCCATTCTTGAAAAGGTGGGGCTTATATCGTATTTTAAGGCCGTGGTTGACGGAAACGAAGTGGAAAAGGCCAAGCCCGACCCCCAGGTGTTCGAGCTGGCTGCCAGGCATCTTGGCGTGCCCGCTGCGCAGTGCGTGGTCTTCGAAGACGCCCAGGCAGGTATTGAGGCGGCCAATGCCGCCGGCATGCTCAGCATCGGGATCGGGCAGGCCGGGGTGCTTTCAGAGGCACACCGGGTATTCCGCGACTTTACCGAAATCGAACTCAGTTATATCGACCGGCTCCTGAATTTGGAGCCCAAAACCTATCAATAAAGAAGGAAATGAACCAGGACTATATTATTCCCAATGAGTGGTCTGTCTTAGAAGAAGGATACGACCCGGCCCGCATCAAATCGTCTGAAAGCCTCTTCAGCCTGGGCAACGGCTCCATGGGCCAGCGGGCCAATTTCGAAGAACGCTATTCGGGCCCGACGTTCCAGGGCAGTTATATCGGGGGCGTCTATTACCCCGACAAGACCCGGGTCGGGTGGTGGAAGAACGGCTACCCCGAATATTTCGCCAAAGTCATCAACGCCCCGAACTGGATCGGCATTGATGTGGCCGTGAACGGGGAGGCCCTCGACCTGAACACATGCCGAGAGGTTCGCAAGTACCGCCGCGAACTCAATATGAAGGAAGGGTGGTATCGCCGCTCCTTCGAAGCGGTGCTGGGCAACGGGGCTGTGGTTGCGGTAGAGGCCACGCGCTTCCTTTCCATGGAAATGGACGAGCTGGGGGCCATCCGCTACGCCATTACCCCCCTGGGGGGCGATGCCGCGCTGGAGCTGGAACCCTACCTCGACAGCGGCATCCACAACGAAGACACCAACTGGGACGACCCCTTCTGGGAGACCACCGCGGTCGATGCGGCCGGCTCCAGGGCCTATATTGAGGCAAACACCCTGAAAACGCATTTCCATACCTGCACCTTTATGGATGCCCGCCTGGAACTCGACGGAGCCCCCATATCGCCGGCAGGCGAAACGCGCACCGCAGCCAAGCGGATCGGGCATGCGTACCGGGTGGAGGTGCCCTCCGGGAAGACCCTGGTGCTCTTTAAATACGGGGGGTATGCCGTAGACCGGAACCATCCCAAAAACGCCCTCAAAAAGGCGGCCGACGCCGTGCTCGACAAGGCGCTCTCAAAGGGGTTCGACTCCCTGCTGAAATCTCAGGCCGGGGCCTGGGCGCGGGTCTGGGAGATGAGCGATATCACCATTGAAGGAGACGTTAAGGCACAGCAGGGTATCCGCTTCAACATCTACCATCTGAACCAGACCTACACCGGGCGCGATTCGCGCCTGAACATCGGCCCGAAAGGGTTTACGGGCGAGAAATACGGGGGGAGCACCTACTGGGACACCGAGGCCTATTGCATCCCCTTCTACATGGCGACCAAAGACCAGCATGTGGCGCGAAACCTCCTCAAATACCGCTACAACCAGCTCGACAAAGCCATCGAGAATGCTGCAAAGCTCGGTTTTTCAGGGGGGGCTGCCCTGTATCCGATGGTGACCATGAACGGGGAGGAATGCCACAACGAATGGGAGATCACCTTTGAGGAGATCCACCGCAACGGGGCCATTGCCTATGCCATCTACAACTATTACCGCTATACGGGCGACTACAGCTACATCCCTGAGATGGGGCTTGAAGTGCTCATCGGGATCGCCCGGTTCTGGCACCAGCGCGCCTCCTTTTCGGAACCAAAGCAGCAATACGTCATTCTGGGCGTTACGGGCCCCAACGAATACGAGAACAACGTCAACAATAACTTTTATACCAATTATATTGCCCGGTGGTGCATCCGGTACTGCCTGGAGCAGCTCAGCAAGGTCAAAGACGGCTATCCTGAAGATTACGACCGGATCATCGGCCTTACACGCCTCACCGAAAGGGAGCGGGAAGGGTGGAAAAAGGTATCAGACAACATGTACCTGCCCTACAGTGAAAAGCACCAGGTGTACCTGCAGCAAGACGGGTTCCTCGACAAGGAGCTGGTCCCTGTCGAAAAGCTCGACCGCAAACACCGGCCCCTGAACCAGAAGTGGAGCTGGGACCGCATTCTGCGCTCGCCGTATATCAAGCAGGCCGACACCCTCCAGGGCTTCTACTTCTTCGAAGACCATTTCAGCCCGGAAGAGCTGGAGCGCCACTTTGATTTTTACGAGCCCTTCACCGTGCATGAATCGTCCCTTTCTCCCTGCGTGCATGCCATACAGGCAGCCAAGCTCGGGCGGATGGAGCAGGCCTATGCGTTTTACCTGCGCACCTCGCGCCTTGACCTCGACGACTACAACAAGGAGGTGCACGAAGGCCTGCACATCACCTCCATGGCAGGCACCTGGATGAGCATCGTGGAAGGCTTTGGCGGCATGCGCATGCGCGACGACAAGCTGACCTTCCACCCGCGCATCCCGAAGCAATGGAAGTCATACTCCTTTAAGATCAACTTCCGGCACCGGATACTGAAAGTAACCGTTACTGGCAATGGGTGCACCTTTGAGTTGGATGGCAAGGAGGAGATGTCGATCCGCGTGTTCGACAAACGGGTGGTCCTGACCCCGGGAAGCCCGACCCATGTCTGACTTCCGGAGGCGATCGGGATGGTACGGCCGAAGCTTTGCGGCCCTTCTTTTAATGGTCATGATGCAGATTGCGACACCGCTCAAGGCCCAGTTCAGGGTAGAACCGCCCGGTTGGTGGACCGGGATGCACGACCCTGCCCTGCAGCTGCTGGTCTTTGGCAAAGGCGCCGGGGCCTGGCAGGTTTCTCTTGACCATCCCGGGGTAAGGCTGGTGCGCACCCACCGGGCCGAAAGCCCCTCTTACCTCTTCCTGGACCTGGAAATCAGCCCAAACGCTGCCCCGGGGGTGGTGGAACTTGTTTTTACCCACCCCGGCCTGCCCGATCAGACCGTGCAGTACCCCCTTGAGGCGCGGCACCGCCCGGCTTCTGATTTCCGGGGCTTCGGCCCTGCCGATGCGGTCTACCTGATCACCCCCGACCGGTTTGCCAACGGCGACCCTTCCAATGACAGCATCCCGGGCATGCGGGAGGTCAGGGTCGACCGCACCGACGACTACGCCCGTCACGGGGGAGACATCAGGGGCATCATAGACCACCTCGAATACCTCGGGGAGATGGGCTTCACAGCCCTGTGGCCGAGCCCCTTGCTGACCAACAACATGCCCGGTCAATCGTACCACGGGTATGCCATCACCGATTACTACCAGGTCGATCCCCGGTTTGGTGACCTCGACACCTACGTGGAGCTGGCCGAAAAGGCCCGGCAGCGGGGCA
This sequence comes from uncultured Robiginitalea sp., assembly GCA_964461555.1. Taxonomy (GTDB): domain Bacteria; phylum Bacteroidota; class Bacteroidia; order Flavobacteriales; family Flavobacteriaceae; genus Robiginitalea. Next base: position 18,069 of record CAYWZF010000013.1, on the reverse strand, counting down.
TCAAGCTGATCATGGACCAGGTGGTGAACCACTGCGGCCTCCATCACTGGTGGATGTCAGACCTGCCGTTTTCGGATTGGGTCAATATGCAAAACACCTATGAGAAGGGGCAGCCGGTACCCAATACCAACCATCGGCGCACCGTCAACCAGGACCCGTACGCCTCAGATTACGACAAAAAGCTGATGAATGAAGGGTGGTTTGTTCCCTCCATGCCCGACCTGAACCAGGCCAACCCATTTATGGCGCGCTACCTGATCCAGAACAGCATCTGGTGGATCGAAACCCTGGGGCTGGGGGGAATCCGGCAAGACACCTACCCCTATGCCGACAAGGCCTTCACGGCAGCCTGGGCCGGGGCCATCATGCAGCAATACCCCGATTTCAGCATCGTGGGCGAGGAGTGGTCGTACAACCCCCTGGTAGTCGGATACTGGCAGGATGGTGCCTCCAACCGTGACGGGTACCGTTCCCACCTGCGGTCGGCCATGGATTTTCCCCTGCAACGCGCGCTGGTGGAAGCCCTGAACGAAGAGGAAGATTGGGACAGCGGGCTGGTACGGCTTTACGAGGCCCTGGCCAACGATTTTTACTACGCCCACCCCGGGCGCCTGCTTTTCTTTGGCGACAACCATGACATGGACCGCCTGTTCACCCAGCTTGGGGAATCGCCCGAACTGGCAGAAATGGCCCTGGCCTTTGTTTTGGCAGCTCCACGTACCCCGCAGATCTACTACGGCACCGAAATCCTCATGCAGAATACCGCCAAACCCGGAGACCACGGGCTGATACGAACCGATTTCCCGGGCGGATGGCCCGGCGCACCGAAAAATGCCTTTACGGGCGAGGGGCTGACCCCCGGGGAGCGGCGCATGCAGCAAACCCTGAAACGGCTGCTGCAGTACCGCAAGGGAAGTGCCGCCCTGCAGGGCGGGGCAACCCGCCATTTCGCCCCGGAAAAGGGCATTTATGTGATGGCCCGGGAAACCGAAGGCGAAACCGTCGTGCTGATCCTGAACAAAAATGAGAAGCCGGTAACCCTGCCCCTCAACCGTTTCGCTGAACTGGGCCTGCAGGGACAGGAATTCATCGACCTGGTCGGGGGAGGCCAAATGCTCTGGGGCGAATCCGTATCTTTAGCCCGGAAGGGGGCCTATCTGTTAACCCCGGCCCGATAGCGATGCGCAAGAGTCCATTCATTTTCGCCTGTTTGTCTTTACTGCTGCTCTGCGGCTGCGGGAACGGGGAGCCATCCCCGGAGGCCAAACCTGTTGATCCACCTATGAAACAAGAACGTAAAACAGTCATTTATCAGGTATTTACACGCCTGTTCGGGAATACCAATACGACCAACAAGCCATGGGGGACCCTGGAAGAGAACGGGGTTGGAAAATTTGCCGATTTCACCCCACAGGCCCTGTCGGCCATTGAGGATTTGGGGGTGACCCATATCTGGTATACCGGGGTTTTGCACCATGCCATGGTTACCGATTACAGCGATTTCGGGATTTCCGGTGACGACCCGGATGTGGTCAAAGGCCGGGCGGGCTCGCCATACGCCGTCAGGGATTATTACAACGTGAACCCCGATCTGGCCACCAACCCGGCCAGGCGCCTCGAGGAGTTCCGGGCCCTGGTAGACCGCACCCACCAGGCAGGCATGAAGGTGCTCATCGACATCGTGCCCAACCACGTGGCCCGGCGATACGACGGCGCCTCAACCCCGCCCGGGCACCGCCCTTTCGGGGCAGATGACGACACGGGCGTGGAATACGGGCGGGACAACAACTTCTATTACCTGCCCGGGCAGGCCTTTCAGGTGCCGACCTGGCGCGACGGCTACCGCCCCCTGGGCGGGGAGGCCCACCCCCTGGCCGATGGCAGGTTTGACGAAAACCCGGCCCGGTGGACCGGGAACGGCTCCCGCCTGGCACGCCCCGACATGAACGACTGGTACGAAACCGTCAAGGTGAATTACGGGGTGCGCCCAGACGGCGGGTATGATTTCGATACCCTCCCCGAGGTGTACCGGGAAAAAGACGCCAGGGCCCACCTCGAATTCTGGAAAGACCGGGAGGTGCCCTCTTCCTGGATCAAATTCCGGGATATTGCCCTCTACTGGCTCGAGCAGGGCGTAGACGGCTTCCGTTACGATATGGCCGAGATGGTGCCCGTGGAGTTCTGGAGCTACCTGAATGCCCACATCAAGGCCCGCAACCCGGGGGCCTTCCTCCTGGCGGAAGTATACAACCCGGCCCTGTACCGCGATTACATCCAAAAAGGGAAGATGGACTACCTCTATGACAAGGTTGAGCTTTACGACAGCCTCAAGCACATCATCAAAGGGTACGGCTGGACCGACCATATCCCCGTGGTACAGCAGGGGCTGGCCGATATCGAGCACCATATGCTCCATTTTCTGGAGAACCACGACGAACAGCGCATCGCCTCCCCGGAGTTCGCCGGCAACCCAGACCTGGCGCGCCCGGCCATGGTGGTTTCGGCTACCCTGAGCACGTCGCCCACCCTGATTTATTTCGGGCAGGAGGTAGGGGAGCCCGGGGCCGAAGACGCCGGCTTCGGCAAGCCTTCGCGCACCTCCATCTTCGATTACGTGGGGGTGCCCCACCACCAGCGCTGGATGAATGCCGGGGCGTTCGACGGGGGTGCGCTGAGCCCTTCAGAGCGCGGGCTGCGCGATTTTTACCGCCGCCTGCTCACCTTCACCCTTGAAAGCGAGGCGCTGATGGGAGCCTATACAGATATTCATTATTACAACAAGGAGCATACCCCCGGCTATGACCACCGGGTCTATTCCTTCGTGCGCTGGAAGGGAGCAGACCGCCTGGTCATCGTCAGTAATTTTGATGCCGGGCGCTCTTATGCGCTTGACCTGAAGCTTCCGGGGGAAGTGGTGGCCCAATGGGGCCTCAAAGAGGGGGCATACCCCCTGGAGGAAATGCTTTACGGGGCGAAGCCTTTCACCCTGAACGTATCAGAAGGGCAGGCCGCAATCAGCCTCGAGCTGGCCCCCCTCGAATCGGTCATCCTGCGCCTGCAACCGTAAAAAAGCCGGCCGGGGAAACCCCGGCCGGCTTTGAATTTGCCCCGGGAGTATCAGGCAGCTTCTTTGGCGGCCGTGGCCTTGTAGACCAGGGCGATCACAGCGCCCCCGATCGCGTAGTACACAATGTCGAGCACGGCCTCGACCACATGGCCGGTTGTGTCCATCATGTTGCTGGTCCCCATCCAGACCAGTCCCATGCCAAGCCCCACGAACAAGCCGATCCAGGCTCCGAACTTCAGGCCCTCCGTGGCGCTGTGGTGCCCCCGGGCCCATTTCCCGTACAGGCTGCTCATGGCGAAGGCGGCAAAAAGGTTGCCCAGAAATACGTACAGGAGGTTCATTTCGGCGTCTGGCTTCATCAGGGAGGTGTTGGAATGTGCTTCGAAGAAGCTCATGGTGGCCATTCCCCAGATGACCCATCCCAGCAGGAAAAGGGCTGCGGCCCCCGCCAGGGTGGCCAATAGATTTTGTTTGTTGAACATGATCGAGTTGTTTAATTGGTTAATAGTGAATTAAATATAAATAATATTCCTCTCCGATAGGCTTTATGGTCAGGAATTATGTCACCGGCCTTTCGGGCCGAAACCTCAGGAGTTTGTATTTTAGGCCGACAAATTCACTATGCCATGAGAATTTTTGCGGGAATTATTCTTATTTGCAGTATGAGTGCCTGTAGCGATTTCGGCAGCAAGCCATTGATCATCGGCCACCGGGGGGCGATGGGGTATGAGACTGAGAATACCCTGGCCTCGGTGCAAAAGGCGCTCGACCTGGGGGTCGACATGATCGAGATCGACGTGTTTAAATCCAAGAGCGGCGAGATCGTGGTATTCCACGATGAAACCGTCGACCGCCTTGCGAACAGCGGCGGATACATTGAAGACTACACCTTGTTTGAAATCAAGCAGCTGACCCTTGAAGGAGGGCACAAGATTCCCATGCTGCAGGATGTGCTCAGGCTGATGGCCCACCGTATTCCGCTGAACATTGAGCTGAAGGGGGCCGATACGGCCGAACGCGTCCATCACATCACCTCCTATTACTGCGAAAAGGAGGGGTGGGACCCTTCCCAGTTTCTGATATCGAGCTTCAATTGGGACGAGCTCCGGGCCTACCGCGCCCTGGACCCCAATGCACGTATAGCCGTGCTCACCGAAGGCGACCCCCTCGATGCCCTGGAAGTGGCCCGCGAACTCGGGGCTGAGGCCATCAACCCGGCCTATGGCAAAATAACCCCTGAAAAGGCAGAGGCCATCCACGAAGCCGGGTATAAGATCTATGTCTGGACCGTCAACGAACCAAAGCAATTCGAAGAGCTCAGGGCCATGGGGGTAGACGGGATCTTTACGAATTACCCCGACCTGATGCGTTGATGCTTGACCTGATCGTTATCGGAGGGGGGGCAGCCGGGTTCTACGGGGCCATCCATACGGCCCGCCAGGCCCCGGGGGCCCGCATCCTGATCCTGGAACAAAACAAGGACTTTCTCTCCAAGGTGCGCATTTCGGGAGGGGGGCGGTGCAACCTGACCCACCGGCCTATGGAGCCCATGCAGCTGGCCTCGCATTATCCGCGGGGTGGCCGGGAGCTCATCGGCCCCTTCCACGTCCACGCCAGCCGCGACACCATGGCCTTTTTCGAAGGCCTTGGGATAGCCCTCAAAACCGAGGCCGACGGACGGGTCTTTCCGCGAAGCGACCGTTCCCAGACGGTGATTGACGGGCTGATGGACGAGGCCGCGAGGCTGGGGGTCAGAACACAGGCGAGTTGCCGGGTAACGGGCTTCAGCCCGGTTGACCCACCCGGGGCGGGCTGGGTAGTAAAGACCTCCGAAAGGGATTACCAGGCGCGCTGTTTGCTGGTTTGCGCGGGCAGCAGCACCGCGGTGTGGAACAACCTGCGCCAGCTGGGGCACCGGCTTGTGCCCCCGGTGCCATCCCTCTTTACGTTCCGTATCGCCGATACGCGCCTGAGCGGCCTGCAGGGGATCAGTGCGGCCGCCCACATCGAAGTGCTTCCGCCGCGGTCGGCTGATGAGCCGGTGGCCGCGGTCAATTTTCGCAAGGCCCAGCGCAGCGGGCAGCTTACGGCCGAAGGCCCGCTGCTGGTTACGCACTGGGGCCTCAGCGGCCCGGCCATTCTGCGGCTTTCGGCCTGGGGCGCGCGCTACTTTGCCGCCTGTGGGTACCGTTTTCAGATTCGGGTGAACTGGTTGCCCGAATACCACCGGGGCGCCCTGAAACCCCTGTTGAACCAGGTTCGGGAAGCCGACCTGAAAAAGACCGTCTGGCGCAGCAGGGCCCTGCCGCTTCCCGCCCGCCTCTGGACGCGGTTGGCCGAAGCGGCCGGCATCGGGCCCGAAACCCGCTGGGCCGGGGTGTCTTCTGCCGGGTTGGACCGCCTGGCAGAACAGCTTTCGGCCGGCGTATTTGAGGTAACCGGCAAAAGCACCTTCAAAGAGGAGTTCGTAACCGCCGGGGGCGTTTCCTTAAAGGAAATCCAGTTTAAGACCTTTGAAAGCAAAAAGCTGCCCGGGCTTTTTATGGCAGGGGAGGTACTCGACATAGATGCCATTACCGGGGGGTTCAATTTCCAGAACGCCTGGACGGGCTCCTTTCTGGCGGCCGGCGCGATCGCTTCCCGCCTTCGGGATCAGGAGAGCGCAAGATAGGCCAGGGCGGCCAGGATTCCGCCCACCAGGGGCCCGACGATCGGGACCCAGCTGTACCCCCAGTCACTTCCCCCTTTGTCCTTTATGGGCACCAGCGCATGGATCAGCCTGGGGCCCAGGTCGCGCGCCGGGTTGATGGCATACCCGGTCGTACCCCCCAGCGACAGCCCGATCCCCCAGACGAGAAAAGCCACCGGAATTGCCCCCAGGGAGCCCAGCCCGATAACCGTCCCGGGGTTGTCGAGGGTGGCGTTGGTGAAGTACAGGATGGTGAACATCAAAACAAAAGTCCCCACTACTTCCGCCAGGAGGTTTCTGGGCAGGTTCCGGATGGCCGGGCCCGTGCCGAATACCCCGAGCAGGGCTGCCGGGTCTTTGGTGGCAGCGAAATGGTCGCGGTACACCAGCCATACCAGCAGGGCCCCCAGCATGGCGCCGATGAACTGGGCACAGATGTACGGGGCCACATCAGCCCACGGGAACTTCCCGGCCACTGCCAGGGAAAGGGTTACCGCAGGATTGATATGGGCGCCGCTGTAAGGCCCGGCCACCACCACCCCAACGTAGACCCCCAGGGCCCACCCGGTGGTAATCACGATCCAGCCGCTGTTCTGTCCCTTGGTCCCTTGCAAAACCACGTTGGCTACAACCCCGCAACCCAAGAGGATGAGCAGGAAGGTCCCGATGATTTCTGCCGTAAATGCTGTCATGCGTTCCGCTTTTTGATTTATTTCCCTGGGTCTGACGACCAGGCCTCCAGGGCCCTGATCGCCCGGTACCATCCCCTGATGCCGGCTTCGACCGAACTCCGCTCCGCAGTCGGGGCAAACCGGATTTCAGTCTTCCAGATCGATTGAATGTCTTCGATGCCGCCCCAGTACCCCACCGCCAGCCCTGCCAGGAAGGCGGCGCCCATCACGGTGGTTTCCACCACCACCGGGCGCACGATTTCGGTATTGAGCACGTCGGCCTGGAACTGCATCAGCAGGTTGTTGATGGTGGCCCCCCCGTCTACCCGTACTTCCCGGATGGGGATGCCCGAATCTGCCTCCATGGCCTTGAGGATATCCATAGTCTGGTAGGCGATCGATTCCAGGGCTGCCCGGGCAATGTGTGCGTCGGTGCTGCCCCGGGTCAGCCCGAAAACAGCCCCCCGGGCCCGCTGGTTCCAGTGGGGCGCCCCCAGGCCGGCGAAAGCCGGGATGAGATAAACCCCGTCAGAGCCGGGCACGCTGGTGGCCAGGGCCTCTACCTCGGCAGAGGTGGCGATGATCTTGAGCCCATCGCGCAGCCATTGCACCACAGCCCCGGCAATAAAGATGCTCCCTTCCAGCACATAGGTGGTTTCGCCCCTGATCTTCCAACCAATGGAAGTCAGCAGATTGTTTTGGGAAACAATGGGCTCCCTGCCGATATTCATGAGCATGAAGCAGCCTGTCCCGTAGGTGTTCTTGACCATGCCCGCTGAGGTACACATCTGCCCGAAAAGGGCGGCCTGCTGGTCGCCGGCAATCCCGGCTATCGGAATGCCCGGCTTCAGGAAAGCATCGGTGGTGGCCCCGTAAACCTCGCTCGATTCCCGCACCTCGGGCAGCATGGCCTCGGGGATGTCGAGCAGCTCGAGCAGCTCCCGGTCCCAGGCCAGGGTGTGGATGTTGAAAAGCAGGGTGCGCGAGGCGTTGGTCACGTCGGTGATATGCAGGGCGCCCCCGGTCATGTTCCAGACGAGCCAGGAGTCGATGGTGCCCATCAGCAGCTCGCCCTTGCGGGCCTTTTCGCGGGCCCCCGGCACCTGGTCGAGAATCCATTTGACCTTGGTGCCCGAGAAATACGAATCGATCACCAGGCCGGTGCGCTCCCTGACCAGCTCCTGGTACCCCCGGGCCTTCAGTTCTTCGCAGTAGTCGGCCGTCCGCTTGTCTTGCCACACAATGGCAGGGTGCACGGGCAGCCCGGTCTGCCGGTCCCAGACCACCACCGTCTCGCGCTGATTGGTGATGCCGATCGCCTTTACCTGGGCAGGGCGTATCCCTTTCCGGGCCAGGGCTTCCGACGCCATGCCCGATTGCACGGCCCAGATCTCCTCGGCATCGTGTTCCACCCATCCCGGCTGGGGGAAGTACTGGGTGAATTCTTTCTGGGCGGTTGAGATGATGCGGCCTTTCCGGTCAAACAGCAGGGCCCGGCAACTGGTGGTCCCCTGGTCCAGGGCAAGGATATATTCTTCCATCGGTTCGGTTTGGTGTGACGGGTGGCCCGGGGGCTGGTTTAAAAATAAGGAATATTCCCGGAATTGCCGGAACTCCTGAAAATGCGGCCACTCAGGGCCACCCGCCCCCTTTCGGGCAGGCGAACCGGGCCGCTCAATTCAGCTGGACGATCCGCAGGTTGAGCATACTGGCAAAAAGCACCCACAGCAGATAGGGTACCATCAGCCAGGCGGCGGGTTTGCTCACCACCCTAAACGAACGGATGGTCAGCACGATCAGCACGGCCAGCACAATTATGACCCCCATAGCCACCGGCGGGTTCTGCAGGCCGAAAAAAACGAGGCTCCAACTGCCGTTTATCAACAATTGGAACCCGAAATAGTAGAGGGCGGTCTTGACCCAGATGTGGTGCAGCCCCCGGGCCCATACCAGGCCGGCCGCTATCCCCATGAGGATGTACAGCAGCGTCCAGACCGGGGCAAACAGCCAGTTGGGGGGCGTAAAGTCGGGTTTGGCCAGCTCCGGATACCAGGTGTCTACCGAGCTTTGCGTGGCAAAGCCCGAAAGGGCTCCGATCAGCAGGCATACGACAACTGATATCCCGATTCGCACGTAGGTTCGTTTTTGCGCTCTCATGTTCCTAAAGTAGGGATTTTTTACATTATGAGGCCGGGGCAAGAAGGCCTATCTTTGCCAAAAGAACTGGCATGAACCTGCAGGATTTCGAATGCAAGCCGGCCCCTGCCTTACCCGACGCCGGAACCGTGGCCTGGCAGGCCCCGAGCAACATCGCCCTGGTGAAGTACTGGGGGAAAACAGGCCTCCAACTGCCCGCCAATCCTTCGGTCAGCTTTACCCTCGACGCCTGCCGCACGCGCACCAAGGTGCGGTTTGAACGGCTCGCGAAGCCAGAGGCCGTGCCGCCGGCCAGGGTATTCTTCGAGGGGCGCCCCGCCCCGGAATTCGAACCCAAGATCCGGAAGTTCCTCGAGCACGCCCTGCCGTTTCAGCCTTTCCTTCGCGGGGTTAGCATGGAAATACACACCTCGAACAGCTTCCCGCACAGCAGCGGAATCGCCTCCTCGGCCAGCGGCATGGCGGCCCTGGCCCTCTGCCTGATGGACCTCGAGCGGGGCCTCTTCCCCGAAATGTCGCCGGAGTTTTTCAAGCGCAAGGCATCCTTTTTGGCGCGACTGGGTTCCGGTTCGGCGGCCCGCAGCATAGACGGCGGCCTGGTTTTGTGGGGTTCCCACCCGGGTTTGCCCGGCAGCTCCGACCTCTATGCCATCCCGTACCCCGGGGAGGTACACCCGGTTTTCACGGGGTTCCACGATACCATCCTCCTGGTCGACAAGGGCCGCAAGCAGGTGAGCAGCAGTGCCGGGCACGGCCTCATGCACGGGCACCCCTTTGCCCAGGCCCGCTTCGCCCAGGCCCGGCAAAATCTCGACCGCCTGCAGCAAATTTTACAGGGGGGAGACTTGATGTCTTTCATGGACCTGGTAGAGAATGAAGCCCTGAGCCTGCACGCCATGATGCTCACCAGCCACCCGTCGTATGTGCTGATGAAGCCCGAAACCCTGGGAATCCTGGAACGCATCCGGGAATACCGGGCCGAAAGCGGGCAGCCGGTATGCTTTACCCTCGATGCCGGGGCCAATGTACACGTGCTGTACCCCGAAAGTGCCGCCCCTGAGGTGTACCCCTTTATCCGCAGGGAATTGCTGGGTTACTGCCAGCAGGGCCATCACCTGTGCGACCGCACCGGTACGGGTGCCAGCCGGATCTGAGACCCTTTCCTGCCCGGAAACAGGGGAGCGCCTGGCCTGTAATGGGCTTAAGGGTATTATTTTCAGCGCATTTGGAGGAAAGTTTGTATTTTTGGTTCCATTATCCTGTACGCGCATGAAAGGACCGCTCTTTTATTCTAAGATCCTGCTTTTTGGAGAATACGGAATTATCAAGGACTCCCGGGGGCTTTCCATTCCCTACAATTTCTTCAAGGGGGCTTTGAAAAAAGAGGCCAATCCCGACGGGCAGGCGCTGCGCTCCAACCAGAACCTGCGGCAGTTTGCCGCTCACCTCGGGCGCCTGCAGCAGGAAGACCCTGAAGGGACCCGGTTCGACCTCGAGCTGCTCCGCAAAGACCTGGACGAGGGCATGTACTTCGACAGCTCCATCCCGCAGGGTTACGGCGTGGGCAGCAGCGGGGCTTTGGTGGCTGCCGTATACGACCGGTATGCGCTCGACAAGATAACGGTGCTCGAAAACCTCACCCGCGAAAAGCTCCTCCGCCTCAAGGAGGTCTTCGGCAAAATGGAGTCCTTTTTTCACGGGAAGTCATCGGGCCTTGACCCGCTCAACAGCTACCTGAGCCTCCCCATCCTGATCCATTCCAAAGACCATATCGAGTCTACCAGCCTCCCTTCCCAGAACCCGGAAGGCAAAGGGGCCGTATTCCTGCTCGACAGCGGCATTGTGGGCGAAACCGCCCCCATGGTGCAGATCTTCATGGAAAAGCTGAAGCAGGAAGGGTTCCGCAAGGTGCTGAAGAACCAGTTTATCCGGTACACAGACGCCTGCGTGGAGGATTTCCTCAGCGGGAACATCCCGTCCCTGTTCGGCAACATCAAAAAGCTTTCGCATGTGGTGCTCGACCACTTCAAGCCCATGATCCCGGCAGAGTTCCACCAGTTGTGGCAACAGGGCATCGAGACCAACGCGTATTACCTCAAACTGTGTGGTTCAGGAGGCGGGGGATATATCCTCGGCTTCACTGAAGACCTGGAAAAAGCCAAAGAAGCGCTGCAGGGGCATCGGCTGGAAGTGGTCTACAACTTCTAAGCCCGATGGCATGGTCAGCCGGAAGAACCGAATCCTGGCACTCAAGGCGCTAAGCCTGATCTCCATCATACGGGGTTACAATATCGGCATCATCGCCCTGGCCCAGTACCTGGCGTCGGTATACATCCTGGCCCCTGAGCGGCCCCTGCGGAGCGTGGTGTTTGACCCGAACCTTTTCATCATCGTGCTTTGTTCGGCCCTGGTCATTGCCGGGGGTTACATCATCAACAGTTTCTACGATTCCGAGAAAGACCTGATCAACAAGCCGCGCAAGACCCTGCTCGACCGGCTGGTGCCCCAGCGCACCAAGATATACGCGTATTTTGCCCTCAATTTCGCCGCCGTGCTGCTGGGCAGTTACGTTTCATTCCGCGCCGCCCTGTTCTTTGCGGCCTATATTTTCGGGATATGGCTCTATTCGCACCGACTCAAGCGGATCACCTTTTTGGGCAACTTCGTTTCGGCCACCCTGGCCATTGCCCCCTTTTTTGCCGTGTTCGTCTATTACCACAATTTCGAGACCGTGATCTTCGTGCACGCCCTGTTCCTGTTTTTGCTCATCCTGAGCCGGGAGCTCATCAAAGACATGGAGAACATCGCCGGTGACCTGGCCCAGAATTACAGGACCATTGCCGTCAGGTACGGGACGGTGGTTTCCAAGCGCTACGTGACCCTGCTGGTGCTGCTTGCCCTGGTGCCGGCCTTTCTGCTCATCCGGCACTTCGATATCGGGTATATGTACCTGTATTTCATCCCCAGCAGCCTGCTGTTGCTGCTGTTCCTGGTTTTGTTGTGGAAGGCCAGCAGGAAGCGCCACTATGTCTGGCTGCACAACATCCTGAAGTTCATCATTGTTTCAGGGGTGTTCGGGATCTTGCTTATAGATGTTGACCTGGTGCTCAACCGGATCCTCTGAAAGCATAGGAGGGGTCCGCATCCGATTTAGTACCTTTGCCGAAAAGCAGGTATGAACAGATCGCGTGGGCCCAGGGGCCGCAAACCCCACGGAAGGGACGGGGACGGGCAAGACCGCCGGGCATCGGGCCGGGGCGGCGGCAATTTCCGGAAAAAGAGCTTTGCCCGGGGCAATGCGCCCATCGAAAATCCGGAACCCGGCCGGCCGAAGGAGCCGGGGTTGATACGGCTGAACAAGTATATCTCCAATTCAGGGGTCTGCTCGAGGCGGGAGGCAGACACCTATATTGCCGCAGGCAACGTGACGGTGAACGGGCAGACCATTACGGAGATGGGCTACCAGGTGCGCCCCACCGACGAGGTCCGCTTTGACGGGCGCCTGCTCCAGGCCGAGAAAAAGGAATACATTTTGCTGAACAAGCCCAAGAACTTCATTACCACCACCCGCGACGAACAGGGGCGACGTACCGTGATGGAGCTCATTTCGGGGGCCACCCGCGCCAGGCTGGTGCCGGTGGGGCGGCTCGACCGCAATACCACGGGGCTGCTGCTCTTTACCAACGACGGGGAACTGGCCAAAAAGCTGACCCATCCGAGGCACGGGGTACGCAAGATCTACCATGTGGAGCTGAACCGCACCCTGAAGGCGGCCGACCTGCAGAAGATACGCGAAGGCATTGAGCTCGAAGACGGGCCTGTAACGGCCGACGAGGTGAGCTACATTGACGGGGCCTCAAAGCGCGAGGTGGGGATTGAGATCCACAGTGGCCGCAACCGCATTGTGCGACGCATTTTCGAGCACCTTGGCTATGAGGTGGTCAAACTGGACCGGGTCGTGTTTGCAGGGCTCACCAAAAAGGACCTGCCGCGCGGCCACTGGCGCCCGCTTACCAAGCAGGAGATCATCAACCTTCGGATGATCCCGTAACGGCCAGCGCCTGGTCCATCTTGGCCTGGATGCGGTCGAGGCACAGGTTGCCCAGGCTGCCCTGGTGGGTGTGGGAAGCGCTTTTTACGGGCTTGTAGCTCCCATCTTCAATAGAGGCGGCCATCTGCCGGTAGGCATCCCGGAAGGGGAGGCCGCTGCTCACCAGCTGGTTGAGGGCATCCACGCTGAAGAGGTAGTCGTATTTGGGGTCGTCGAGGATGTCTTTGCGAACCTGGATCTCCCTGAGGCTTTCGGTGGCCATTTCGAGGCAGGATTTCAGGGATTCGACCGCCGGCAGTAGCACTTCCTTGGTCAGCTGCAGGTCGCGGTGATACCCGCTGGGCAGGTTGGTGGTGAGCAGGGTGAGCTGCCCGGGCACCCCCTGCAGCAGGTTGCACTTGCCGCGGATCAGTTCAAAAATGTCAGGGTTCTTTTTATGGGGCATGATGCTGCTCCCGGTGGTAAATCGGTCGGGGAAGCCGATAAAACCGAAATTCTGGCTCATGTACAGGCATACGTCCATGGCCAGCCTGCCCAGGGTGGCCCCCACGGCTGCCAGGGCCGTTGCCGCGGTGCGTTCGACCTTGCCGCGACCCATCTGGGCGGCCACCACATTCACCTTCAGGGCCGAGAAGCCCAGCTCTCGCGTGGTGAAGTCGCGGTCGATCGGGAAAGAGCTGCCGTATCCGGCCGCGCTTCCCAGGGGGTTCTGGTCGGCAACCTTGCAGGCTGCCTGAAGCAGGTAGATGTCGTCAACCAGGCTTTCGGCATAGGCCGAGAACCAAAGGCCGAAAGAGGAGGGCATGGCGATCTGCAGGTGGGTGTAACCGGGCAGCAAAACGTCTTTATGGCGCTCTGCCAGGGCCATCAGCACATCGAAAAGGGCCTTTACGCGCGCCTGAATCCCGTTCAGCTCCGATTTAAGGTATAACTGCAGGGCCACCAGCACCTGGTCGTTCCGGGACCGGGCCGTATGGATCTTCTTCCCGGTATCGCCCAGTTTTTGGGTGAGCAGGTATTCGATCTTCGAGTGCATGTCTTCAAACTCGGGCTCGATGGTGAACCGGCCGGCTTCGGCTTCCCTTTCCATGGCATCGAGTTCCCTGACCAGGTCGCGGGTCTCGGCAGGGGTGAGCAGGCCGATTTCGCCAAGCATACGCGCATGGGCGCGGGAGGCCCTGATATCGTAGGGGGCCAGGATCAGATCCAGCTCCCGGTCGTGCCCCACGGTGAAGCGGTCCGTTTTTTCATCCGGGCCAATGCCCTTGTCCCATAGTTTCATATCCCTGTTTTCTTAGGTGGGTTGTCTCATAATAAGGGGAACCTCCCCCTGCTACCCCCACGGTAAAACTACTATTTTTCACTGCAACCCCCTTTCAGGCTGTTTCGCAAATGATACCCCCATTGCTTCAAAAACCTATTCTTCCCGCAGCAGCTGCCCCAGCATGGCGATGTACAGGGCGATCCCCTGCCCGATCTCCTCCAGGTAGATGAATTCATCGGCTGAATGGGAGCGCCGGCTGTCGCCCGGCCCCAGTTTCAGGGAAGGGCAGCTCAGGGCCGCCTGGTCTGAAAGGGTGGGGGAGCCGTAGGTGCCGCGGCCCAAACGGATGCCCGCCTGTACCAGCGGGTGGTCGGGGGCAATGCACGATGAATTCAGCCGCAGCGATCGCGCCTTAAGCCTGCAGGGGGCCTCTGCCTGCAAAATGTCGGCAATCTCCCGGTTCGAATAGCAGTCGTTCACCCGCACGTCGATCACCAAATCAACTTTGGCGGGCACCACGTTGTGCTGGGTGCCTGCATTGATCTGTGTCACGGTGAGCTTCACTTCCCCCAGCACTTCAGAAACCCTGGGGAATTTAAACTGCCTGAACCACTCCAGCACTGCGATGGTGTTGTAAATGGCATTGTCGTCGTTGGGATGGGCCGCGTGGGAAGGGGTGCCGGCGACCTCCGCGTCAAAGATGACCAGCCCTTTTTCGGCAATGGCCAGGTCGAGCAGGGTGGGCTCCCCAACTATGGCCACATCGATGGGGGGCAATACCTCCAGCATGCTGTTGAGGCCGTTGGGGCCCGAATTCTCTTCTTCGGCCGAAGCCACCAGCACCAGGTTGTGCGAGAGGCCTTCCTGCGGGTACCAGTAGGCAAAGCAGGCCATGAGCGACACCAGCGCCCCCCCGGCATCATTGCTCCCGAGGCCGAAGAGTTTGCCTTCTTCCACACTGGCTTTGAACGGGTCACGGGTGTAGGCGCTGTTGGGTCGTACCGTGTCGTGGTGGGAATTCAGCAGCAACAGGGGTTTGCCTTCCCGGTAATCCCGGTTGAAGGCGTAGACATTGTTTCCGCGCCGCTGCACGGCAATGCCTTCCCCTTCGAGCCAGGAGGCGATGCGACGGGCCGTGTCGTGCTCCTGCCCGGAAAAGGAAGGGATTTCGATCAGGTCCCTGAGCAGTTTTATGGCGCTGGCCGTCAGTTCCTCGATGCGGTTCATAGGGTGATCTCTGTATAGGTTTCCCGCTGCGGCGTCAGCAAAGAGGGAGGGCCGATAAAGACCCGCCCCACCCCGCGCTGCAGGGATTGGAAGCAATTGTGGAGCTTGGGCAGCATGCCGGCTGCGATCAGCCCTTCCTCCTTCAGGGTTTCATACTCCGCCGGGTCGATTTTCGGGATGGCGCTCCCGGGGTCGTTCACATCGCGGAGCACCCCTGCTTTCTCAAAACAATAATAGAGGTGGCTTTCGAATTCAGTGCCCAGGGCGATGGCCAGCTCAGCGGCAATGGTATCGGCGTTGGTGTTGAGCAACTGCCCGTTTCCGTCGTGGGTCAGGGCGCAGAAGACCGGCACGAATCCCGCTTCGAGCAGGGCCTTCAGGGCCGGGAGGTTCACCGTTTCCACATCGCCCACAAAGCCGTAGTCGATGGCGCCGACCGGCCTTTTGTGCGCCCTGATCAGGTCCCCGTCAGCCCCGCTTACCCCCAGGGCCGGGCAGCCCAGGGCCTGCAGGCGGGCTACCAGGGTCTTGTTGGCCCAGCCGGCGTAGACCATCACGGCCACCTCGAGGGAAGGCCCGTCGGTGATCCGCCTGCCGTCTACCATCCGGGGTTCGATCCCCAGGCGGGTGCTGAGCTCGGTGGCCCGTTGCCCGCCCCCGTGGATGAGGACTTTGGGCCCTTGCAGGGAGGCGAAGGCCTGTACAAAGGAATCCACCAGGCCAGGGGTTTCGAGGAAGGCGCCTCCGATCTTGACAATGGATACGGTCTGCTTCATGGGGTTGATGTGTTCAGGGGTTCGGGTCGAGCAGGTGGGCCAGGGCCAGCTGGGCAGCCACGGTGCGGTTGGCGGCCTGCGGGATGACCAGCGAGCGGGGGCCGTCGAGCACGGCGTCTTCGACCACCACGTTCCGCCGCACCGGCAGGCAGTGCATGAAGTGGGCATCGCCCAGCTTGTCGGCCGTCATCATCCAGGCCGGGTCCTGGCTGAGGATGGCCCCGTACTGCGAATAACTGCTCCAGTTTTTCACATACACAAAGTCGGCCCCCTCGAGGGCTTCTTCCTGGTCGTATACGGGCTTCAGCCCCCCGGTTATTTCCGGGGCCAGCTCGTACCCGCGCGGGTGGGTCAGGGTGAATTCCACGGGCAGCAGGCGCATCATTTGCACAAAGGAATTGGCCACCGCCTGGGGGAGGGCCCGCGGGTGGGGCGCCCACGACAAGACTACCCTGGGCTTTTCAACCCGGCGGTGTTGTTCGATGGTCAGGGCGTCGGCCAGGGCTTGCAGCGGATGCCCGGTGGCGCTCTCCATATTCAGGATGGGCACCCCCGCGTACCGCACAAACCCGTTCAGGACGCGTTCGGCGTAATCGGCCTCCCGGTCCTGCAGCCCGGCGAAGGCGCGAATCCCGACCAGGTCGGCGTATTGCCCGACCACGGCGGCTGCTTCTTTGACGTGCTCGGCGGTACCCCCGTCCATGCGGGTGCCATCGCTGAATTCGAGGTTCCAGCCCTCTGAGCCGAAATTCATGACCATGACCTCCATGCCCAGTAACATGGCAGCCTTCTGGGTGCTCAGGCGGGTGCGCAGGCTGCTGTTGAAAAAGAGCAGGCACAGGGTCTTGCCCTGCCCGGGCCGGCCCAGATGATGCGGGTCAGCGGCCAGCTTCTGCCCGGTTTTGAGCCAGGCCGGCAGGTCGGGGATGTCTTCTAAATTGCGGTAGTGCTTCATGCCAGTTCTTTTTTCAGGGCGTTGAACAAAAGGTCGAGCTCCCCGGGTTGTATGTTCAGGGCGGGCAGGATGCGCAGCAATTTCTTGTCTTTGGCGCTCCCGGTAAAGATGTGGTGTTCAAAGATCAGTCGCTTGCGCAGCGCGGCCACCTCAAAGTCGAAGGCCAGCCCCAGCATCAGCCCCTTGCCCTTTACCTGTCGGATCGCCGGGATTTCCGAGGCCCGCTCGCGGAAATACGCCTCCATGCGGGCAGCATGTGCCATCAGCTGTTCCTTGTCGATTACTTCGAGCACCGCCAGCACGGCTGCGCAGGCCAGGTGGTTGCCGCCGAAGGTGGTCCCCAGCAAGCCATGGGAGGCCTGTATGTCGGGGTGGATCAGAATGCCTCCAACCGGGAAGCCGTTGCCCATCCCTTTCGCCACGCTGATGATGCCGGGCCCGGCCCCGCTGTGCTGAAAGGCGAAGAAGCGACCGCTGCGCCCAAAGCCGCACTGCACCTCATCGGCGATCAATACGGCTCCATGGTTTTTGCAGAGGTCTGAAGCGGCCCGGTAGAATGCCGGGCTGGCCATATCGAGCCCCCCCACGCCCTGTATCCCTTCCAGGATCACGGCGCACACATCCCCTTTCTGCAATTCCGCCTCGAGCAGGCCGGGCTCGTTCAGGGGCAGGAAGGTTACCTGGTGGGAGGCGTTGAGCGGGGCCACGATAGAAGGGTTGTCGGTGGCGGCCACCGCGGCCGAGGTCCGCCCGTGGAAACTGTTCTTAAAGGCAATGACCCGGGCCTTTCCCGTGTGGAAGGAAGCCAGCTTCAGCGCATTTTCGTTGGCCTCAGCCCCTGAATTGCACAGGAACAACCGGTAGTCTTCACAGCCCGAAAGCCTCCCCAGGGCGTCGGCCATCTGCTGCTGGAGCGGGTTTTGCACCGAATTGCTGTAAAAGGCCATTTTGCGCAACTGCGCCTCGAGCCGGGCTACATAATGCGGATGGGTGTGGCCGATGGAGATCACGGCATGCCCCCCGTAGAGGTCGAGGTAGCGTTCCCCCTTTGCATCGGTGATCCAGCAACCCGAAGCCGTCACCGGGGTGATGTCATAGAGGGGGTAAACGTCAAAGAGTTCCATGGGCTCAGCCTTTTCGGATTTGTGAAATTTTGTCGTAGGAAGCCACGATCCCTTTTATGAGGGACGAGCTCAGCCCCTGGTGCTCCAT